>WYBK01000131.1 GCA_011525905.1 Acidobacteriota bacterium
CGCGCTAGGGTGCGCCGCGGGGGGACTCACGATGCGTCGAGTCTGGCAGTTTCTCGCTTCGCTGCAGTTGACGGTCTGGCTGGTCCTGGCGATCGCGGTGGTGCTGGCCGCGGCGACCATCGTCGAATCGATGCGCGGCGTCGAGGCGGCGCAGGCGATCTACTTCGCGCCCTGGTTCCTGGCGCTCGAGGGGCTGTTCGGGCTCAATCTCGTCGTCGCCCTGATCGAGCGCTGGCCGAAGACCAAGTGGCGGCTCGGCTTCGCCGTCACCCACCTCTCGCTCGCCCTGATCCTCGCCGGTGCGCTGATGACGGCGGTCGCCAAGGTCGAGGGGCAGCTGCCCCTTTGGGAGGGGGAGCAGTCGAGCGCCGTGCTCTCCGACATCGGACCGCAGGGCGCGCGATCGACCTTCCAGCTGCCGTTCGAGGTGCGCTGCGACGCCTTCGAGATGGACTTCTACCCCGGCACGCGCCGGCCGTCGATGTTCCGCAGCCGGGTGACGGTGATCGACGGCGCCGGCGAGCGCCCGGCGGTGATCGAGATGAACAAGCCGCTCGAGCACCGCGGCTACACCTTCTTCCAGAGCAGCTACCAGGTCCAGGGGGGCCGGGAGATGACGGTGCTCTCGGTGTCGCGCGATCCGGGGCAGACGATCGTCTTCACCGGCTACTACCTGCTGATCGCCGGCATGATCCTGGTCTTCGCCACCCGACTGATCCAGGCACGCGGACGGACGGCGATGGCGCTCTTGCTGCTCGCCCTCGCGGCCTCGCCGCTCGCGGCGGCCGAGCTGCCCGACGCCGCCACCGCGGCCGCGGTGCGCGAGCTGCCCGTCCAGCACGACGGCCGGGTGATGCCCTTCGACACTCTCGCCCGCGACATGGTCTGGACGGTGACCGGCCTGCGCGCCTGGCCGGGGATCGACCCGGTCCGGATGGTCCTCGGCTGGGCCTACGACCCCGCCGGCTGGAGCCGCGAGCCGGTGGTCGAGGTGGGCAAGGCGGATGTCGTCGCCGCCGCGGGGCTCGCCGCCGGGCGGCGCTGGGCCTCGTTCGCCGAGCTGCTCGCGAGCCAGCCGCTGCGCGCCGCGCTCGAGCGGGCCCGCACGCGGCAGGAGGCCGACGAGAAACTCTCGCCGACCGAGAAGGACCTGCTCGAGCTCGAAGGACGGCTGGTGGCGCTCGACGGCATCTTCCGCGGCGGCGCGATCCGCACCCAGCCGGCGGCCGACCCGGTCGCGGCCTGGGGACCGCCGCCGGTGGCCGACGCCGCCGGGCTCGCGGCGCTCGAGGCGCGCCTGCGCGCCGGGGCGCTGCCCGACCACTACCCGCCGGCCGCCGTGATGCAGCTCGAGCGCTCTTACAACGAGCGGCGCCCCTCGCGCCTCGCCTGGATCCTGCTCGCGATCTCCGCGCTCGCGGCGATGGCGCCCGCGACGTTCGATCGCTACCGGCTCCGCCCGATCGCCGCCGTCGCCATGATCGCCGGCTTCGCCGTCATGACCTGGGGGCTCGCCGTGCGCTGGCAGATCGCCGGCCGCATCCCGGCGTCGAACATCTACGAGTCGATGCTCTTCCTCGGCTGGGGCGTGGGGCTGTTCGGCGTCATCGCGGTCCTGCTGCGCAACCGGCTGCTGCTCGCCAACGCCGCGGCGATCGCGACGCTCGCCATGCTGTTCACCGACTTCGTGCCGGTCGACCCGTTCGTGCGGCCGATGCCGCCGGTGCTGTCGGGCACGCCTTGGCTCGCCATCCACGTGCCGATCGTCATGCTCTCCTACTCGGTCTTCGCCATGGCGGCGCTCTTCGCCCACATGGTCGTCGGCCTCGAGCTGGTGGCGCCGGCGCGCCGCGACCTCGCGCGCCGCTGGAGCGAGCTGCTCTACTACTACCTGCACGTCGGCTCGATCCTGCTGATCGCCGGCATCCTCACCGGCTCGATCTGGGCCGCCGACTCCTGGGGGCGCTACTGGGGCTGGGACCCGAAGGAGGTCTGGTCGCTGGTCGCCTTCCTCGCCTACATGGCGATCCTGCACTCCCGCTTCGACCAGCAGATCCGCGACTTCGGCGTCGCCGTGGCGAGCATCGCGGCCTTCGGCACGATCCTGATGACTTACCTGGGGGTCAACTTCGTGCTGGCGGCCGGCTTGCACAGCTACGGCTTCGGCAGCTCGCGGCTGGCCAAAGTGCTGATCGCCGTCGCCGCGGTCGAGGTCGCCTTCGTCGTCGCGGCCTGGTGGCGGCGCCGGGGACGGCTGGCGCCCGCCGCGGCGGGCTGAAGCGGGCCGACGGCACGCCGGGGGCCGCGCGCCGGCCCCTTAGGCAATTCTTAGCATTCGCCGAGCGACGATTTAGGGTCGCGCGGCGCCACGCTCCCCCGATACTTCCGTACGAAGCGCGGAGGTCGGGGGACGATGCGATCGGCGACGGAATCCAAGGCGACAGCGGGAGCGGACGGCGCGCGCCGGCGCGGCCGCTGGTTCGCCGCGATCGTCGCGCTTCTCGCCGGCGCGGGGATGTGGGTCGGCGTCGCCGCCGCGGCCGGCGACGCCGGCTGGCGCGCGCCGGCGCGGCTCGAGCAGACCGGTCTCTATTCCGACTTCGCGACGCGCGAGCTGGCGTCGGACGTCCTGCCGTTCACGCCACAGTACCCGCTCTGGACCGACGGCGCGGCGAAGCGCCGGTGGATCGCGCTGCCCCCCGGCGGCTGGATCGACGCCTCCGACCCCGACGCCTGGGTCTTCCCGGTGGGCACGCGGATCTGGAAGCAGTTCGCGTTCGACCGCCCGGTCGAGACGCGCTACATGGAGCTCACCGCAGCCGGCTGGGTCTTCGCCACCTATCGCTGGAGCGCCGACGGCGGCGACGCCGAGCTCGCGCCCGAGCGCGGCCTGCGCGCCCTCCTCGAGAGCCGTCCGGGGGTGCCTTACGACCTGCCCGGGCGCTACGACTGCCTCGCTTGCCACGAGAGCAACGTCACTCCGGTGCTCGGCTTCTCGGCGCTCCAGCTCTCGCCCGACCGCGATCCGCTGGCGCCGCACGCGGCGCCGCCGGAGCCGGGGTCGATCGACCTCGCCCTGCTGATCGAGCGCGGCCTGCTGCGCAATCACCCCGCGAGCTGGCGTACCGCGCCGCCGCGCATCGAGGCGGCGAGCCCGCGCGCGCGCGCCGCCCTCGGCTACCTGCACGGCAACTGCTCGAGCTGCCACAACGACCGGGGCGCCCTGACCTCGGTGGGGCTGTCGCTCGAAGTGCGGCTCGCGACGGGCCACGCCCCCTCGGCGCTCACGACCGCGGTCGGCCGGACCGCCGCTCTGCGGCCGGGCGGCGCGATCCGCGAGCGCATCGTGCCCGGCGACCCCGACGCGAGCCTGCTCGCCGAGCGGCTCGGCTCGCGCTCGGCGCTGCTCCAGATGCCGCCGCTCGGCACGCACGCGGTCGACTCCGAAGCGCACGCCCTGATTCGCGACTGGATCGCCCACGACCTCTCCGGCGGCGCGCCGGCGCCGCGCGCCGAAGCGCTCGCCGGCATCCCCCCGACGCACCAACCTCGGACTTCCGAGAAGGAGAAAACTCGATGAACCGCACCCTCCTTTCGACGATCGCCCTCGCGATCTCGCTCGCCGCGGCCCCGGCCGCGGCCGCCGACAGCGCCGCCGCCGAGAAGATCGAGCGCGGGCGCTACCTGGTGACGATCTCGCTCTGCAACGACTGCCACACGCCGCTCGTTCTGGGCCCCAACGGACCCGAGCCCGACAGGACGCGGAGGCTCTCGGGCCACCCCGAGCAGCTCGTCATGCCGGAGGCGCCGCGGCTCGGCGACGGCCCCTGGGTCGGGGCGATGGCCGGCACGCTGACCGCCTGGTCGGGTCCCTGGGGGGTGAGCTTCACGGCCAACCTGACGCCCGACCCGGAGACCGGTCTCGGCAAGTGGAGCGAGGCCGACTTCGTCGCCACCCTGCGCAGCGGCCGCCACCTGGGCCGCGGGCGGGAGATCCTGCCGCCGATGCCCTGGAAATTCATCGGCCAGATGACCGACGACGACCTCTCGGCGGTCTTCGCCTACTTGCAGAGCCTCCCGCCGATTCGCAACCGGGTGCCCGACCCGATTCCGCCGGTCGCCGCCCACTGAGCGCGCGCCGGGTCGTCCCGGCAGTGGAGGCCCTCCTTGCCACCGGGTGCGCGGGACGCTAGCTTCCCGCCACTCGAAGGGGGGCCGACATGTCGACCGTCTCGCCGCGCCGGATCGCCGGCGTCCGTGGAAGCCGCATCCTCGCCGTCGCGGTCGGTCTCGCCCTGTCGGGCGCGACGAGCCTCCGCGCCCAGCCGTCGCCGGCGGTCGCGGCGGCGCGCGCCTGGGTCGAGGCGAACCTCGCCTCGCTCGGGCTCGAACAGGGCGACGTCGCGGGCATGACGCTCTCGTCGGAGTCGCGTTCCCGCGCGAGCGGCGTCGCCCACGTCTACTTCCAGCAGCGCCATCAGGAGCTCGCGGTGCACCGCGCGATCCTGGCGGTGCACGTCGGCCGTGCCGGCGAGGTCGTCGGCTCGGCGAACCGCTTCGTCGCCGGCCTCGCCGCGCGGGTCGACGCCGTGGCGCCCGGCATCGATGCCGTCGAAGCGGTCGGCGCCGCGGCGGCGCACCTGCGGCTCGCGCTCACCGAGCCGCTGGTGCCGCTCGCCACGCCCGGCGGCCCGGAGCGGCGCGTGGTCCTGTCGGGCGGCGGCATCTCCCGCTCCCCGATCGAAGCGCATCTGGTCTATCAGCCGCTCACGAGCGGCCGGGTCGCGCTCGCCTGGGAC
>WYBK01000132.1 GCA_011525905.1 Acidobacteriota bacterium
CAGGGAGGCGCCCTGAGCCTGGAAGAGGTCGACGTAGGAGTCCATCCGGCCGGCCGTCGTCGGGCCGAAGGAGCCCGAGGGCATCCCCTCCGGGGTCTTGGCCGGCCCGGCGTAGTAGACCGGGTGTTTCTTGAAGTAGTCGGGCAGCCCTTCCCCCCGGTCGAGCCGCTCCTTGAGCTTGGCGTGCGCGATGTCGCGCGCGACCACGATCGGACCGGTGAGCAGCAGTGGGGTCGAGACCGGGTGCTTCGCGAGCTCGGCCAGGATCTCGGGCATCGGGCGGTCGAGGTCGATCGGCACGCCCTGCCGGTGCCCGGCGCCCCCGGCGGCGCGCACGCCCTCCGGCAACAAGCGCGCCGGGTCGTGCTCGAGCCGCTCGAGCCAGACGCCGTGGCGGTCGATCCGCCCCCGGGCGTTGCGGTCGGCCGAGCAGGAGACGCCCATGCCGACCGGGCAGGAGGCGCCGTGACGCGGCAGGCGGATCACCTTGACGTCGAGCGCGAAGTACTTGCCGCCGAACTGGGCGCCGATCCCGGTCGCGCGCGCCAGCTCGAGCGCTCTCGCCTCGAGCTGCGGGTCGCGGAAGGCGCGGCCCGAGGCGTCTCCCGAGGTCGGCAGCCGGTCCAAGTAGCCGGCCGAGGCGAGCTTGACGGTCTTGAGGCAGGTCTCGGCCGAGGTGCCGCCGATGACGAACACCAGATGGTAGGGGGGGCAGGCCGCGGTGCCGAGCATGCGCATCTTCTCGGCCATGAACGTCTCGAGGCTCGCGGGGTTCAGGAGCGCCTTGGTCTCCTGGAAGAGAAAGGCCTTGTTGGCCGAGCCGCCCCCCTTGGCGACGAATAGGAAGTCGTAGCGGTCGCCGTCGACCGCGTAGAGGTCGATCTGCGCCGGCAGGTTGGTGCCCGAATTCTTCTCCTCGTACATCGAGAGCGGGATCGTCTGCGAGTAGCGCAGGTTCTCCTTCTGGTAGGTCTCGTAGACGCCGCGCGAGAGGTGCTCGGCGTCGCGGCCGCCGGTCCGGACCCGCTCCCCCTTCTTGCCGATGATGGTCGCCGTGCCGGTGTCCTGGCACATCGGGAGCTTCCCCGCGGCCGAGATCGCGGCGTTCTGGAGCAGCGCGAGCGCGACGCCGCGGTCGTTCGCCGAGGCCTCGGGATCGTCGAGGATCGCCGCGACCTGCCGCAGGTGCCGCTCCCGGTAGAAGAAGGCGATCTCGCGGAACGCCTCGCGCGCGAGGAGCGTCAGCGCCTCGGGCGCCACGCGCAGGACCTCCTCCCCGCCCTGGCGCTCGACCGCGACGTGCCGGTCGGTCAATCGACGGAAATCGGTGTCGTCCGCGCTCTCGAGCGCGAACGGGTCGACGTAGCGGAACTCGGGCATGGAGAGCTCTCCGGCGGTGGCGGCACGCGGGGCCGGGCGCGCACGAGCAGCTCGCCGGCGCCCCGGGGCGCGGCGCCATTCTAAGCCGCCGGGCGCTGATAGATTGCGCGCTCACGGCCGCGCCGCGCTCGGGCGCTCGCCGCGAGAGCCCGATTGAGCGTCCGCTGGTTCTTCCCCGTCTTCTTCCTCTCCGGCGCCTGCGCGCTGGTCTACCAGGTCGTCTGGCTGCGCCTGGCGATGGCGCGCTACGGCGTCACCGCGCCCATGGTGGCGATCGTCCTGTCGGTCTTCATGGCGGGCATCGCCGCCGGCAGTCTGGGTGCGGGGCGGCTCGCCCGCCGCAGCGCCGGCGCGCGCCTGGCACTGCCGCTGGCGCTCTACGGCCTGGCCGAGCTGGTGATCGCGCTGTCGGGGCGGGCCGTGCCGGCGCTGCTCGGCAGCGGCGCCGCGCTCGGCGCCCGGCTGGGAGCGAGCGAGGCCTGGGCTTCGCTCGCGCACTACGCTCTCGCGGGGGCCTGGATCGCCCTCTTGCTCTTGCCCGCCACCGCCGCGATGGGCGCCACGGTGCCGCTCGCCCTCTGGGCGATCCGGCGCGGCGCCGCGCGCGCGGTCTCCGAGCGCGCCTTCTCCTACCTCTATCTCGCCAACACGCTCGGCGCACTCGCCGGCACCCTGCTGTCGGCCTTCGTGCTCTTCGAGTGGCTCGGCTTCGCCGGCGCGAGCCAGCTCGCCGTCGCGGCCAACGCGCTGCTCGCCGCGTTGGCGCTCGCGCTCTCGGTCGCCGCCGGCCGGCGTGAGCGCTCTGGCGGGATCGAGCTCGCGCCCGGCGCGACGAACGGGGCGAGCCCCGAGGAGGTCGCCGATCTGACCGCCGGGCGGGCGCGCGGGCCCTTCTTCGCCGCGCTCGCGCTGACCGGCTTCGCCTCGCTCGCGATGGAGGTCGTCTGGACCCGGCTCTTCACCTCCTTCCTCGGCACGGAGGTCTACACCTTCGCGCTGATCCTCGCGGTCTACCTCGCCGCGACCGCCGCGGGCGCCGCGCTCTACCGCGCGCGCACGGCGCGCGGCGCGCTCGCCGCGCCCCCTTCGGCCGCCCTCTGGGGCGCGCTCGCGGTCGCCGCGCTGTTGCCTCTGGTCGCCGCCGACCCCCGGCTGGGCGCCGTCGCCGCTCCCTCCATGGACTCCGTCGCCGACGTCGGTTGGGGCGCGCTGCGCGTCGCCCTCGGCATCCTCCCTTTCTGCCTCCTGCTCGGCTACGTCACGCCCCGCCTAGTCGACTCCGGCTCCCGGGGCGACCCGCAGCGCGCCGGCCGCGCCTACGCGGTCAACCTCGCCGGCTGCATCGTCGGCCCCCTGGCCGCTGGCTTCCTGCTGCTGCCCCAGGTCGGTGAGCGGACCGCGATCGCCCTGCTCGCCCTGCCGCTCGCCGGGCTCGCGCTCGCCGGCCAAGCCCGCCGCGCTTCGCTGCGCGCGCTCACCGGCGCCGGCCTCGCCGGCGCCACGCTCTGGCTCGCCACGGTCGACCCCGCCACGCGCTACGGCGCGCACCGCCTGAAGCGCGACTACGCCGCGACCACGGTCGCGTTGGGCGAGGGGATGGAGAGGCGGCTGCTGGTCAACGGCGTCGGCATGACCCGCCTGACGCCGGTCACCAAGATGATGGCGCACCTGCCGCTGGCGCTGCTCGACCACCCGCCGGAGTCGGCGCTGGTGGTCTGCTTCGGCATGGGCACCACCTTCCGCTCGCTCGCCTCCTGGGGGATCGACACCACGGCGGTCGAGCTGATCCCGGGCGTCGTCGAGCTGTTCGACTTCTTCCACGCCGACGCCGAGCGGGTGCTCGCCTCGCCGGCGGGCGCCCGCGTGGTGGTCGACGACGGCCGGCGCTTCCTCGAGCGCAGCGAGCGCGCCTTCGACGTGATCACCGTCGACCCGCCGCCGCCGGTGATGGCCGCCGGTTCGAGCCTGCTCTACTCGAAGGAGTTCTACGCCGTCGCGGCCGAGCGGCTGCGCCCCGGAGGGATCCTGCACCAGTGGCTGCCGGGCGGCGACGACGTGGTCATCGCCTCCTTCACTCGCGCGCTCGCCGAGAGCTTCCCCCATCTGCGCGTCTTCGGCTCGCTCGAGCGCTGGGGGGTTCACTTCCTCGCCTCGGAGCGGCCGATCGCCCTGCCGTCGCGCGACGAGCTGCTGCGCCGGGTGCCCGAGCGCGCACGTGCCGACCTGCTCGAGTGGAGCCCCAAGGCGACCGTCGCGAGCCTCTTCGGCCACGTCTTCGCGCGCGAGCTCGCCGTCGATTCGCTCCTCGCCCGCTCGCCGGCCACCCCCGCCCTCACCGACGACCGCCCCTTCAACGAGTATTTCCTGCTGCGCGGCCTCGCCTCCGGCGCGCCGGCCGAGTGACGTCGGTCAGGGCGCGGCGGGGAGCTCGTAGGCGAAGTCGTAGAAGTGCTCCTTGCCCTCGATGCGGATCTCCAAGGTGCCCGAGATCCCGGCGAGAGCGCCCCGGCCCGAGCCGGGGACGACGGTCACCTCGAGGATCTGCCCGGCGGGGGTCATCGTGCCCCGGTGCATCAGCGCGAACGACCCCTCGCGCCCGTCGAGCTTCCCCTCGAAGCGCTCGATCGCGACGTAGCCGGCCGAACCCTCCTTTGGCGACCCGGCGGTCAGCATCTGCCCCCGACCCGTCCCCTCGAGCCCGCCATGGTAGACCTTGTCGAGCGCGTAGCGCCCGAGCGTCGCCTCCTCGACCGGCCCGTCGAGGCTCTTCGGAATCACCTGGACGTCGAACGTCCCGCTCGCCTGGCGCATCGTCCCTCCCTCTCCGCCCCATTCGGCTCGCGTCGCCGCGGCTCCCGCGAGCACCACGAGCGAGAGGGCGCTCGACAGGGTTCGGACTCTCGTCGTCAGTGGCCTCTCTCCATCAGCCTAGCTGCCCAGGGTTCGCGCGATCTCGAGCTCGGTATGCGAGGAGACCGCGACGAGAAGGAGCTCGAGCGGCAGAACACCCGGTGCCGCAGGGTCTCTCCGAGCCGGAACGGGAGCGGCGCCGGGCGCGGCGATGTAGCTGTTCCCCGCGAACTCGGGATGCCGCTCCAGGAATCGATGGAGGCCTCGCTTCGCGTGCTGCGGAGAACGTCCGACCTCGATCGCGACGGGGTGGCTCGGGTGCGCGAAGACGAGATCGACCTCGGCACGATTCCCCTGGCGCCAATGAAAGACACGCAGGCCGCTGGCCTGCGCGAGGGCATAGAAGTGGGCCACCACGAGATTCTCCAGCAGCAGGCCCATTTCCTGCAGATCGGCGAGCGGTCCGACGCCTCGCAGCAGCGCGGCATTCCGCACCGCGGGGTCGACGAAATAGAGCTTCCGGCCACGTCGCTGGATCGCTTCTTCTCCGCCGCCGAAGTTCGGAGTCGTGAAGACGACGAAGCTGTGCTCGAGGTACTGCAAGTATCTCTCGAACGTCGGCGCCGTCAGCTCGAGCGACTTCGAGAGATCCGAGGGCTTGAGGATTCCGCCGATCTGGCCCGCGAGCATGTAGAGCATTCGTTCCAGGGTCTTCGGCTTCTCGATCCCGTAGGCCTGGGGAATGTCCTGATAGATCGCCTTCTGAATGGCGTCGCTGCGCAGGATCGCCTGGGAACGAAGCAGGAGCGAGGCGTCGTCGAGCGAGGCGGTCCCCTGCTGCAGAAGGAGCTCCGGAAAGCCTCCAATGAGAAGGAATCGTCGCTGATGGGCCTGCAAGTCGACCGGCCTCGGCGGATGCAGGCAGAGATTCTGGAGCGTTTCCGCGAGGGTCGAACCGACCTCGAGGGCAGCCGGCACGCCCAAGAGATCGAGGTATTCGCCGAAGAGATAGGGCGGCATCAGGTGCTCCTGCCAGCGACCGACGCCGCTTTCGTGCCGTCGGTCGTGGAGGATCGCCGTCGCGCTCGAGGTCGCGACGATGCGAACCGGGAGCTTCCGGTCGAAGAGGTCCTTGAGCCAGAGGTCCCAACCGTCGGCGTAGCTCAGCTCGTCGAGGCAGAAGTACGTCGGCGGGGCCGGGCGGCTCTCGACGAAGCCGCGGACGAGGCTGCCGAGCGGAACGTCCAGGAGGAGCGGGTGGGCGAGGTTCAGCCAAGCGATCTGATGGGCCGGGACGCCTGCTTCGAGCAGGTGGCGAACGGTCTGGTACATCGCCGTCGTCTTGCCGACGCGACGCGGCCCGATCAGAAAGTGGAACCGGTGGGGCTCGTCGGCGACGAGGCGCTCGTGGAGCCGCCTCGCCAGGAAGCGCTCTTTCGAATGAGCCAGCTCGACCGGGACCTCTCCCGTCTGGAACCAGGGGTTCTGCTCCTCGAGGACCCGCGCGAGGTCTTGGGCACCCGGCGTCCAGCCTCCTCCGGTGCTAGCAGCCATAGCCAGAGCCTACTGATTTTTCTTATCGCGTCAATAAGCAAAATGAATTGTTTTGCTTATTGGCGCAATAAGGAAAATTTAGACCTCTCCGTCTTCCTTCGCGGCCCTCTCCAGGTTGAGCGCGAGCAGGCGCCCGAGAATCTCCTCGTCCGAGAGGTCGGCCGGCCAGCCGTAGGCGTCGAAGACGGCTTCGTCGAGCTTCCGGTGGGCGAGGTCGAGCCAGGCGGGGCGCTCGTTGTACAGGTTGGTGAGCGTCCGCTTGGCCAGCTTGGCCGCGCATTCGGCGTCCTTCGGAACGATCCGCGGCCAGCGCACGGTGCCGATCCCGCGCACATCCGGCTCGACCACGAACCGCTTCCACGGCCCGTCGACCGACCCCGGAAACTC
>WYBK01000133.1 GCA_011525905.1 Acidobacteriota bacterium
AGCTTCTACCTGAACGGCGTGCGCTGGCGCGGCAAGACCATCCCCGAGATCCCGCTCATCCAGCCGGAGAAGGCCGCGGCGATGCCGCTCGAGATCCTCTTCTCCAAGGAGTACCGCTACGAGCTCGCCGGCACGGACCGGGTCGCGGGTCGCGACTGCTGGGTGGTCGACTTCGAACCGGTGGCGCCGGTCGAGGGGCGCACGCTCTACCGCGGCCGCGTCTGGGTCGACCGGGAGATCCACGCGCGCGTGCGCACCCGCGCCGTCCAGCTCGGCCTCGAGGGCGAGGTGCTCTCGAACGAGGAGACGATGGAATACACGCCGGTCGACGCCGAGGGCGCGCCGGCCGCCTGGTCGCCGGGCGCCTTCGTGCTGCCGCTGCGCACCCTCGGCCAGCAGCTGCTCTCGGCCTTCAACTCGGCGGTCGTGGTCGAGAAGGAGGTCCGGCTCTCCAGCCTGCGAATCAACGGACCCGCCTTCGATGCGCGCCGCGAAGCGGTGCTCGCCTCCGACGCCACCATGGTCCGGGACACCGACCAGGGGCTGCGCTACCTGGTGCCCGCCGAAGAGGGCGGCGCGCGCGTGGTCAAGGAGGGTTACGACAGCAGCAAGCTCTTCGTGCTCGGCGGCGTCTTCTACGACGACTCCCTCGACTACCCGCTGCCGCTCGCCGGCGTCAACTACATCGACCTCGAGTTCCGCGGGCCGGAGCGGCAGCTCAACGCCTTCTTCGGCGGCGTCCTGGGCATCGTCAACTACGCGGATCCCCGTTTCCTCGGCACCAAGCTCGATCTCGGCGTCGATCTGTTCGGCTTCGCGATCAAGACCTCCGACCAGCTCTACCGCGACGAGGTCGAACAGCCCGGCGAAGAGGTGCGCGAGCTGCCCGCGCGGGTGACCTTCAACCTCGGCTACCCGCTCGGCAGCTTCTTCAAGCTCGCCGCCGACTACCAGCTCGCCTGGACCCGCTACGACACGGCCGACGACACCGACGACGCCTTCGTCCTGCCGCAGGACAATCTGACGCAGCGCCTCGGGCTCGGCCTCCAGTTCGCGCGCGCCGGCTACCGGCTGAACCTGCGCGGCGCCTGGCACCAGCGCTCGGATTGGGGGCCCTGGGGCCTGCCCGGCAACACCGAGTTCGACCCGGAGCAAGAGGACTATCTGACCTGGGAAGCCTCGGCCAGCAAGAACTGGTACCTGTCCGGTTTCCGCAAGGTCGGCCTGGAGCTCAACTGGGCGGGCGGCGAGGACCTCGACCGCTTCTCGAAGTACCAGTTCGGCTTCTTCGGCGGCAATCGGGTCCACGGCTACCAGATCGGCAAGGTCCGCGCCGAGGAGGCGCTCGCCGCGCACCTGAGCTACGGATTCGAGATCAACAACCTCCTGCGCCTGGAGGCGATCGGCGACGCCGCCTGGGCGACCGACGAGGTCTCCGGGCTCGATCGTGAGCTGCTCGCCGGCATCGGCGTCCAGGGGATCTTCATGGGACCCTGGGAGACGCTGGTCTCCATCGACCTCGGCACGCCGGTCGCGGGTCCGGACGACGGCATCTCCGTCTACCTCGTCTTCCTCAAGCTGTTCGACTGACGACGGGCGGCACCGCGAGCCGGGACGGCAGATGAGCGAGGACGAGGAGCCACCCGACGAGAGCACGCCGGTCGAGCTGCCACTCGAGGACGTGCTCGACCTGCACGGCTTTCGGCCGCGCGACGTCCCGGAGATCGTCAGCACCTACCTGGACGCGGCGGCGGCGGCCGGCTTCGCGCAGATCCGGCTGATCCACGGCAAGGGGATCGGCGTCCAGCGCGAGGTGGTCCGCTCGCTGCTGGCGAAGCATCCGCGCGTCTCCGCGTTCGGCGACCTGCCCGGGCATCAAGGGGGGTGGGGGGCGACCTGGGCGACGCTCGCCCGCGGACCCGACGAGCCGCCGACTTGACGGGCCCCGGAGCCGGAGCCCAGGATGACCGGCGATGGCGGCCGGCACGGCGCTCCGACTCCTGCGGCGGCTCGAGCTGGCGATCCGCCGCCCCGACCTCGACCTGATCGTCCCGCAGGGGCACGCTCATCTGCCGGGGCGGCTGCTCGACCCCTTCCGCGCCTCGCGCATCCTCGCCTTCCTCGACGACGAGGGGCTACTGCGCCGACGCCGCCTCCATCGCGCCCGGCCGGCGACGCCGGCGCAGCTGCGGCGCGTCCACGACGACGCCTACCTCGAATCGCTCGAGCGCCCCGGAGCCCTGGTGCGCGCGGTCGGCATGCGGCTGCCCGACCGGAGCGAGCAACGCGTGCTCGAGACGCAGCGCTCGATGGTCGGCGGGACGGTGCTCGCCGCGCGTCGCGCGGCGGCCGGCACGGCGCTCGCCGTCAACCTGGGCGGCGGCTTGCACCACGCGCGGCGCGACCGCGGCGCCGGCTTCTGCCTCTACAACGACGTCGCCGTGGCGATCGCCCACCTGCGCGCCCGGCTGCGCTTCGCCGGGCCGATCCTGATCGTCGATCTCGACCTGCACGATGGCGACGGCACGCGCGCGCTCTTCGCCGAGGACGCCACGGTGCACACGCTGTCGATCCACGGCGCGCCCTGGGACGAAGCAGGAGCGGTCGAATCGACCTCGATCGCGCTCGGCGCCGGCGTCGACGGGGAACGCCTCGCCCGCGCCCTCGAGTCGGTCCTGCCGCCCCTGCTCGAGCGCTTCCGCCCGCGCCTCGCCTTCTACCTGGCCGGCGCCGACGTGGCACGCGACGACGCGCTTGGCGACTGGCGGCTCGACGACGAGGCCATCCTCGCCCGCGACCTCTACGTCTGCCGCGAGCTGCGGCGCCGCCACGTGCCAGTCGTCTATCTGCTGGCGGGAGGCTACGGCGACGATGCCTGGCGCTACCCGGCCCGCTTCCTGGCGCGGCAGCTCTGCGGCCGCTGCATCGAGCCCCCCACGACGGCCGAGCAGGTGCTCGACCGCTTTCGCGAGGTGGCCCACGACCTGGCGCCCTCGCGCCTCTCCGGGCGGGACGAAGAGGCTCCGCTGTTCACCGCCGAAGACCTCGCGGCGCTCGGCGTGCACACCCCTTCGACGCGCTTCCTCGACTTCTACACGCCCTCCGGCATCGAGCTCGCCCTCGAGCGGCTCGGCTACCTCGAACGCCTCCGCCAGCTCGGCTACGACCGGCCGACCGTGGCGTTCGACCTCGCGAATCCTTCCGGCCACACGCTGCGGATTTTCGGCAATCCCGACCGGCGCGAGCTGCTCGTCGAGCTGCGCTGCGCGATCGACCGCTCGACGCTGCCGGGCTTCCGCCTGTTGCGGGTCGAGTGGCTGCTACTGCAGAACCCGCGGGGCCACTTCACCGCGGACCGCCCCGCTCTGCCCGGCCAATCGCACCCCGGCCTCGGCATGCTGCGCGAGACCATCGCCGCGCTGGTGCTGGTCTGCGATCGTCTCAAGCTCGACGGCATCGTCGTCGTCGCCTCACGCTACCATCCGGCCACCGCGGCCCAGGGCACGCTGCGCTGCCTCGACCCGGACGACGAGTCGCTGCTCAACTCCCTGCGCCGTGCGCTCGAGGGGGAGCCGCGCGTGCGCGCCGCGCGCCTGGCCGAGCGCTCCGGGCTGGCCGACGCCGTCACTGGCGAGCGGATCGGCTTCCGGCCGATGCCGATGATCCTGCCGATCACGCCGGCGCTGGTGGCCCGCTTCGAGAGCGCCGAGTACCAGAAGCGCTGCCGCGCCGGAGAGCGGGTGCTACGCGTCGTCGGGCCCGAGACCCCCTCTGCGGCCGGCGCCCGCTGAAGCGACGCGGCCGCGCCGCGTGCGCGCGGAAGATCGGCAGCAGGCCGAGCGTCTCGTCGTGGTAGGGGGTGCGCTCGTACCACCAGGCGTAGCGCGCGCCGCGATCGGCCGCGAAGGCGGGGTCCTCGAGCGCCTGCGCCCAGTCCGCGGCGACCGCCGGGTCGCGCAGCAGACGCTCCGCCTCCTGGTCGAGGCGGGCCCTGCCGATGTACTCCTTGCGTTCGAACAGCGACGAGAGGAAGCCCCACGCCAGCAGCGAGTCGGGCGCCTCCGGCTCGAACAGTTGCACGGCGATCTCGAACCGGGGCTGATCGGCCGGGATCCAGAGCGTCCCGGCGGGCAGCTCCCGCGTCTCGAACCGCCGGTCGACCCGCGCCTCGACCCGCGTGCGTCCCTGCCAGGGGGCCGATGCGAAACGGGGTTCGGAGAGCCGCGCCACCTCGACCTCGACCCGCCTCGGCGCCGCGAGACGCTCGAAGCGGAGGCCGTGGGCGGCGACGCGCTCCTCGATCACCGTCCAGCCGGGCAGGACGTAGTAGCCGCGCGGCCGGGGCAGCGCGAGCTCGACCCGGTGGCCGTGCACCCAGGGGACCTCGATCGGGCGGCTGCCGCCTTCGAGGAAGCGCACCTCCTCCGCGCCGCTGACGATCGAGCGAACCAGACGCCAGTCGCGCAGCGGCAGCAGGATGCGATCGGCCGCAGGCTCCGCGTACCGGATCGCCACGTTCGATGGCGCTGCGCCTGGGCGGCCCGCGGCGACCGTCGCCTCCTCCGCGACGCTGATGGCCGCGCGCAGCGCCCCGCCGCTCGCGCCGACTTCGGTGACCAGCGCCGCCAGGAAGTCGCGGGTGGCGAGCACCCGCTCGCGGTAAGGATGGTGCGCGTGGGTCTCGACCAGGATCGACGGGCGATGGCGCAGCGCGAAATAGGCCGTCGAGTAGCGCGGCTCGGCGAGCCGGGTCGCGAAGCCGGCCTCGGGCCGGTCGGATTCGAGCAGCTCGACGTAGGGTCCGCTGCGGTGCCCCGCCCGCTCGGTCGCCGCCAGCACCCGGGGCAGGCTCGCGCCGAGCCACGCCTCGAGCGGCGCGGCGAGCTGCTCCGGCTCGGAGCGCAGCCAGGTCAGCACCCAATCGTGGTCGACACCGTTGGTGACGTGGACGTCGACGTGCAGGTCGGGGTTCCAGGCCTCGACCAGTTCGAGCATGGCGCGCGCCTCGGGGGCCTCGACCTTGAGCCAATCGCGGTTCAGATCGTGGCCGTCCGCCGTGGTGCGGAAGCCCATGCCGGCGACCGGCCCGTTCTGGTTCGGCCGGTTGAACGGGGAGACCCGTTCGTGCCCGTCGGCGTTGTAGATCGGCGCGAAGAGCAGCAGCGCGGCATCGAGCAGCTCGCGCCGCCGGCCGAGCGCCAGGTCGCGCAGCAGCATCAGGGTGGCGTCCTTGCCGTCGATCTCGCCGGCGTGGATGCCGCTCTGGATCAGCAGGATCGGCCGTCCGGCGGCGCGCGCGGCGGTCGGGTCGAAGGCGCGGTCGCGGTCGACCACGACGAGCGGCAACGGTCGGCCGGCGGCCGACCGGCCGAAGTCGCCGACCCGGGCCTCCGGCAGGCGGCGGGCGACCTCGGCGAGGAACGCCAGCGTCTCGTCGAGCGACGGCGTCGACTCGAAGTGCGCGGCCTCGGCGGGCGTCGGCCACGGCTCGACGGCCGGGGCGCCGGGCGCGAGGGCGAGTGCGAGGGTCAGGGCGACGCCAGGGGCCGCGAGGTCGTGCATCATGGGTGGAAGCTCCCCCGCCGCGACGCGAGCTCGAGGAGCCGCGCCGGCGGATCGAAGATCGGCGAGCCCGTCGTCTCGCGGAGGCGGGCGAAGCGCTCGGCCGCCGCCGCGGCGCCGATGCGGTCGAGCCAGCGGAAGGGGCCGCCCAGCGCGGCCGGGAAGCCGAGCCCCAGGACCGCGGCGAGGTCGCCGTCGCGCGGGCTCGCGAGGATCCCCTCCTCGAGGCAGCGCACGGCCTCGCCGACCATCGCCAGCCGGAGCCCCTCCACCAGCTCGTCGCCGGACACAGGTGCCAGCCTCTCCGCAGCCCGCTCGACGGAGGCGTCGAGGAGCGCCCGCACGCCGGGATCGGCGCGCTTGACCGCGCGGCGATAGTCGTAGAAGCCGAGCCCGCTCTTGCGCCCCCGCCGGCCGCTGGCGAGCAGCCGCTCGAACGGCCCGGGCGCCGGCAACCGGTCCGGGAAGGCGGCGTGGAGGACCGCCGCGGCGCGCGCGGCGACGTCGAGCCCGACCTCGTCGACCAGCGCCAGCGGCCCGACCGAAAAGCCGGCGGCGCGCCCGGCCGCGTCGATGGCGCCGATCGGCACGCCGGCCGCGGCGTGCGCGGCGGCGACGGCCAGGTAAGGGGCGAGGATGCGCGTCGTGTAGAAGCCCGGCCCGTCGCCGACGACGACCGGCGTCTTGCCGAGTCCCGCGGCGAACCGCCGAGCGCGTTCGACCGCTGCCTGGCCGCTGCCGGCGTGGCGAATCACCTCGACCAGCGGCATCCTCGCCACCGGCGAGAAAAAGTGGAGCCCGAGCACGCGCTCCGGCGCCGGCAGACCGGCCGCGAGGCGGGCGATCGGCAGCGTCGAGGTGTTCGACGCGATCACGCAGCTCGCCGGCAGCGTCGCGGCCACCCGCGCCAACAGCTCCCGCTTGGCCTCGAGGTCCTCGACGATCGCCTCGATCACCAGCCCGCAACCGACGAACCCCTCCGCCCGCACCGCCGGTTGCAGGTGCCAGCCACCTGCGCGCTCCTCGGCCGCGCTGCGTCGCCCGCGGCGCCGCTCCCCGGCCAAGGTAGCGGCTGCGTCGGCCAGCGTGCGCCCCAGGGCGGCCGGCTCGAGGTCGTAGATGCGCACCGGATGCCCGACGCGGGCCGCGGCGACCGCGATCCCCCGCCCCATCAGGCCGGCGCCCAGGACTCCGACCGCGAAGCGCCCGTCCGAGCGGCCCTCAAGGGAATCAGCGCGCTTCGGCTGGGCCGCCAGGGCCGAGCGATGGAGCGCGACCAGCGCGCGCGAGGTCTCGGAGAGCGCCAAGGCGCCGAACTCGCGTGCCTCGACCGCCTCGGCCCGCCGGCCGCCCCCGCCGGGTCCGGCACGCACGGCGGCGAGGATCGCCCGCGACGCCGGCAGACCTCCCCCTGGCCCTCGGGCGAGCCGCCGGCTGGCCGCGGCGCAGACCACCGCCCGGCCTACCGGATTGCCGACAGCCAGGTCCCTAGCGACGCGAGGTGCCAGCCACCTGCTGCGGCGCCGGTCGCGCTGCGCCCGGAGACCCGCCTCGAGCCATCGCTGCGCGGCGGCGTCGAGCGCCGGCTCGGGAACGACCTCGTCGAGAATGCCGAAAGCCAGCGCCTCCCGGGCCGTCAACTGCCTGCCGGTCAGGAGCAGATCGAGGCCCCGCTCGAGCCCGACCCGGCGCGGCAATCGCCAAGTCCCGCCGAGCGCGGTGCAGAGCCCCAGCCGGACCTCGGGCAGACCGAGCCGCGTGGCAGCGGCGTCGCTCGCCACCCGGAATGTGCAGGCGAGGGCCATCTCGAGCCCACCGCCCATCGCAGCCCCGTGGATTCGCGCCACTGTCGGGAATGGCAAGCGCTCCAGGCGCCGTGCCACGCTCTGGCCTCGCTCGACCCAGGCGCGGGCCTGCGCCTCGTTCTCGATCCGGTCGAGCTCGTCGAGGTCCGCACCGGCCAGGAAGTTCGAGGGCTTGCCCGAGACGAGCACGGCGCCGCGGAGACCGCGGTTCGATTCGAGCGTGTCGAGCAACCGCTCCAGCTCGTGAATGGCCTCGACGCCGAGGGTGTTCGTGGAACGGCCGGGCGAGTCGAAGGTGACCACCGCCCGGACGCCCTCGATCGCCAGGCGGACCGGCGGCGTCACTCCCGCTCCACCACCATCGCCAGTCCGTGCCCGCCCGCTGCGCAGACCGATATCAAGCCGAGCTCGACGCCACGCCGGTTCATCTCGTGGAGCAGTTGGAGGGTGATCCGCCCCCCTGTCGCCCCGAAGGGATGGCCGAGCGCGATCGAGCCGCCGTTGACGTTCCAGCGCTCGAGGTCGACCTCGCCCACCGGTTCGCCCCTGCCGAGGGCCGCCGCAGCGAAGCGACGCGAGGCCAGGGCTTTGAGATTCGACAACACTTGCGCGGCGAAGGCCTCGTGCATCTCGACCAGGTCGATGTCGCCGAGCGTCAGTCCGGCGCGCTCGAGCGCCAGCGGCACGGCGAAGGCGGGACCCTGGAGGAGCTGTCCGCCGGGCGGGACGGCGAAGTAGGCGAAGGAGCGGACGAAGCCGAGAGGGGCCCGGCCGAGCGACCTGGCAACCTTCTCGCTCGCCAATACCAGCGCCGCCCCCCCGTCCGTGATCGGCGAGGAGTTCCCGGCAGTCAGCGTTCCGTAGCGCCGGTCGAAGACGGGAGGGAGCGCTGCGAGCGCATCGAGTGTCGTGTTCGAGCGAATGCCGTTATCGCGCTCGACGACCCGGTCGTACTTCGGCGGTGGAAACACCGGGACGACTTGACTATGGAATCTCCCCTCCGCCTCGGCCGCCGCGGCGCGCCGGTGGGAGAGCAACGCGATCTCGTCTTGCGCCCGACGGGAGATGCCGTTCTCCTTGGCCATCTTCTCGCAGGCCTCACCCATGCTCATGCCGGTCGAGCGCTCGGCGATCGCCGGCGGTACCGGGGCGAAATGGCGGAGACGGAAGGAAGCGAGAATCGAGAGCCGGGCGCCGAGCCCCCTCGCCTTGGACAGGGCCATGAAGCGCTCGGCTGCCGCCCGGCCGAACTGCAACGGCACGTTGGAAAGCGACTCCGCTCCGCCGGCGAGGACGACCTCGTGCTCCCCCTGGAGGATCGATTCGACGCCCGTGGTGATCGCCCGATTGGCCGAGGCACAGGCGAGGTTCACCGTGGTGCCGGTCAGAGAGGAGGGCAGCGCCGCGCGGAAGACTGCTTCGCGCCCGAGATTGGGCCCGTCGAGCGGTGGGATGACCACTCCGAAGATGGCAGCGCCGATCTCGCTCGGGTCGACGCCGGAACGCGCCACCGCCTCGGCGGCGGCGATGCCGGCCAGGTCGATGGCGTCGAGCTCCCGCAGCTCGCTTCCCGACTTGGCAAATGGGGTGCGCGCGCCGGCGAGGATCGCGACCCGGCCCCCGGGGCCTTTCAGCCGCTGGCGGCTGACCCGCTGGATCGCCGGGAAACCCCCGGCGCCGATGTCTACCTGAACGCCATCGGCCCCGGCGCGCAGCTCCTCGAGAGCGGCGGCTGGCGCCTCCGGCGCCGAGGGCGTCGCGCGGTCCGCTCCCGGGCTCGCCTCCGGCATAACTCCTCCTCGGTTCCCCCGCCGGTTTCTACCATCGCACCTGAGGAAACGGAAGCACAGCCGGCGGACTCGGGAGTCGCCACTCGGCGACCGACGCGACCACGGGTGCGACCTCCGAGCCGTCGACAATCAGGGCACGCAACCGTCCGAGCCGCCGTCGCAACCACCAATTCGCCCCGATTCGAGGTGCCAGCCGCCTGACACGCGCCGCGAGCTCGACGAGCGCCCCCGGCCGATCGGCCAGGAGGGTCGGCCGCACCCAAGCGACCAGATCGGGGTGGTGGCAATCCCCAGGTTCCCGCACGACGGTGCCACCCCGCAGTGCGCTCCAGAACACCAGGGAGGATTCGAAGGGATCCGACGGAGCTCGCCGAGCGATCCAGACGTCCCGACCGGCCGGAGCGTCTCCGAGCAGCTCCTCGAGCGCCCAGGCCGGCCCTCTCGCCGCGACGACAGCCACGCCGCGCAACCATGTGCCAGCCTCCTGCTCGCCGCCCGCCGCCTCTTCGGCCGGGGAGCGTGCCAGCGCGGCTGCGGACCGCTCGCAGGACCACCAGCGGAAGTGGCCCCAGGCATCGCGGTAGAAGAGAAAGGGCTGCTCCGGCTCGCTCCGGGCTCGCTGCCCGAGAGTTTCGGCCAGGGGTGAGGTCCCGATTCCCGCAGTCAGCCGGCGGCCTCGCGGAACGCCGTGCCGACCCTCCGTTCGATCAGGCCACGAATCCGGCTCTCGGGGAGTACCCTGCCGACCCGGCGACCCTGTTCCATTACGATCGAGCCCTCCGCAGCCCGCTCGCCCAGCACCTGTCCGCCTCGCCCCCTCCGGTGCTGGGACACGCTTCCCGGAAACGGCTTCCGAAGGGCACCGTCGACCGATGTCGGAAGCGCTCCCAGCGTGACACTGGGGTGGGCGCCTCGACTCGGAACTCGCTCCTGCGGCCGAGTCTAGCCGAGAGATTGCCGGACGCCAGGGAAGGCGGGCCCTCCGCAGCTCCGCTTCGTGGAGACCCCCCTCACCCGCAGTCGCGAGGGGGCAGGCACGCTCCCTGCTACAGTCAACTTCGTGCACCGCTTCCTGCGCATTCCCGTGGCGGTCCTCCTCTCTTTCTCTCTCTCGGCGCCTCTGCCCGCGCAGGCGCCTCCGGATACGGACCTGTTCGAAAAGAGCCTCGAGGCCGCCGTCGAGGCGCTGCGGGTCTATGGCGTCTGGGACGAGCCGGAAGCGCTCCGGCGAGTTGCTTCGATCGGCTATCGAGTCGCCGCCGAATCGCGCTTCACCGCCTTTCCGATCTCCTTCTACCTGATCGACATGCCGGAACCGAACGCCTTCGCGCTGCCCGCCGGTCAGATCTTCGTGACGAGGGGGATGCTCTCCATCGGCTTGACCGACGACGAGCTCGCGGCGCTGCTCGGGCACGAGATCGCTCACGTGGTCCAGCGTCACGGCGTCCGAATGGAGCGACGAGCGACCCTGCTCAACGTGCTCGCTCAGGCCTTGATGGTCGGCGTGATGGTGGGCGCAGAACGCAGCTCCCCCCGTCCCGGCGAGGTGCCCGACCCCTACGGGGTCGAACGCAGCGACAGCGGGCAGGGCGACCTGATCTACGGAACGTACGCGGCGAGCCTTATCCTCTCGGAGCTGCTCCTGCGCAGCTACAGCCGCGACTTCGAGGACGAGGCCGACGAAGAGGGGCAGCGCTGGGCCGCGGCGGCGGGATTCGCTCCGGACGGCACGGTCCGTCTCATGGCGACCCTCGGTTCTCGGCTCCCCGACGCCTCGAAAGAATACGGCTACTGGCGGACTCACCCCTTCTTCGAGCAGCGCACGGCGGCGGCCAAGATCCGCGCGGAGGGACTGGCTCGCGGCGAGGAGAAGGACCCACGCGACTTCCGGAGCGAGACGCAGCAGAAGCTGCTGGCCTATGCCGGTGCAGCGGCCGCGGCGGCACGCGAGGGAATCGAGAAGGAAAGCCCGCGCGACCGGACCCGCGTGACATCGGCACCGCGCGAGCGGGCGGCACCGCCCGTTCGGGCCGACGAGTTGGTCAAGCAGGCAGCGCTCACTGCGTGGCCGGTCGGGGTCGAGGCCGACCGCCTTCGGCTCGAGCGGCTCCACGCCAGTCGTGACCACGAGCTCGCCCGGCAGCCGCTGGCGCGCGACTACGGGGCCCTGGTCGCCGAGTACGACGCCGAGATCGCCGAGACACGCGCTCTCGACCCGAACGCGCCCCTGCTCGCGCGGCTGACGACGGAACGGCAAGGTCTCGAGGAGCAGCGCGCGCTCTTTTACCCGAAGGCTGTCGGCGTTTGGCAGGGAGGCATCTGGGAAACGCCCTTCCTGGAGACGTTCTTGAGCAACTGGCCCGAAGCACCGGAGCAGGCGGAGGTGGCGCTCGCGTTGGGCGAGGCCTACGCGCGCAGCGCGCGACAGGCGGACGCCGTCGCGCTGTTCCTCCGGGCCTGGAAGGCGAGTCCAGAGAGCGAGGCGGGCCGTCGCGCGCAGCGTGGGCTGCGCAACCTGGCCCCCAACCTAGACCAGCTTACGGCGCTCGCCGAACTGGCCGCTCAGGACCAGGATCTCGAACTCGCGAAGCTCTCCGAGGCGCGCCTGGGACAACTGGCCAAGAGCTACTCCGACATCGCCAACGGCGCGGCCTATCTGGCCCGATTCCCGTCGGGGCCGCACGCCGAGGCGGTCGCAGCCCGACTCAATGTCCTCGCGGAGAATCTCTACGGAGAGGTCGTGCTCTACCAGAGCGTCGGCGACCACGTGAAGGCCATCGACCGGATCCAGCAGATTCTCACCCACGCGCCGGCCTCACCGGCCGCCCAGAAGCTCCTCGACCGCGTCATCCTGCCGACCTGATTCCCTCCGAGAGGGTACCCGGCAGGGTGCCGGCAGGTGCCAGCAGGTGCCAGCCGCCTGGACTCCAGGGTCCTAGAGGTGCCAGCCACCTGTAAGTTCTAGCGCCGAAAGTTGAGCGGGGTCGAATGCCGACTTCACTGGCATGGGACGGCGATTGCGCTTCGTACCGGAGGGGTCGCTGGTGGAGGTCACCACCCGAACCGTCCAGGGCCGTTGCCTCATGCCGCCGACTCGCGTGATATCCGACCTCATCCGCGGCGCCCTCGCCCGGGCCGCGCGGCTCTACCCGGTCGAGGTCCACGCCTTCTGCTTCCTCTCCAACCACTACCACCTCCTGCTCACCGTCGCGAACGCCGAGCGCCTCGCATCGTTCATGAATCACCTGAACTCGAACATCGCTCGCGAGATCGGCCGAGTGGTCGCTTGGCGCGAGAGATTCTGGGGCCGCCGCTACCAGGCGATCCTGGTATCCCACGAAGAGGCCGCCCAGGTCGAGCGACTGGCCTACCTGCTCCGCCAAGGCTGCAAGGAGAACCTCGTGCGGAGCCCGCTCGACTGGCCGGGCGCCAGCTCGACCGGCGCCTTGCTTCGTGGGCACTCGATCCGTGGCGCCTGGATCGACCGGACCCGTCGCTCCGGCAGACCGGAGAAGGGAACCAGCGCAGACCGATCGAGCGCGGAGATGCCGTTCGAGTCGCTCGAGCTCGCGCCACTGCCCTGCTGGCGGCACCTCTCCGCAGAGCAGCGGCGCACTCTCTGCAGCCACTTGGTCAGGGCGATCGAGGAGGAGACGGCGCACCGAGCCCGGAACTCCGGCATTCGGCCGCTTGGACCCAGGAAGCTGCGACGGCAAGACCCCCATACCCGCGTCAACCAGACGAGGAGAGGCCCCGCGCCGCTGGTGCACGCAGCGACCCACATCGCCCGCCGGGCGTTCCGAGACCTCTATCGCGCCTTTGTAGCGGCGTTCCGCCGGGCCAGCGACCGGCTCCGGGCCAGGGCAGCCGAGCAGCTCGGGTTGCTCTGCCACTTCCCCCGAGGTTCGTTCCCACCCCGAATCCGTCTCGCCTCAGGCCCGGCAGCGGCCTGAGGTTCGCGAGGCGCACTCCGGCTGTCTCGTGAGTCCGAGAGGCGCGCGCGACATCCGAGCTTCTTCTTGCACCGCCGGTCTGAACCATCGAACCTCCGAAAGGTGAGGAACCTCCCGGGGGGTTGGACGAATCCCGAGGTCGCGAGCCGAATCGCGCTTCGGAGCTGAGGATCGGTTCCGTTCCGAGACCTGCGGACCGCGAGCTACGACGCCAGAGGAAAGGCTAGCACTCGCCTGGTCACCGATCGTGGGCGGGAGGCTGGCACCTGGTGCGGCAGCACCTGGTGCGGCACTTGGTGCGAGCGAGGAATTCGAGTGGTGGCCAGGGACGGAATCGAACCGCCGACACTGCGATTTTCAGTCGCATGCTCTACCAACTGAGCTACCTGGCCGGGGTGAACACCTGCCGGACGTCGATTTCTAGCAGCAGGTCGGTCGCGTCGTCAACAGCGACGATCCACCGGCAGGATCGAGCCGTTCAGCCCTGGTGGGCTCCGAGAACTGGTAGCATCACATGCTTACCGAGCGGAACCTGCGACACCGTGACCGACCCCCGCGATCGAGCGCACCGATGGAAGGTGCCAGCCACCTGTCTCGCAGCCACTTGCTTGATGGCGGTGCTCGTTCCTGGCGCTCCGGCCAGCGCTTGGTCGACGGAGACCCAGCGCGCGATCGCGCTCGAGGCCGCGAGGCTGGCACCTGCGTCGATCGCCGGGGCCCTGAGGTCGGAGGCAGGCGCGCTCGCGGCCGGGGCCATCGAGCCGTTCCGTGAGCGCGATCCGGCGCGCCACCTGAAGAACCCCGGAGCCGGGGGCCGCCTCGACGAGGTCATCCTAGCCGAGGCCGAGGCCGCCGCTGCGGCGCTCGCCGCCGCGCGCCCCTGGAGCGAGGTCGCCCGGCGCCTGGGCCGGGTCTCCCATTTCGTCGCCGACGCCAACTTCCCCCTGAACGCCTCGGCCGCCGATCCGGCGGAACGCCGCTATTTCGCGGACTTCGCGCGTTACGCCGAGTCGGCCCGCAGCCGTTTCGTGCTCGTCGCCTACGGGACCGATCGCGGGCTCGGCAGCCGCAGCGCCGCCGCCCGCCTGATCGACCAGGCTCTCGCCCGCAGCCGCCAGCTCTATCCGTCGATCGGCCGCGAGTACCGGCGCATCGGCTGGGCCTCGGGCACCGGGCGATTCGACGACCGCTCGACCGCGTTCGCGGTGGCCGCGCTCGGATACAGTCATGCCGTCTCCGACGCCGCGCGACTCTTCCGCTGGGTCGCGGAGCAGGGCGGCCGCCGTCCGGTCGAGATCCGGATCGCCGCCGTCGGCTCGGGCGCCACGGGCGCCTCCGACTGAGCCGCCTCCCGCCGGACTCCGGAGACGAGGAGCCCCGCCATGCTCGCCGCCCG
The DNA here is from genome assembly GCA_011525905.1 of Acidobacteriota bacterium. Lineage (GTDB taxonomy): Bacteria > Acidobacteriota > Thermoanaerobaculia > Multivoradales > JAGPDF01 > JACTMI01. The sequence goes on from WYBK01000133.1 coordinate 14,507, forward strand.
ACGCGCCCTGCTCTCCGTTTCCGACAAGACCGGCCTGGCCGAGCTCGCCCGTGGCCTCGCCGATCTCGACATCGAGATCGTCTCGACCGGCGGTACCCTGCGGGCGCTCGCGGCGGCCGGTGTCCCCGCCCGCGCGGTGGCCGATGTCACTGGTTTTCCCGAGATCCTCGACGGCCGCGTCAAGACGCTCCACCCGCGGATTCACGCCGGCATCCTGGCCGACCGCCGGCGCGAAGAGCACCTGGCGACGCTGGCGAGCGAGGGGATCGAGCGCATCGACCTGGTCGTGGTCAATCTCTACCCGTTCGAGCGGACCGTCGCCACCCCGGGCGCGACCTACGACGAGATCGTCGAGCAGATCGACATCGGCGGTCCGGCCATGGTCCGCGCGGCGGCGAAGAACCACGCGAGCGTGGCCGTAGTCGTCGACCCGGAGGACTACCCGGCGGTTCTCGAGGCCCTGCGCGAGCACGGCCGCACGATCCCGGACGAGCAGCGCCGGGCGCTCGCCCGCAAGGCCTTCGGACACACCGCCGCCTACGACGCCGCCGTCGCGCAGTGGCTGGCGGGCGAGACCCCCGAGGAGGACACCTTCCCGACCAGCCTGGCGCTCAGCCTCGAGCGCGACCTGGTGCCGCGCTACGGCGAGAACCCGCACCAGGCCGCGGCGGTCTACTCGATCGTCGACGGCCCGGGCATCTTCGCGGGCTACCGGCAGTTGCAGGGCAAGGAGCTCTCCTGGAACAACCTGCTCGACGCCGACGCCGCGCGCAAGCTGGTCGCGCTCTTCGACGAGCCGGCCGTGGCGATCGTCAAGCACAACAACCCCTGCGGCGTCGGGCGCGGTGTCGACGGCGTCGCCGCCTACCGGCGGGCGCTCGAATGTGACCCGATCTCCGCCTTCGGCTCGATCGTGGCGTCGAACCGGGTCTGCGACGCGGGACTCGCCCACGCCCTCGCCGACCTGTTCGTCGAGGTGCTCATCGTCCCGGGCGTCGACGAGGAAGCGCTCTCGATCCTCGCCGCCAAGCGCAACCAGCGTGTCCTGGTCTGCCCCCCCTACGTCCCCGAGCCGGCCAGCGCCGAGCTGCGCGCCATCGACGGCGGCTTCCTCGCCCAGGAGCCCGATGCCGCGCCGGACGATTTCGATTCCTGGACCTGCCCGACTCGCCGGCCACCGAGCGAGGAGGAGCGGCGCGCGCTCGAGTTCGCCTGGCGAGTGGCGCGCTACGTCAAGTCGAACGCCATCGTGATCTCAGGCGCCGACGGCACGGTGGGGATCGGGGCCGGTCAGATGAGCCGAGTCGACGCCTGTCGGCTGGCGGTCGGCAAGGCCCGGCTGCCGGTCGAAGGGACCGTCGCGGCCTCCGATGCCTTCTTTCCCTTCCGCGACGGCCTCGACCTGCTCGCCGACGCCGGCGTCACAGCGGTCGCTCACCCCGGCGGCAGCAAGCGGGACGACGAGGTCGTGGCGGCCGCCGACGAACGGGGCATCGCCCTGCTGCTCACCGGCCGGCGCCACTTCCGGCACTGAACGACGCCGCGCCACGAGCCTCGAGCCGTGCTCCCGGTGTTCCGCCCCGCCGCCCTGGCGCTCTCACTGCTCGCCGCTCCCGCCGCCGGCGCGGCGGCCGACGACCCGTGGGCAGCGCTCGACTCGGTCCGCCGCCAGATGGCCGCCGCCGGCGGGCTGGCTGCGGATTTCGTGCAGACCTTCACTCCCGCCGGTTTCCGCACCGGCGACGTCGAGTCCGGCCAAATCGCGATCGCCCTGCCCGACTGCCTGCGCTGGGACTACCGCGAGCCCTTCCCCAAGGCCTTCCTGGTCTGCGGCGTTCGCGCCCACTCCTGGGTCGAAGGCGAGCCCCGCGGGCGCCGCGCGACGATCGAGGCCAGGCAGGAGATGGGCCTGGACCTGCTCCTCCTGCCGATCGACGAGCTGCGGAGCCGCTACCGCGCCACTGCCCAGGGGACCTCGGAGGGCCGCCTCGACCTCGTGCTCGAGCCGACCGCCCCGGACTCGCCGCTGGTGGCAGTCAACCTGACCCTCGATCCGGCTCGCGCGCGGCTGGTCGCGCTCGACTACCGCGACCGCGAGGGTAACGTGACCAGCTTCGGTTTTTCCGCCTACCGCGCGCTCGACGATCCGGAGGCCTTCTCCCCGCCGCCCGGGCTCGACTGGGAAGATCCCTGACCGCGGCGCGCTGGCGGCGCCGCGCGCCGGGTTGATAGGATCCGTCGGCCTTCGAGAGCGCCCACGTCCGATGCCCGACCACTCGTTCGACGTCGTCTCCGAGATCGACTTCCAGGAAGTGCGCAACGCCTTCGGGCAGGCCGAGCGGGAGATCGCCAACCGCTACGACCTCAAGCGGGTCGGCGCCAGCGTCGCGCTCGAGGGGGAGGAGCTGAGGCTCGAAGCGGCCGACGAATTCAGCCTCGGGCAGGCGCGCGACGTCGTCGAATCCAAGCTGGTCAAGCGGGGCGTTCACCTCAAGTCGCTGCGCCCCGGCAAGGTCGAGCCGGCCTCGGGCGGGCGGGTCCGCCAGCGCATCGCCTTCCAGCAGGGGATCCCTACCGAAACCGCCAAGCGGATCGTCGCCGAGATCAAGAAGTCCAAGACCCGCGTCCAAGTGGCGATCCAGGGCGACTCCGTGCGGGTTTCCGGCAAGAGCAAGGACGACCTGCAGGCCGCCATCGCAACGCTTCGCTCCCTCGAGCTCGATGTCCCGCTCTCCTTCACCAACTATCGCTGAGCTGGCAGCCGGCGGCCGCGGAGGGCGCGCGTGAGCCACCGGCTGGTCTCTTCCGCGCGGCCGGCCGACGAAGGCGCGGCGGCGCGCATCCTCGAGCTGGTCGGTCCCAAGCTCGAAGCGACCGAGAGGCTCTTCCAGGAGCGCCTCACCTCGGACGTGCCCTTCATCGCGCGCTCCGGCGAGTACCTCGTGCGCGGCGGCGGCAAGCGCATGCGCCCGGCGCTGCTGCTGCTCTCCGCGCGCATGCTCGGCCGGGACTCGGAAGAGGAGGTCACCTACGCGGCGGTCGTCGAGATGATCCACACCGCCACGCTGATCCACGACGACATCATCGACCATGCCGAGCTGCGCCGCGGGCGGCGCACCCTGCACTCCGTCTGGGGCGCCAACCTGACCGTCCTGCTGGGCGACTGGCTCTACACCGCCGCGATGAAGCTGGCCCTGGCGCACGACAACCTGCGAGTCATCGACCTGCTGTGCGACGCCACGCTCGGCATGACCGAAGGGGAGCTGCTGGCGCTCGAGCGGCTCGGCGCGGTCGACCTCGGACGCGACGAGTATCTCGACATCCTCGAGCGCAAGACGGCCCGGCTGTTCGCCGCGGCGGCGGCCCTGCCGGCGCTGATGCAACCCGCCCGGCACGAAGCCTTCGAGCCGCTCGAGCGCTACGGCCGCGCCCTCGGGCTCTGCTTCCAGCTGGTCGACGACTTGCTCGATTACACCGCGAGCCAGGACGAGCTCGGCAAGCCGGTGCTCGCCGATCTCAAGGAGGGCAAGCTCACGCTCCCCCTCCTGCTCGCCCTCCCCAGGATCACGCCCGAGGAGCGGCGCAAGGTCGCCCACGTCCTGGAAGATCGCGCCTTCCGCCGGGCCGATCCCGACGAGCTGCTCGAGATCGTCCGGCGCGAGGGAACGATCGAGGAGACGTCGCGCCTGGCCGAAGCGTACGCCGCGCAGGCCAGAGAGGCGCTAGCGGCCTTCCCCGACGGCGAGGCCCGGAGCGCGCTCGAGCTCGCGCCGGATTACGTCCTCCACCGGCGCGCGTAGCGGCGGCGCCACGACGCCCAGCAGCCCGGTGCTCGGCATCGGCAGGCCGAGGCGCTCGGGCGCGTCGTCGAGCAGCGGTAGCAACCCGGCTCCGGTCACCCCGTCGAGGCCGAGCACCTCGACGAAACGGAAGCGGCGCGCGACACCCTCCTGCCAGAGGCCCCGGTGCGGCACCGTCGTGGCCAGGGCCTGCTCGGCCCCGGCAGCGGGGCCCTCGGCTTCGAGCGAGTAGCGCAGCAGCCCGTTGGCGACCGCTCGCCCCCGCACCTCGAGCTGGAGATACCCGGTCACCGGTCCGCCGAAGTCGAACTGGACCGCCGGGCCGAGGCTCTCCCGCCGCCGGGCCCGGCTCCGCAGCCGGTGCCAGCCACCTTCCTGCACATCCGAGACGAGGCGGCGGTAGCGGACCGCGGGCACGACCCGCGGCACTGCCAGGAGCTCCTCGAACTCGGGGCGCAGGGGCCCGACACCCGGCGTGCCCCAGCGCCCCAGGGGCGAGCGCCCGAGCGTCACGGGGCTCTCTCCGGGCGGCGTCCGGCCGCCGGCGAAGAGGCCTTTGAAGTAGGTCCTGTGGATCTGCCAGGGGGAGGCCGCTGCGAGCAGGTCGACGCCGTCGCCGTCGACCAGGCGGAGTGTGAATCCACCCGCCGCGGTCGCCGATCGCAGCTCGATCACGACCCGGTTGCGTCCCTCCGCGAGCCGCCTGGAGACCTCGTAGCGATCGAGAGGGGAACCGGAGGAGTAGCGGTTCGAGCCGATCCGGTGGCCGTTGACCGAGAGGATGTACTCCTCGTCGCCCAGCACTTCGACGGTCGCGCTCTCGGGGCGAGAGGCGAGCGCGAAGTCGCGCTGGGCGTAGAACGCGACCGGCCGGGCGTCGCGGGGATCGCCGGCCGCCCAGAGCCAGATCCTCTCGGGCCCTCCGGCGGCACGCAGCCGCCCGACCAGATCCGCACGCTCCGCCGCGACGATCAGCAACAGGCCAGCGGCGGCCGCCGCCCACCTCCCGAAACGCCCCGAGATGCCTCCGGTCCGCCCCACGAACGAAGGAACTTAGCACGCGGCCCTTCGATTGACTCGCTCGGAGGGCGCAGAGTAGATTGAGACGTGCACCCCCCGGAGACGGAGACCGAGACCCGGCGCGCGCGCCGAGTGGTCGCGGCGATTCCCGCGCGCTACGGCTCGACCCGGCTGCCCGGCAAGGCGCTGCTCGAGCTGGCCGGCCGCCCGATGGTCGAGCATGTCTGGCGCCGCGTGCAGGCCGCGCAGGGGCTCGACCGGGTCGTCGTCCTGACCGACGACGACCGCATCCTCCGGGTCGTCGAGGGCTTCGGCGGCGAAGCCGAGCTCACTCCGCTCGATTGCGCGAGCGGCACCGACCGCATCGCTTGGGCCGCGCACCGCTGGAGCTGCGATGCGGTGGTCAACGTCCAGGGGGACGAGCCGCTCATCGACCCCGAGGGGATCTCCCGCATCGCCTCGCATCTGCGCGAGCATCCCGAGGACTCCGTGGTGACCCTGGCGGCCGACGCCGAGCCGGGCGACCTCGAGACCCCGAGCGTGGTCAAGGCCGTGCTCGACCGCCGCGGCTACGCTCTCTACTTCAGCCGCGCACCGATCCCCTTTCCGCGCCAGGCCGGCGGCGCGCGCCCGCTGCGCCACCTCGGCATCTACGGCTACCGACGTGACACCCTGCTCGAGCTGGCGCGGCTCGAGCCGACGCCGCTCGAGCGGTCGGAGTCGCTCGAGCAGCTGCGGGCGCTCGAGAACGGCATTCCGATCCGCGTCCTGACCGGCGCCCGCCCCTCCTGGGGGGTCGACACGCCCGCAGACGCCGTCGCGGCGGCCGAGCGACTGGCCGGCGCCCCGTTCCCCGGAGGAGGATGATGACGACCAAGTACATCTTCGTGACGGGGGGCGTGGTCTCCTCGCTCGGCAAGGGCGTGGCCTCGGCCTCGATCGGCGCACTGCTCGAGGCGCGGGGCTTCAAGGTCACGATCATGAAGTTCGACCCCTACGTCAACGTCGATCCGGGCACGATGTCGCCCTACCAGCACGGCGAGGTCTTCGTCACCGACGACGGCGCCGAGACCGATCTCGACCTCGGCCACTACGAGCGCTTCACCCACGCCTCGACTTCGAAGCTGCACAACTACACCACCGGGCGCATCTACGAGACGGTCATCACCAAGGAGCGGCGCGGCGACTATCTGGGCAAGACGGTACAGGTCATTCCCCACGTCACCGACGAGATCAAGGCGGCGATGCGGCGCGTGGCCGGCGGCAACGACGTGGTCATCGTCGAGATCGGCGGCACGGTGGGCGACATCGAGTCGCTGCCGTTCCTCGAGGCGATCCGCCAGTTCCGCCTCGAGATCGGCCGCAGCAACGCGGTCAACGTCCACTTGACTCTGGTCCCCTACATCGCCGCGGCCGAGGAGCTCAAGTCGAAGCCGACGCAGCACTCGGTGCGCGAGCTGCGAGCGATCGGCATCCAGGCCGACCTGCTGCTCTGCCGGGTCGACCGGCCGATGCCGGAGGAGCTGCGGCGCAAGATCGCGCTCTTCTGCAACGTCGCTCCCGAGCAGGTGATCGCCGCGCGCGACGTCTCCACCATCTACGAAGTCCCGCTGCTCTTCGCCCGCGAGGGGCTCGACGAAACGCTGCTCGACCAGCTCAGCCTCCCCCACTACGAGCGTGACCTCGGCCCCTGGGAGGCGCTGGTTTCCAAGGTGAAGAACCCGAAGCAATCGGTGCGGATCGGCATCGTCGGCAAGTACGTCGAGCTGCCGGACGCCTACAAGAGCCTCAACGAAGCGCTGCTGCACGGGGGGGTCGCCAACGACTGCCGCGTCGACCTGGTCTACATCTCGGCCGAGGAGATCGAGTCGGGCGCCTGGCCGCGCGAGGTCTTCGAGGTCGACGGCCTGCTCGTGCCGATCGGCTTCGGGCCGCGCGGCACCGAGGGGAAGATCCGCGCCATCCGCTACGCGCGCGAGCACCGCGTCCCCTTCTTCGGCATCTGCCTCGGCATGCAGTGCCTGACCATCGAGTACGCGCGCAACGTCTGCGGCGTCGAGAAGGCGACGTCGACCGAGTTCGACCCGGACGCCGCGCACCCGCTGATCTACAAGCTGCGCGACTTGCTCGGGGTCGAGGAGATGGGCGGCACGATGCGGCTGGGCGCCTACCCTTGCGAGCTCGTGCCCGGCACGCTCGCCGCGCGCATCTACGGCGAGGCGACGATCTCCGAGCGCCACCGTCACCGCTACGAGGTCAACCAGAAGTACCTGAAGACGCTCACCGAGCATGGCCTGGTCGTCTCCGGCCTCTCCCCCGACGGCAAGTTCGTCGAGATGGTCGAGCTGCCCGGGCACCCCTGGTTCCTCGGCTGCCAGTTCCACCCCGAGTACAAGTCGAAGCCGACCGAGCCGCACCCGCTGTTCGTCTCCTACATCGGCGCCGCGCTCGAGGAGAAGCAGCGGCGCAAGGGCGCCAGCCGCCCCGAGCCGGCGCTCGCGGAGAGGCCCTCGGCTTGACCGCGCCGCGCCTCGAGCTGGCGCCCGGCGTCGTGGTGGGCGGCGGCGCGCCGCTCGCCGCGATCGCCGGGCCCTGCGTCATCGAGTCCGAGGAAGGCGCGCTCGAGGCGGCGCGCGCCGTCGCGGCGCTCGCTGCGCGCCTCGGCTTGCCGACGGTCTTCAAGGCCTCCTTCGACAAGGCCAACCGCAGCTCGATCGCGAGCTTTCGCGGCCCGGGACTCGAGGAGGGATTGCGCATCCTCGCCGCGATCAAGGCCGCGACCGGCCTGCCGCTGCTCACCGACGTGCACGAGCCGGCGCAGTGCGAGGCGGCCGCCGCGGTCTGCGACGTGCTCCAGGTCCCCGCCTTCCTCTGCCGGCAGACCGACCTGGTGCTCGCCGCGGCGCGCACCGGCCGGGCGCTCAACGTCAAGAAGGGGCAGTTCATGGCGCCCGACGACATGCGCCGGGTGGTCGAGAAGGCGC
>WYBK01000134.1 GCA_011525905.1 Acidobacteriota bacterium
AGCGCGCGCTGGGCCCGGACGGCAAGCCGCTCGGCGAGAGCCCGATGGTCGAGTCGAGAATCATGTCGACCGAGCGCTGCGCGCGTCTCGTGCTCGACGCCGCACGCAAGCGCAAGCGGCTCGTCCTACTCTCCTGGCGCGGCAAGCTCGGCCGCTGGGTGCGCCTGCTCGCCCCCGGCCTGATCGATCGCATCGCCGCCCGCGCCATCGCCCGCCGGCACTGAGCCCCCAGCGATCCGCCGCCGCGGCGGCCACATTGGCATCGACCCTGCACGCGACTCCGGGCGGAACGTCACTCCGGGAGGTGTCCACATGCACCGAGTGAAATCTTCCGCACTGATCGTCGCTCTTCTCGTCGGCGTCGCGCCGGCGCGCGCGGGCGATCTCGGCCCACTCGAGCCGCTCGCCGACCTGCACCGTGCCGTCCACGAGTCGCTCGGCCTGCCCGAGCCGCTGATCGTCCAGCTCCTCGAGCGGGGGCTCCCCGAAGAACATCTGCCGGTGATCGGGCTGATCTCCACGCGCACCGCGACAGCGCCCGAGCGCATCTTCGAAATGCGCCGCTCCGGGCTCTCTTTCCTCGACATCTCGCTCCGGCTCGGCGCCGGCCCCGAGATCTTCTACGTGCCGATCGAGCGCGCTCCCGGGCCGCCTTACGGCAAGGCTTGGGGCCACTACGCGAAGACACCGCGGGCGCTGTGGCGGACGATCGTCCTGACCGACGCCGACATCGTCCACCTCGCCAATCTGCGCCTCTGCGTCGACCGCTACGGGGTCGCACCCGACCGGGTGATCGGGCTCGGACGTGCGGGCAAGGGGGTCGCCGCGATCCACACCGAGCTGGCACGGGCTGGAAAGCCCGGCAAACCGGCCGCCGCCGAAGCGCGGGGGAAGCCCAAGGGCAAGGGGCCCAAGAAGGACAAGGACAAGGACCGCGAGCGCGGTCGGGGCTAGATCAGATCGTCGAGGGAATCGCCCGGCGCGCGCTCCTCGGCCGGGGCGCCGCGGCGGAAGAGGCGGGCGCCGTTGGCGCCGCCGAGCTCGGCACGATCGCCCGAGACGCGGATCCACCCCCCCTCGCGCAGGCCGACGACGACGCGCTCGTTCTCCTCGAGGAACTCGGCGATGCGCTGCTCGCGCGTCTCGCCCATGTGGGTCGAGCCCGAATCGGGATCGAGGTAGTGCGGGTTGATCTGGAAGGGGACCAGCCCGAGGGCGTCGAAGGAGCGCGGCTCGACGATCGGCATGTCGTTGGTCGTGCGGATCGTCGGGCAGGCGAGGTTGATGCCGGCCGAGGCGCCGAGGTAGGGCATGCCCTCGAGCGCCCGCTCGCGCAACGGGCCGATCAGGTCGAGGTCCTGCATCGTCTTGAGGAGCCGGAAGGTGTTGCCGCCGCCGACGAAGACCGCCTCGGCCGCTTCGATCTGCCGGCGCGCGGTGGCGTCGGCGGCGAGCCCGCTCGCCTCGACTCCGGCGGAGGCCATCCGGGCCTCGAAGCGCGCCACGTAGCCGGCGCGGTCCTGGAGCGCGAAGGGGACGAAGAGCACGCGGCGCACCGGCCCGAGCGCCGCCAGCATCTCGTCGATCGCGTGATCGAGGTAGCCCCGGCCGTGGCTGGTCGAGTTGGAGAGCAGCAGCAGCTCGCGCATCGTCTTCGATCTCCTGTCTAGCGCCCGTCGCCGCCGGCGGCGAGCGCCAGGCCGAGCGCCGCCGCGAGCCGGCGCGCGACCTCGGTGTTGTCGAGGACCCCCGCGAAGCGCGCGGCCGCGCCGGGAGGTCCGTAGGCGAAGAGCGGCACCGGCTCGCCCGAGTGCTGATCGTGTCCCCAGAGCACCCGCAGCCGCTCCGCGGTCGAGGTGTGGTCGACCACGACGCCGCCGCTCGAGTGATCCCCGACGGCCACCACCAGCGTGTCCCCCCGCGCCGCCGCGAAGCGGGCCGCCGCCTCGACCGCGCGATCGAAGCGCAGAGCCGCGCCGGCGAGCCGCTCGAGGTCGCGCGCATGGCTCGCCGTGTCCATCCCCTCCTCCTCGATCATCAGGAAGAAGCCGGTGCCGCGCGCGTCGGCCGTCGCCGCGAGGCGCGCGAGCGCGAGCTCCGCGAGCTCGCCGACCGCCGGGCGCGCCGGCGCCTCGCCCAGCGTCGAGCCCGGGAAGAGCCCCCAGAGCGGGAGCCGGTCGGCGCGCTCGAGGCTCTCGAGGTCGGTGGCGACCGTGACGCCGCGGCCGCGCGCCTCGGCGAGCCGGTCACGGCCCTCGGTGCGGCTGCCGCCGGCGGCGGCGGGCAGGAAAGCCTCGACGCCGCCGCCCAGGAGGAGGTCGACCGGGGCGGCGGCGAGCTGGTCGAGGATCGCCTCGACGTCGTGGCGCCGGGGGCTGTGCGCCGCGAAGGCGGCGGGCGTCGCGTCGAAGATCCGCGTCGAGGTGACCAGGCCGGTCACCAAGCCCGCCGCGCTCGCCGCCTCGAGCAGGCTGCCGAGCGGCCGCGCGTCGGCGGACCAGCCGACGCGACCGTTGAGCGTCTTGACTCCGGAGGCGAGCGCCGTCGCCGCGGCGTCCGACTTCGGCACCAGCCCGCCGAGCGGATGCACCGCCACCAGGCCGACGACCGGCAGCCGCTCGAGCACGAAGCGCTCGTCGGGGCCGAGCGCGCGCAGGCGCGCGGCGGCGAGCGGGCCGACGCCCAGGCCGTCGCCGATCAGCAGCACCAGGTTGGCGACCGGGCCCTCGGCGAGCGGCGGCGGCGACCAGGCGGAAGGCTGCGCGAGGCCGCCGACCGGAGCGCTCGCGATTCGCACGCGCCGCGAGCCGGAGCCGAAGTCGCCGCCCGCGACCAGCCAGGTCACCGCGACCGCGACGGCGACCGCCGCGGCCGCAGCCGTCGCCGAGCGCGCGCGGAAAGTCACGCGCCCGCGGCCAGCCGGCCGTCGAGATCGAGCGCCGCGGCGGCGCCCTGCATGGCCTCGAGCACCCTACCGACGTGCTGCCAGAGGTCGAGCGAGCCGGCGAAGGCGACCCGGGCGAAGTCGGCGGTCGCGCGCTCGACCTCGTCGCGATCGACGCCCGCCGCGAAGGTCTTCTCTTTCCACCGCTTCTGGATCGACTTGAGCGGCACGTCGCGCACGTCCTTGGAGGGGCGCACCAGGGCGGCGGCGATCACCAGGCCGGTCACCTCGTCGCAGGCGCGCAGGGCGAAGTCCATCGCCGAAGCCGCCGCCACGCCCGTCCCGGCCTCGTTGTGCGCCAGGATCGCCTGCACCGCCTCGGCGGGGCACCCCCGCTCGATGAGCAGCGCGATCCCCTCCCTCGGGTGGCTCTCGAGGGTCGGATGGATCTCCCAGTCGTAGTCGTGGAGCAGGCCGGCGAGCCCCCAGAGCTCGGGGTCCTGCCCGAGCCGTCCGGCATAGGCGCGCATCGCCGCCTCGACCGCCAGCATGTGCCGCCGTAGGCCCACCGCCCCGACGTGCTCCGTGACCGTCCGCCAAGCCTCGTCGCGCGTCATCGCCATGCGCGGAGCCTATCAAGGGCCCTCGCGGGAGAGCGCGGACGACCCGGCCCGCCGACGGGTCGAAGCGGACCCGCGGGGGCTCGATTCGCCCCGAGCCCGGCGGCGAAACTTCTGGACGTTCGGCCCGAACGCTGCTACTGTTTCGCCATTCATAGAATCGACAGGGGGGCTCGTCGTCCCCCCGTCTGCTCCGCTCAGGAGGAGAGGCCCAGATGAGATCGTCGCGCCTGCTCGGGTTCGCCGCCGTGGCTCTGCTGTTCACGGCTCTCGCAACGCCGCCGATTGCCGCCGACAAGGCGGACGCCAACCCTCCGCTCTCAGTGAGCGATCCGGCCGGCAAGGTCGCGCAGCCGCCCTCCGACGGCGGAGATCCGGCGGCGCCCGGCAAGGGGCAGTCCGGCCCGAAGGTCGGGCCGCTCGGCGTGCCAGCCAACGACCTCTGCACCAACGCCCAGGTCGTCGGCATCCCCTCCTCGACGGCAGGCACGACAGTCGACGCGACCTTCGACAGCGCCGGAACCTGCACCACGACCAA
>WYBK01000135.1 GCA_011525905.1 Acidobacteriota bacterium
AGCTTGAGCATCGCCTGGAAGACCCCTTCGAAGAAGCCGGTCACCGGCGCGCGGGTCCGCTCGTCGAGCGCCCCGAGGGCGGCGCCGAGCAGCAGGGAGAAGAAGATCAGCCCGAGCATGTCGGGCTTCGCGGCGGCGGCCACGACGTTCTCGGGCACCAGGGAGAGCAGCAGCTCCACCGGTCCGCTCGGCGCCTCGAGCCCCTCGGGCAGCTCCTGCGCTCGCGCCTGCGCGAGGTCGACGCCGGCGCCCGGGCGGATCAGGTTGGTCAGCGCGAGGCCGACCAGGATGGCGAGCAGGCTGGTCGAGAGGTAGTAGCCGAGCGTCTTGCCGAAGAGCCGGCCGAAAGCGCGGCCGCCGCCGACCGAGGCGACGCCCGAGACGATCGAGGCGAGCACCAGCGGCACGATGACCATCTTGAGCGCCCGGATGAAGAGGGTGCCGAGCCAGCCGACCGCCGCGGCCGCCGCCTCGCCGCCCAGCGCGCCGGTGACGCCGCCGGCCGCCATCGCGCCCAGGATCTGCCAGTGGAGCCGCCGGTACCAGGGCCGCCGCCCGTCCGATTGCATCCTCCGACCTTACCCGATCGGCCGCGGCGGGCTCGAAACCGCCAGGTCAGGCCTCGACCGGCGGCCCGTCGAGCAGGAAGGTGCGCCAGTCGATCGCCGCGATGCCCGTCGTCTCCGCCGCTCGTCCGCCCCCCCGCTCCGGGTCGTGCACCAGCAGCGGCCGGTACTCCCGGTGACGGCGGGTGAGCTCGAGCAACCCGGCGAGGTCCCGCGCGCGCGCGCCACCGGTCTTGATCTCGATCGCCCACTTGCCCCAGCTGCCGCGCGTCACGAGGTCGACCTCGAGCGGCTCCTCCCGCCAGTAGAAGACCTGTTGCCCGGCGTTCCAGGCGAGCGCGATGCAGGCGTTCTCGATCTCGCGTCCGACCCGCTCCCGGCTCCGTTCGATCGATTCGGGGTCCGGCTCGGCGCCTCCGACCAGCAGCCCCGGATTGAGGACGACCAGCTTGGGCGGCGCCGCGCGGCGCCGGATCGCGCTCGCGGAGTACTTCTCGACGCCGGCGACGAGGTAGGCGGACTCGAGCAGCTCGAGGTAGTGGGCGATCGTCTCGAGCGCTCCGGCATCGGCGAGCTCCCCGCGCAGTTTCTGGAGCGAAACGACTTCGGCAGGGTGGCCGGCGGCGACCGCGAAGAGCTGCCGCAAGAGGGCCGGCTTGCGCACGCTTTCGAGCGCGACGAGATCGCGGCCGAGCGCCGGGCCGAGGATCGCGTCGCGCAGGTAGGCGCGCAGCCGCTCCGGTTCGTCCCGGAAGGCGAGCGCGCCCGGGTAGGTGCCGAAGGCGAGCGCTGTCGCGACCGCCTCCTCGCGCGTCAGACCGAAGCGCGCGACCAGCTCGCGCGGCGGCCAGTGCAGCAGCTCGATCTTCTCGAACCGCCCGGCCATGCTCTCCCGCGCTCCCCGTCCGAGGCGCGGGCTCGACGATCCGGTCGCCACGACGTGGAGCCGGCGCTTCTCGCGCACGATCCGGTCGTGCTCGGCCTTGAGGCGCCGCGACCAGTCCGGCAGCTGCTGGATCTCGTCGAGCAGGAGCAGCGCGTCCGCCTCGTCCTCGGCGCGCCGCTCGGCCTCCGACCACTGCGCCTCCCACCACCCGGGCAGGGCCGCCGCCGGGTGGTCCGCCGCGGCGTAGACCGCCCGCTCCCGCCACCGCCCCGCCAGCTCGAGCAGCAGGTGGGTCTTGCCGACCTGACGCGGCCCGACCAGCAGCTGCACCCGCCCCGGCGCCGGCTCGGCGAGCCGCGCCGACAGCGTCTCCTGCGCCGCCGTGTAGCTCTTCGGAAACCGTTTGTCGACCATAGTCGAATAATTATTCGATTACACTGGTTTGGCAAGCGACGGCAGCTCCCGGTCGCTTCGCCGGCGTCCCCGCCGCGCCGGTCCCGCGTAGGATTCCTCGTCGAGCATGGCGACGCTCTCCGACCCGCCTTCTGAAGAGCTCGAGCGCCGGATCGCGTCGCTCGCGCGCAGGTCGCTCGAGGACTCGCTCGAAGACCTTCGGGCGCTCGTCTCTTGCGGCTACCGTGAGTCGGTCGCCGAGGCCCGCGAGGACCGTCGGGCCGGGAGGGTGAGGCGACTGGACGAGCTCGAGGATGGCTGAAGTCCTCCTCCCACGGCTCGGATGAAGGCGCTTGATCGCGTACGTACGTCTATGCTAACGTACGTACGCCCATGAACGAGCCGATCTCTCCGACGCAGCTGCGCAGCACGATCTACCGGGTCCTCGACGAGATCGCCGCGTCGGGCGAGCCCCGGGAGATCGTCCGGGGCGAGCGTCGCTTCCTCATCTTGCCGCTCGGGCCGAAAGGGCGGCGCGAGCTCTGGGACCGGCCGAAGCGAGTCGCTCTCCTCGACACGACGCCCGACGAGCTGGTGGCGACCCGTTGGGACTACGAGCCGGACCCGGACGGGTGAAGGCCTTTCTCGACACGCACGCCGTCGTCTTCCTCTGGGAGGCGGAGCGGGAGCGCTTCGGCACGGCGGCCCTCGAGCTGCTCGATCGCTCGGCGCTGTTCGTCTCGCCGATCGTCCGGCTCGAGCTCGCGCTGCTCCACGAGATCGGCCGGATCGCCCCGCGAGCCGACGAGGTCCTGGGCGCGCTCGCGAGCGAGGTCGGCCTCGCCGAGTCCGACGACCGGTTGGCCGAGATCGTCCGCGAATCGCTCCGCTACCCCTGGACCCGCGATCCCTTCGACCGCGTCCTCGTCGCCACCGCCGCCCTCCACC
>WYBK01000136.1 GCA_011525905.1 Acidobacteriota bacterium
AGCCCTTCGCCGCGGCGCCGCTCGCCGCGCCGCCGCCGCAGCGCGCCGCCGGCGAGCTGCTCGCGCTGGCGATCGACCCCGACCGCTGCACCGGCTGCGGGCTCTGCGTCGCCGTCTGCGCGCCGCTCGCGCTCGCCGACGCGCCGGCCACCGTCGACCGGGTGGCCGCGGCGCGCGGCGCCGCCGCCGCGGTCGCCGCCCTGCCCCCGACCTCGGAGGCGACGCTCGTCCGGCTCGCGGGCGACGAACGGGTCGGCGCCCTCGCCGCGGCGCTCGCGGACGTCGAGGCGGCGGCGCTCCTGGGCGGCGTCGACGGTGCCGAGCCGGGCAGCGGCGCGCGTCTGGCGACCCGCCAGCTGCTGGCGGCGCTCGGGCGCCGGCTGGTTCCGGCGCGCGGCGCGGCGCTCGAGCGGGTGCGCGACCTCGCCGCGCGGCTGGCGCGCGAGGTCCACGGGCACCTGGAAGGCGCCCTGCCCGACCGCGACCTCGAGGCGCTCGCCCGCGGCTTGGAGGGCGCGGCGGAGGCCGGCACAGACCTCGCGGCGCTCTCGGCGCGGGTCGGCGACGCCGTCGAAGGGGGCCGCGTCGACGTGCCGGCGCTGCGCCGCCGGGTCGAGCTGGCGCGGGCGCTGGCCGACCTCGAGGCGCGGCTCGCGGGCGCCGCAGGCTCGGCGCCGCGCGCGCCGATGACGCTGGTGGTCGGCCCCGGACCGGCGCTCGCCTGGGCGGCCGAGCCGCTCGCCAACCCCTTCGGCCTGCCGGCGACGGTGGTTGCCGAGGCGCCGCTCGCGCTGGCGCGCGGCCTGGCGCACGCCGAGGCGGAGCGCGCGATCGGCGAGGCGCTGGTGCTGCGCCGCGCGCGGCTCGAGCTCGAGCGCCCCGGCGAGGCGCGCGCCGGCCTGCCCGGGCGCCCGGCCTGGAGCGAGCTCGACGAGGTCGAGCGGGCGCTCGCGACGCCGGTCGTCGCGCTGCTGGACGAGCGGGCCGGCGCGGGGGAGCTCGACGTGGCGCTCGAGGCGCTCGCCGGCGAGCTCCCCTGGTTCGTGGTGACGCTCGCCGCGCCGCCGTCGCCGGGGCGCGCGCCGTCGGCGTGGGCGGCGCTCGCCTTCGCCGCGCAGGAGGGCGCCGTCGCGCACGCGACGCCGGCGCACGGCGAGGCGCTGGCGGCGGCCGCCGAGGCGGTCGCGACGCACCGGCGCGGCGCGCTCGTGCGCCTGCTCGCGGTGAGCCCGGCGCTCGACGGGGTCCGTCCGGATCAGATTCTCGAGATCGCCCGGGGGGCGGTGGAAGCCCGTGGGTTCCCCCTCGGCCGCCGCGTGGCGGCCACTCCCGCCCCCACCGCCCCCCGGGTCGATGCTGAAGCCTACGCCGCCGAGCGCGAGCGGGCGCACGCGGAGGCGCTCGCCGCCGCCGAAGCGCGCCACGCGGCCGAGCTCGCCGGGCTCGAGGCCGAGCTGCGCCGGAAGCTCGCCGAGGCGGCGCGCCGCCGCCTCAACGAGCTGGTCGCGCGCCGGGCGGAAGTCCTCGAGGAGGCCTGATCGTGAGCCGCACCTTCCGGCACGGCGTCCACCCGGCCGGCCACAAGGAGGCGACCGAGCGGCTGCCGATCGAGCGGATGCCCTTCGTCGCCCGCTACACGGTGCCGCTCTCCCAGCACACCGGCGCGCCGGCGCGTCCGGTGGTCGCTGCCGGGCGGCGGGTGACACGCGGCGAGACGATCGCCGAGGCGGCGGGCTTCGTCTCGACGACGCTGCACGCCCCGGTCGACGGCCGCGTCGTGGCGATCGCTCCGCGCCCGCACCCGTCGGGCAGGCTGGTCGAGGCGATCGAGATCGAGGCCGACCCTTACTCGCCGCAGCGTTTCCCGGGCAACGGCGCCAGCGCGCCGCTCGACCCGGCGGCGCTCTCCGACGAGCAGTTCGTCGCCGAGGTGCAGCGCGCCGGGCTGGTCGGCATGGGGGGCGCGGCGTTCCCGACCCACGTCAAGTACAGGCTGCCGGAGGGGCGGCGGATCGAGCGGCTGATCGTCAACGGCTGCGAGTGCGAGCCCTACCTGACCTCGGACCACCGGTTGATGGTCGAGCGCGCGGCCGACGTCGTGCGCGGCGCCGAGATCGTGGCGGCGCGGCTCGGGGTCGAGGAGACCGTCTTCGGAGTCGAGATCAACAAGGCCGACGCCATCGCGGCGCTCGAGCGGGCGACCGCCGGGCGGCAGCGGATGCGTGTGGTGCCGCTCGAGGTGAAGTACCCTCAGGGCGCCGAGAAGATGCTGATCCGCGCCGTCTACGGCCTCGAGGTGCCGTCGGGCAAGCTGCCGCTCGACGTCGGCGTGCTGGTCAACAACGTCGCCACGATGACCGCGATCGCCGACTGGTTCGATCGCCGGCGGCCGCTGGTCGAGCGGGTCGTCACGGTCGCCGGCCCCGGCGTGCGCCGCCCGTCGAACCTGCTGGTGCCGGTCGGCACTCCGGTGCGCGCCGTGCTCGAGCACTGCGGCGGGCTCGACGAGTCGACCCGCGAGGTGGTCATGGGCGGCCCGATGATGGGGGCGCCGCTGGCCAGCCTCGACGTACCGGTGGTCAAGGGGACCTCGGGGCTGCTCGCCTTCACCGAGGCCGAGGCGCGCTTGCCGACCGAGTACACCTGCATCAAGTGCGGCCGCTGCGTCGAGGCCTGCCCGCAGTTCCTGAACCCCTCGCGCCTCGGCCGGCTCGGGCGCGCCGGACGGTGGGAGGAGATGCTCGCCTACCACGCGATGGACTGCGTCGAGTGCGGCTCGTGCAGCTTCGCCTGCCCGTCGGGCATTCCCATCGTCCAGCTGATCCGGGTCGCCAAGGGGGCCCTGCGCGAGAAGGCGGCGCGGGAGAAGGTCTCGTGACTCGCGATCCGCGCCTGCTCGTCCAGCCGGCGCCCTTCCTGCGGCCGACGGTCTCGACGCCGCGCATCATGCTCGACGTGCTCGTCGCCCTGCTGCCCTCGATCGGCGTCGCGGTCTGGCTCTTCGGCCTCTCGGCGCTCCTCGTGCTGGCGGCGGCGACCGCCGGCTGCGTCGCCACCGAGTGGCTGCTCGCGCGCGGGGCGCGCGGCGCGAGCCTGGGCGACTGGACGGCGGTCCTGACCGGCGTGCTGCTCGGCCTGACGCTGCCCCCCTCCTTCCCGCTCTGGATGGCGGCGCTCGGCGGCTTCGTGGCGATCGCCCTCGGCAAGCTCGCCTGGGGAGGGCTCGGCCAGAACCTGTTCAACCCGGCGCTGGTCGGCCGCGCCTTCCTGCAGGCCGCCTTCCCGATCGCGATCACCACCTGGGTGCCGCCGGCCGGCCCGCTCGCGCTCTACCGCGGCAACTTCGCATGGCCCTTCTTCGCCGCGCCGGCCGACGCCGTGACCGCGGCGACCCCGCTCGGCCGGATGAAGTTCCTCGGCGAGGAGACGCCGCTCGGCGCCCTCTTGCTCGGCGACGTCGGCGGCTCGCTGGGCGAGACCAGCGCGCTCGCCGCGCTCGTGGGCCTCGCTTGGCTGCTGCTGCGCCGCGCCTGCGACTGGCGTATCCCGGCGGCCGTGCTGCTCGCGGCCGGAGCGCTCGCCGAGGCGGTGCACCGGCTGGCGCCGGGGCGGCACCCCGACGCGCTCTTCACGCTGCTGTCCGGGAGCCTGCTGTTCGGCACGGTCTTCATGGCGACCGATCCGGTCACTTCGCCGCTCGCGCCGCGCGGCGCCTGGATCTTCGGCGCCGGCGTCGGCGTGCTGGTCGTGCTGATCCGCTTCTGGGGGGGACTGCCCGAGGGGGTGATGTACGCCATCCTGCTGATGAACGCCGCCAGCCCCCTGATCGACCGCGCGATCCAGCCCAGGGCCTTCGGCTATGGCCGCCCGGCGCGAGCGGCCCTCGGAGAGCGGGCGCGATGAGCGGCGCGCGCGCCGGCGGCGCTCGGCTGGTGGCGACGCTCGCGCTCGCCGGTCTCGCCTCCGGCCTCGCCATCGTCTCGGCCTACCGCCTCACCCTGCCGCGCATCCAGGCGAACCAGGCGGCGGCGCTCGAGCGCGCGGTCTTCGAGGTGCTCCCGGGCGCGCTGCGCATGGAGCGCTGGCTCTTCCGCGACGGCCGGCTGGCGCCCGCGACCGGCCCGGCCGGCGCGCTCGACGAGTCGCTCTTCGCCGCTTTCGGCGAGCAGGACCGCTTCGTCGGTTGGGCGGTGCCGGCCGCCGGCGCCGGTTTCCAGGACACGATCAAGCTGCTCTACGGCCTCGACCCGGCGGGCGCGCGCGTGGTCGGCCTGGCGGTGCTCGAGAGCCGCGAGACGCCGGGGCTCGGCGACAAGATCTTCAAGGACGCCGACTTCGTGGCGGAGTTCTCCGGCCTCGCGGTCGAGCCGACGATCGAGCTGATCCAGGGGCACGGCGAGGGGGCCAACCAGGTCGACGCGATCACCGGCGCGACGATCTCCTCGCGCGCCGTGGTGCGCATCGTCAACGCCGGCAACGCGCTCTGGCGGCCCCGCCTGCCCGACCCGGCGACGGTGGCGCCGTCGGCGACGCCGGCCGGCACGGTGCCGCCGGACGTCGAGCGGGGAGGCCCGGTCCCGGGCGGCCGCGTGGGAGATCCAGGATGAGCGGCGGCGCGCCCGGCGGCTTCGGCGCCGAGTACGTCAAGGGGCTCGTGCGCGAGAACCCGGTCTTCGTGCAGGCGCTCGGCCTCTGCCCGGCGCTCGCGGTGACCAACTCGGCGATCAACGGCCTGGCTATGGGCGTGGCGGCGCTCGCGGTGCTCACCGGCTCGAGCCTGATGGTCTCGGCGCTGCGCCGGGCGATCCCCGCGCAGGTGCGCATCTCGACCTACATCGTGATCATCGCCACCTTCGTCACGGTCGCCGACTTCACGCTCCAGGCGATCGCGCCCGACGTCCACCGCGAGCTCGGCGCCTTCATCGCGCTGATCGTGGTCAACTGCATCATCCTCGGGCGCGCCGAGGCCTTCGCCTCGCGCCACCCGGTGCCGCTCGCGCTCGCCGACGCGCTCGGGATGGGGAGCGGCTTCACGCTGGCGCTCGTGCTGATCGGCGCGGTGCGCGAGGTGCTGGGCAGCGGGTCGATCTTCGGCCAGCCGCTGTTCGGCGCCGGCTTCGAGCCCTGGGTGGTGATGATCCTGCCGCCCGGGGGCTTCCTGGTGGTCGGCGCGCTCCTGCTGCTGTTCGCCCGCTTCGCCGAGGCGAGGCAGCGCGCCGCCGAGCGGCTGGCACGCGGGGAGGGGGCGCCATGACCGCCGGCCTGCTGACCATCTTCGTCTCGGCGCTGCTGGTCAACAACTTCACCCTCTCCTACTTCCTCGGGCTCTGCCCCTTCTTCGGCGTCTCCGGGCGCCTGCAGACCGCCTTCCGCCTCGGGCTCGCCAACATCTTCGTGCTGGTGATCACCTCGGTGGCGGCCTGGGCGCTGCACCGCTTCGTGCTGGTCCACGCCCCCTACCTGACGCTGATCGCCTACATCCTGGTGATCGCGAGCACCGTGCAGTTCGTCGAGATGGTGATCAAGAAGACGCTGCCGGCGCTCTTCCGCGCGCTCGGCATCTACCTGCCGCTGATCACCACGAACTGCGCCATCCTCGCCCTCGCCCTCTTCCAGACCAGCCGCGGCTACGACCTGCTCGAGGGGATCGTCTTCGCGCTCGGCGCCGGCGCCGGCCTGACCCTGGCGCTGGTGCTGATGGCCGGGCTGCGCGAGGAGGCGGAGCTGTCGGACGTGCCGGCGCTCCTGCGCGGCACGGCGATGAGCTTCCTCGTCGCGGGCGTCTTGTCGCTCGCCTTCATGGGCTTCGCGGGCCTGTTCGGCGGCGGCTGAGGAGGCGCAGCCGGCCTCCCTGTCGATGTCGATGCCGACGCTCCTCGACCTCGCCGCCGTCGCCGCGCTGGCCGCCGCCTGCGCCGGCTGGGTCCTCGTGCAGCGCTGGGTGGCGCGGCGCGATCCGGACAACCCCGGGATCGTGCGCGACTGCGGTGGCTGCGCGCAGCGCGGCGCGTGCGAGGATCGCTGCCGTGCCCGCCGCTGAGCGCCCCGCCGAGTCCGCGGCCCCCGCCGCGCGCGCCGCGCTCGTCCGGCGCGCCACGCTCGGCCTGGCGGCGCTCGTCGTGTTGGTCGTCGTGCTGGTGGCGAGCGACGGCGAGGAGGATGGCTTCGTCTCCTTCGCGGGCGAGGCGATGGCCACCCGCTGGGAGCTGCTGCTGCCGGCCGGCGCCGAGAGCGCGCGGGCCGCCGAGGAGTGCCTCGCGCTCTACGCCGCGCTCGACCGCGAGCTCTCCGAGTGGAAGGAGGGATCGCCGCTCTCGGCGGTCAACCGCGCCGCGGGCGTCGCCCCGGTCGTGGTCCCCGAGGAGCTCTTCGGGTTGGTCGAGCGCGCGGTCGAGCTCGGCCGGGCGACCGGCGGCGCCTTCGACGTCTCCTGGGCCGCCCTCTGGGGGCTCTGGGATTTCCGCGCGCAGTCGCCGCGCCTGCCCGAGCCGCGGGCGGTCGCCGAGCGGCTGGCGCTCGTCGACTTCCGGCGGATCGTGCTCGACCCCGAGGCGCGCACGCTCTTCCTGCCGGAGCCCGGGATGAAGCTGGGGCTCGGCGCGATCGGCAAGGGGTACGCGCTCGACCGCGCCGCGGCGCTGCTCGAGGAGCGCGGCTACCGCGACTTCCTGCTGGTCGGCGGCGGCCAGGTGCTGGCGCGCGGCCGGCGCGGCGAGCGTGCCTGGCGGATCGGCGTGCGCGACCCGCGCGGCGCGCCGCGCGACCTGGTGGCGCGCGTCGACGTCTCGGGGCAGTCGCTGTCGACCTCGGCGGACAACGAGAGCTACTTCGAGATCGACGGCGTGCGCTACCACCACGTCCTCGACCCGCGCACCGGCTGGCCGGCCAAGGGGCTGAGGAGCGCGACCGTCGTCCACCCCGACGCCACCCTCGCCGACGCCCTCTCGACCGCGCTGCTGGTCCTCGGTCGCGAGCGGGGCTTCGAGGTCGCCGGAGAGCTCGGCGCCGAGGCCCTGGTGATCGACGCCGAGGGCGACCTCGCCTTCACCCCCGGCCTCGCCGCCCGCCTCGAGCTGCTGGCCCCGCCGCGTCGCGATTGAGCCGGCCGCCGAGCTAGTCCCTGCTCAGGACGAAGTCGTCGAAGAGCACGACGAAGCCGGGCTCCCCGCTGCAATCCGCTCGCAGCTGGACGGACCCTGTCGTCGAGCCCGTCGTGGCGGAGCCGTCGACGGCTCGCCAAGCGGGTCCCGGGGGGCCGGCCGCCGAGCCGAGCGGCTGCGCGTCTTCGCTGCACCGGGCGTCGGCGAACTGGAAGGCGTTGACCGCGCAGAAGTAGGCCTCGCCCTCGGCCAGGCGGACGCGCGCTGCGATTCGATGGCTCGTCTCGGCGGCCACCTGCACGCAGGGCCCGGTGACCGTCAAGCTGCCGCCGGAGTCGCTGCGCGCCCGGAGAACGCCCTTCTCCGCCGTATCGCGCGCGACCTCCGCGCCGGGAGAGGCGCTCCAACCGCTCGCGTCGCGCTCGAATCCGCAGTTGTGGCCCGCGAGGAGGTTGCCGGCGACCGACTCGCAGGTCGCGGTCAGCGAGGTGGAGACCAGCGAAGCGAACAACGCAGCGATCGGCACGCGCATCTCGTCCTCCCGAGTGGGCGAATCCTACGGGGGGCGCGGGAACCCGACAACTGCGAGCGGGCCCCGGGCAGCCGAAGCTCGCTAAGGAGCCCTAAGCCGCTTCGAGCCGGAGCGCGCGTCGATCGAGGCGCGCGCCGAACGGGCGACGAACGGCCGTTCGCGTCAACTGCGGCGGCGCAGGAGGCGCTCGACGAGGGCGTAGACCTCTCGGCGGTGGCCGATCGCGACGACGAGGATCTGAACCTCCTGGCGGATGATCCGGTAGACGATGCGGAAGTCGCCGGTGCGCCAGGAGCGCAGGCCGCGCAGCGAGAGCTGAAGAGGCTTGCCGCGCTCGGGGTCGCGCGCGAGCTCGTCGCAGGCGTGGCGCACGCGCACGAGCACCGAACGATCGAGCTTGCGGATCTGCCGGGCCGCGCTAGCGGCGTAGACCAGCGTCCAGCGCGTCCCAGAGCTCGTCATGGCGAATCACGCGACCGCGCTCGAGGTCTTTCAGCCCCGCACGCACGCCTTTCATCAGGTCGGCGTCGGCGAGGATCTCGAGCGTCTCGAGCAGCCCGTCGTACTCTTCGGCCGAGACGAGCACCGCGGCCGGCCGGCCCGAACGGGTGATGACGAACCGCTCGCCCAGCTCCTCGGTCTCGCGCAGGAGCTGCGCGAGCTTCGCCTTGGCCTCGGAGAGCGGCAGCGTGGTCATCAGAACCTGATTCTAGACCAGAATTCTGATCTGCTGCAGGGCTGAGAAGCCGAGCATCGACACGCGCTCGGTTTCCGAGCGCTCTGCTGGGCGCCGAGACCGCGAGGGCCTAGAATCTCGAACGTGGAACGAGCGAAGCGGCGGAGCGGCGAAGGGCGCAGCTCGGGCAAGGAGGGGCCGCGTGGCGCGAGAGTGGGCGAGGGCGAGCGCGTGCGGCTCGGGCGGGCGGTGCAGGGGAGGTTTCCGGAGCTCTCGTTCACTCGGGCGAAGCAGGAGATCGCGTCCGGGCGGGTGCGGGTCGGGGGGTTGGTGGTCGACGATCCCGGGGCCTGGGTCGATCCGAGGGCGCGGCTGGAGTGGCTGCGCGACGCGCCGGCCGGGCGGCGCTCGCGGGCGCGGACGGTCGAGCTCGCCCATGCCGACGAGGACGTGGTCGTCGCGGTGAAACCCGCGGGCCTGCTGACCCAGCCGACGCCGGCGCGCGAGCAGGACACCCTGCTGTCGCGCGTCTCGCTCGAGCTTCAGCGGCGGCGCTCGGGAGAGCGCGGCTTCCTCGCCGTCGTCCACCGGCTCGACAAGGAGACCTCGGGTCTGGTCGCCTTCGCCGCCAGCCGGCGCGCGCTCGAGGCGTTGCAGGCGGAGCTCGAGGAGCACACCATGCACCGCGTCTACGACGCTCTCGTGGAAGGCTCCGTCTTCGAGGAGGCGGGCACCTTCGCCCAGGAGCTGGTCGGCGACGGCACCCACCGCAAGCGCTGGGTCGCCAAGCCCGGCGAGCGGGGCAAGCCGGCGGTCACCCACTGGCGGGTGGTGCGCCGCTTCCCGACGGCGACGCGCGTCACCGTCGAGCTCGAGACCGGCCGTACGCACCAGATCCGCATCCACTTCGCCGCGGCCGGACATCCGGTGATCGGCGACCGCGTCTACCGGCCGGCGCGCCTGCCGCGCTTCCCGGTCCCCTTCCGGCGCCTCGCGCTCCACGCCGGCGAGCTCGCCTTCGCCCACCCCAGAGACGGCCGGCGCGTGCGTGTCACCACGCCCCCTCCCGAGGACTTCCAACGCTTGCTCGAGAAGCTGGCGGCGGCGAAGATGCGGCCGTGAACGAGGGCGTGATCGAGCTGCTCACGGCCGCGCGCGCGCGCGGCGAGCGGGTCGCGGTGGCGACCGTCGTCGCCGGCACGGGCCTGGGCGGGCGCCTGCTCGTCTGGTCGGCGGGGCAGACCTACGGCGATCTCGGCTGGCCGCGCTTGAACCAGCGCGTCGCCCTCTACGCCGAGCAGCTCTTCGAGCGCAAGAACCCGCCGGCGCTCTCGACCAAGCGCTTCGAGATCCCGGGCGAGGGTGAAGTCGAGATCGAAGTCGAGCTGGGCGCCGAAGCCTGA
>WYBK01000137.1 GCA_011525905.1 Acidobacteriota bacterium
CGTCGTGCTCGACCACCAGCACCGAGTTGCCCAGGTCGCGCATCCCCTCGAGCGTGTGGATCAGCCGCTCGTTGTCGCTCTGGTGCAGGCCGATCGAGGGCTCGTCGAGGACGTAGAGGACCCCCATGAGCTTCGAGCCGATCTGGGTGGCGAGGCGGATGCGCTGGCTCTCGCCGCCGGAGAGCGTCGCCGACGAGCGGTCGAGCGTCAGGTAGCCGACGCCGACGTCGTCGAGGAAACGCAGCCGGTCGGCGATCTCGGCGAGCACCTTGGCGGCGATCGAGCGCTCGCGCTCGGAGAGGGCGAGCTCGTCGAGCCGCCGCCTGAGATGCGCGACCGCGAGGGCGGACAGCCGGTCGATCGGCTCGCCGCCGACCGTGATCGCCAAGGCCTCGGGGCGCAGCCGCCTCCCCGAGCAGTCGGGACAGGTCTTGACCGACATGTACTTCTCGATCTCGGAGCGCACCAGCTGCGAGTCGGTGTCCTTGTAGCGCCGCTCGAGCATCGGCACCAGCCCCTCGTAGGCGCCCTCCCACTGGTAGGCCGACTTCTTGCCGCGGAACTCGAAGGTCAGCTCCCGCTCGCCGCTGCCGTAGAGGATGGTGTCGCGCGCGCGCGGCGGCAGCTTGCGCCAGGGAGTCGCGAGCGAGAAGCGCATGGCGCGCGAGAGCGTCTCGACCATGCGCAGCCGCCAGGAGCGCGCGCCGGGCTGGAAGAGGGCGATCGCCCCCGCTTCGATCGACCGCTCGGGGTCGACCACCACCCGCTCCGGATCGACCCCCATCAGGGTGCCGAGCCCGGAGCAGGTCGGGCAGGCGCCGTACGGGCTGTTGAAGGAGAAGAGCCGGGGGGTGATCTCCGAGAGACTGGTGCCGCACGAGGCGCAGGCGAAGTTCTGCGACAGCGTTTCCTCCGGCGCCCCCTCGGGCGCCACCACCACCAGCCCGCCGCCGACCTTGAGCGCCGTCTCGAGCGAGTCGGCGAGCCGCTTGGCGAGGCCGGGGCGCAGGACCAGCCGGTCGACCAGCACGTCGATCGAGTGCTTCTTCTGCTTGTCGAGAGTCGGCACGCCCTTCTGCAGATCGACGACCTCGCCGTCGATGCGCGCGCGCACGAAACCCTGCCGGGCCATCTCGGCGAGCTGCTTTCTGTACTCCCCCTTCTTGCCGCGCACGTAGGGCGCGTAGAGGTGGAGGCGCGTCCCTTCGGGCCAGCCGAGGATGCGATCGACCATCTGCTGCACGGTCTGCGGGCGGATCACCTGGCCGCAGCTCGGACAGTGCGGCACGCCGATCGAGGCGTAGAGCAGGCGCAGGTAGTCGTGGATCTCGGTGACGGTGCCGACGGTCGAGCGCGGGTTCTTCGAGACCGACTTCTGCTCGATCGAGATCGCCGGCGAGAGCCCGTCGATCGAGTCGACGTCCGGCTTCTCGACCTGGGGCAGGAACTGCCGCGCGTAAGCCGAGAGCGACTCGACGTAGCGCCGCTGCCCCTCGGCGAAGAGCGTGTCGAAGGCGAGCGACGACTTGCCCGAGCCCGAGACGCCGGTGACCACGACCAGCTTGTTGCGCGGGATCTCGAGGTGGAGGTTGCGGAGATTGTGCTCGCGGGCGCCGCGGACGACGATCGAGTCCATGGGGAGCGGGACGCTAGCACAAGGCGGTAGAGAGGCGGAAATCGCTCGGGCATGGTCGCGACACCCGCCGGGGACATGAAGCTCGGCTTCGTGTCCCCGGGCGGAGGTCGTGTCCCCGAGCGGCCGTCTCGCCGTCAGACCTCTTCGCCGCGCATCGCGGCGCGCGCTTCGCGGTCGAGCTCGCGGCGGCGCTCGGTCTCGCGCTTGTCGTGCAGCTTCTTGCCCTGGACCAGCGCGATCTCGACCTTGATCCGGCTCCCCTTCAGGTAGACCGAGAGCGGCACGATGGTGAAGCCGCGCGCCTGGACGCGCCCCGCCAGGCGGTCGATCTCCCGCCGGCCGAGCAGCAGCTTGCGCTCGCGGTCGGGCAGGTGGTTCTCCCGCCCGCCATGGCTGTACTGGGCGATGTGGATGCCCAGCAGCCAGGCCTCGCCGCCGCGGATCTCGACGTAGCCCTCCTGGAGCTGGATCTTGCCCGTCCGGCAGGACTTCACCTCCGTGCCGGTCAGCACCAGCCCCGCCTCGAAGCGCTCGAGCACGTGGTAGTCGTGCAACGCTCGGCGGTTCGAGGCCAGGGTGCGGCGGCTCTGGGGGGTCTCGCTCATGGCCCGATCCGGGACCGGTGAGTCTAGCCCGACCGCCCCGGTCCGGCGCCCCGTCGAGCACCGCGGACCGCGCGGAAGCGCCTGCGGGTGCTAGAGTTTCGCGTTCGATGGGCGGTCGATGGGAGTGATCCGGGCGCTGCTCCTGGTGGGCCTCGCGGCCGCCGCCGCGCGCGGTCCGGCGATCCGCGACCTCGCGATCGCGCGCAGCGGCGTTCAGATCCTGATCAGCTTCCAGCTCGTCGGCGGCTTCGACCGCGAGCTCTCCGCGCGCCTCGATTCGGGGCTGCCGACCGGCTTCGTCTACGACCTCGAGCTGCTGCGCGACCGCAAGCGCTGGTCCGACGCCCTGCTCGAGCGCTCGCGCATCGAGGTCGTCGCGATGTACAACGCCGTCACCGGCGAGTACCTGGTCAACACCAAGCAGGACGGCCGCCTCCTGTCCAGCCGCACCGTGCGCGAGCGGCGCGAGCTCGAAGCGGCGATGACCCGCCTCCAGGCGCAGCCGGTGTTCACCGTCGACCGCCCCTCGCCCGAGGAGCGCTACCTGGTGCGGGCGCGCGTCGAGCTGGCGCCGGGCGAGGTTCTCGGCTTCATCCCGGTGCGTCGCACGAGCTCCTGGGTCGAATCGAACAAGGTCCGCATCCGGGGCTGACTCGATGGGCCTGAAGAGCCACTTCGAGCGGCGGCGGCGCGACACCCGCTGGGTGGTGGCGATGCTCGCGCTGCTGCTCGGTCTGCTGACCTTCTTCTACTACCTCGTCCAGCGCGGCCGCGACCTGCCGACGACCCTGGTGACCAACCAGGTGCTGCTCTTCGTCCTGCGCAACGCCAACGCGCTGCTCATCCTGGTCATCCTCTTCGTCCTGGTGCGCAACCTGCTCAAGCTCTGGCTCGAGCGGCGCAACCGCGCGCTCGGCGCGCGCTTCAAGACCAAGCTGGTGGCGACCTACGTCGGCCTCGCGCTGGTGCCGGTGCTGGCGCTGTTCGTCTACGCCTCCGAGCTGCTCCAGGGCTCGATCGACCGCTGGTTCTCCGGCTCGCTGCGCGGCGTCCTCGAGCAGAGCTTCGCGATCGCCCAGGAGCTGCAGCAGGAGATCGCCGAGCGCGACTCGCGCGACGCCGGCCGGCTCGCCCGCCAGGTCCAGCCCCAGGACCTCGCCGACCCGCGCGCGCGCGAGGCGTTGGCCCGCCGGCTCGCCGCCTGGCGGCAGGAGCTCGACGCCGACCTGGTCGCGCTCTACGACGAGACCGAGTTCGTCCACGCCGTGCTCGACCCGAGCTCGGGCCTCGAGGATCTCCCCGAGGTCGGCCGCTCCTTCCTGCTCGAGGCGGCCGAGTCGGGACGCGCGCAGCGCGTCGTCGTGCCGACCGGGGGACGCGGCCGCCTGATCCTCTCCGGCGCGGCGAGCGAGCGGCCGACGGGGCAGCGCCGGGTCGTCGTCGCCGTCGGCACGCTGCTCGATCCCGCCACCGCCGAGCGCACCGCGCGGCTGATCGAGGCCTACCAGGGCTACCGCCAGCTCGAAGTGCAGAAGGGGCAGTTCAAGGCCTCCTATCTCCTGATGTTCGTGCTCGTCACGCTGGTCATCCTGCTCGCCTCCTCCTGGCTCGGCCTCTTCCTGGCGCGCCGGCTGATGGCGCCGATCCAGGCGCTCGCCGAGGGGACGCGCAAGATCTCCTCGGGCGATCTCGACCATCGCATCGAGGTCGACGCCGACGACGAGATGGCCGGCGTGGTCGACTCGTTCAACGCCATGACCGAGGAGCTCGCGCGCAACCGCGCGCTCATCGAGAACAAGCAGCGCGAGCTGCTCGACGCCAACCGGCGGCTCGACGGCGAGCGGGCGCGCCTCTCGGCGATCCTGGCCAACCTCGCCGCCGGCGTCATCGCGCTCGATGGCGAGGCCCGCGTGGTCGCCGCCAACGGCGCCGCGCAGCGGATGCTGCGCCAGCGCGAGGAGGAGCTGGTGGGCCGGCGGCTCGCCGAGGCCTGGGCCGACCCCGAGCGGGCGCGCCTCGGCGCCCTGCTCGGCGGCGCTCCGGGCGCCGGCGCGCGCGCGCCGGTGCAGGTGAGCCTGGTGCTCGGCGGCGAACGGCGCACCTTCGAGGCCAAGGTCACCGAGCTGCCGGCCGACGGCGGCCAGCCCGCCGGCCGCATCCTGGTGCTCGAGGACCTGACCGAGCTGATCCGGGCGCAGAAGCTGGCCGCCTGGACCGAGGCGGCGCGCCGCATCGCCCACGAGATCAAGAACCCGCTGACGCCGATCCGCCTGTCGGCCGAGCGGCTGCGCGCCCGCAGCCGCGAGCACGAAGGCGCCCCGCCTGCGCTGCCCGCGCTGGTCGAGGAGGCGGTCGAGATCATCGTGCGCGAGGTCGGCACCATGCAGGGCCTGGTCGACGAGTTCTCCCGCTACGCGCGCATGACCGGTCCGCAGCTCGCCGCCACGCCGATCGACCGGCTGGTCCAGGAGGTGCTCGCCCTCTACCGCGAGGTCAAGCCGGGGGTCGAAGTGGTCGCCGGCGGCGGCGGGGCGGGCGAGGCCTGGGTCGACGCCGAGCAGATCCGCCGGGTGCTGATCAACCTGATCGACAACGCCGTCGAGGCCACCGCTGCGCCGGGGCGCATCGAGGTGTCGACCGGCCGGCGCGCCGACACGATCACCCTGGCGGTCGCCGACAGCGGCCGCGGCGTCGCTCCGGAGGATCGCGACAAGCTCTTCCTCCCCTTCTTCTCGCGCAAGGGGCGGGGCACCGGCATGGGTCTCGCCATCGTCCACCGCATCGTCTCCGAGCACGCGGGCACCATCCGCGTCGGCGACAACGCGCCGCGCGGCACGGTCTTCACGGTCGAGCTGCCGGCCGGCGGACGGGCCGGGGCGTGAGCGGCCCGGCGCTGCTGGTCGGCACCGCCGGCCACGTCGATCACGGCAAGACCGCCCTCCTGCTGGCGCTGACCGGCATCGACTGCGACCGCTGGGCCGAGGAGAAGAGGCGGGGCATCACCCTCGACCTCGGTTTCGCCCACCTCGAGCGCGACGGCGTCGAGATCGGCTTCGTCGACGTGCCCGGCCACCAGCGCTTCCTGCACAACGCCCTCGCCGGCCTGGGCGGCATCCGGCTGCTGCTGCTGGTGGTCGCCGCCGACGCCGGCATCGAGCCGCAGACGCTCGAGCACCTGGCGATCGCCGAGCTGCTGGGCATCCCGGAGCTGGTCGTCGTGCTCACCAAGCTCGACCTCGCCGACGCCGAGCTCGCCGGCCTGGTCGAGCTCGAGGTCGCCGAGCGGCTCGAGGCGACGCCCTGGCGGGGCGCGCCGGTGGTGCGCACCTCGGCGCGCACCGGCGAGGGGATCGCCGAGCTCGCCGAGCTGCTCCTCGCGCGCGCCGCCAGCCGGGGCGAGCCGGCCGGCGCCGAGGACCCGGCGCGGCTGCCGGTCGACCGCGCCTTCCTGCTCGAGGGGCGGGGCCTGATCGTCACCGGCACGCTGGCGCGCGGAGCCGTCGCCGCCGGCGACGAGCTCGAGCTCCTCCCCTCTGGCCGCCGCGCCCGGGTGCGCGGCGTGCAGATTCACGGCCGCTCCCGCGACGCGGCGCGCGCCGGCGCGCGCACGGCGCTGCAGCTCGCCGGGCTCGAGCGCGCCGAGGTCGCGCGCGGCGACGAGCTGGTCGCCCCCGGCAGCCTCCGGGTGGCGCGCCGCCTGCTCGCCCGCGTGCGCTGGCTGCCCGCGGCGGGCGCGCCGCTCGCCACGCGCACGCCGCTGCGCGTCCACCTCTTCGCCGCCGAGCGGATGGCGATCGTGCGCCCGCTCGAGCCGGCGCCGCTCGAGCCGGGCGCCACCGGCCTGGTCGAGATCCGGCTGGCCGGGCCGCTGGTCGCAGCGCGCGGCGACCGGCTCGTGCTGCGCCGCCCTTCGCCCGGCGCGACGCTCGGCGGCGGCGAGGTGCTCGACCCGGCCTTCCGCGCCGGCCGCGCGCGCGAGGCGGCGGCACGCCGCCGGGCTCTCGCCGGCGGGCTCGGCGAGGCGCTGGCGGTCTGGATCGACGACGCCGGGACCGTGGGCACGACCGCCGAGGAGCTCGCGCGCCGGCTCGGCAGGCGCCCCGCGGCGCTCGCCGCCACGCTCGACGCGCGCGTCGTCGAGGGCGCCGCCGTGGCGCAGGGAGAGGGCGCCGCGCGGCGCTACTTCGCGCCGGCGCGGCTCGCGCGCCTCGAGCAGCGGGCGCGGGCGCTGCTCGCCGAGCGCCTCGAGCGCGACCGCCTCGCCGACGGCGTGCCGCGCGCCGAGCTGGTCGAGCGGCTGCTGCCCGCCGCGGCGGCCGCCCTCGCGACCTTCCACCTCGACTGGCTGGCGCGCCGCGGCGTGCTCGCGCTCGACGGCGACCGGGTCCGCCCGCCCGGACGCTCCCCGCAGCTGACCGGCGAAGAGAGCGGCCTGGCGGCCCGTCTGGTCGAGCTCTACGACGCGGCCGGGCTCGAGCCCCCCTCGCCGGCCGAAGCCGCGCGGCGGCTCGAAGCCAAGCCGGCCGTCGCCGAGGGGCTGGTGAAGTACCTCGTCGGCCGTGGGCGGCTGATCCGGCTGCCGGCCGGGCTCGTCCTCTCGGCCGCGGCGTTCGAACGGCTGACCTCCGAGCTGCGCGCCACCGGCTGGGAGCGCTTCTCGGTGCCCGAGTTCAAGGAGCGCTTCGGCCTCTCGCGCAAGTGGGCGATTCCGCTGCTCGAGCTGCTCGACGCGCGCGGCGTCACCCGCCGTCACGGCGACCAGCGGCTGCTCCTGCGGCCGCGCGGCGACGCCGGCTGAGCCCCCTCCTCCCCCCTGCGGACCGGTCCGTCCCCGGGGCTCCGGCGATGTGGAAATCCCATTTCCTTCAGATTTTTGAAAAAAGATCCGGCTTTTTGGGACGCAACGCTCCGGAGGGCCGGGAAACGGCTTCGACGAGGCCCTGGAGATCGCCTATAAGTCTCTGAGAAAAAAGGGAGAATCCACTCGTCCCGCGAGAGGCCCGATTGGGACCAGTTGGCACGAAACTGGCCTAGCAATTCAGCGCAGAGTTCCCGCGGCGTGCGCGGGACCGATCCGTTCGACCCTAGGAGGAACGAATGATTCGAATGAGCCTCAAGGTCTGCATTGCCCTGGTGGCCGGCTTCGCGCTCGCGACCGCCGGCTTCGCCCAGGGCACCCAGACCGCCACCCTGACCGGCACCGTCACTTCGAACGACGGCGAGCCGCTCCCGGGCGTCACGATCACCGCGACCTCGCCCGCCCTGATCGGCGAGCGCAGCACGGTGTCGGGCGTCAACGGCGACTACATCATCAAGAACCTCCCGCCGGGCAACTACACCGTCCGCTTCGCCCTCGAGGGGATGCAGACGGTCGAGCGCACCGCCTCGCTGCCGCTCGGCGGCACCGCGCGGTCGGACGCCTCGATGGAGGTCTCGGCGGCCGAGGAGACGATCGTCGTCACGGGTGAGGCTCCGTCCGCGCTCGAGACGACCACCGTCGGCGCCAACCTGAAGAAGGAGCAGATCGAGGCGCTCGCCGTGGTCCGCACGCCCACCGGCATCGCCGACCTCGCCCCCGGCCTGACCGACAACACCCCGGTCGGCGGCCAGGTGACGATCAACGGCGCCATGGCCTACGACAACGCGATCCTGGTCAACGGCGTCAACGTCCAGGACCCGATCTTCGGCCAGACCAACAACCTCTTCATCGAGGACTCGATCGAGGAGACCCAGGTGCTGACCTCGGGCATCTCGGCCGAGTACGGCGGCTTCACCGGCGGCGTGGTCAACGCGATCACCAAGAGCGGCGGCAACAC
>WYBK01000138.1 GCA_011525905.1 Acidobacteriota bacterium
CCGTCGATCTTCACCTGGCTCGTCACCTTGGCGGCCGCGCGGGCGTCGCCGACCGCTTCGAAGCGGGTCGCGGCTCTCGTCCGCACGTCGATCTCTTTCTCTCGCTGCCCCGTCGCCTCGAGCCCCCGGGCGTAGAGCAGCGTCAGATCCGGGTCGAGGCGCGTCGCGCGCGCGCGCTCCTCGGGCGCGGCCTGGTCGTCGAGTCGCTCGGCGACGCGAAAGGCGCGGTCGAGCTGGAAGAGCGCCGTGGTCGGCTGGCTCACCGTTCCCCACGACGTCTTGCCGCTCGCCGCCAGCGCCCCGTAGATCTGGCCGAGCGCCCGGTGGTAGTCGAGCACCTTGGCGAGCTGCCCTTCCATGTAGAGGCGGTTCTTCGCCTCGAACAGCGCGCCGGCCGGGTCGGTCCAGCGCGCGGCGAGCGCGTCGAGCGCCGCGAGGTCGCGCTGCTCGACGTAGACGCTGGCGAGATCGCGCAGCGCCAGCGGGTCGGGATCCCCCGGCAGCTCGACGGCGGTCTTGTAGCAAGCGGTCGCCACCTCGACCTCGCCCCGCTGGCGGTAGCCGTCGCCGACCGCGCGCAGCGCGGCGCGGAAGGCGTCGCGCCGCCGCACGCCCCGTTCGTGGACCCAGGAGTCGTCGGGCTCGGACCACCAGACGAAGGGCTCCTCGTAACGGCCAGGGCGTGCGTAGAGCCGGACGAGCTCGGTGATCCCCGGGCGGAGGCTCGGCGCCCCGCGCAGCCGCGCCAGCCGGCGCAGGAGCGGGGACTCGAGGATCTCGGTCGCGGATTGCGGCAGCTGGGCGAAACCGGCGGCGACCGCCGTGAGCAGCTCGGCGTGCAGGTGCGCAGGGGCGTCGGCCTCGAGAGCGCCGATCGCGAGCTCGGCGGCACGCGTCGCCTGCCGGGCCGCGACCAGCCTCCAGAGGTAGGCGAGCAGCCGGGGAGCGTCGGGCAGGCCGGGCTTCAGGTACTCGCCGACCAGGAAGGCGTGCGGCGCCTCGAGCCGCGGCTCGAGCAGGACGACCTCCTCGAAGGCCTCGCAGGCCTCCCGCGTGCGGCCGCGCGCGGCGAGGTGCTCGGCCCAGCGCTCGAGGTAGAAGATGCGCTTCGGCCCGGGGCGGGAGGCGGCGAGCTCGTAGGCTCTCGCCGCCCCCTCGAGATCGCCGAGCGCCTCCTGCGCGCGGCCCAGATTGTAGAGGGCCGAGACCGTGTCGGGCGCCAGCTCGAGCGCGCGGCTGTAGCCCGCGGCCGCCCGCCGCAGCAGCGCCTCGCGGTCGGGCGCGCCTTGCTCGGCGGCGAGGTGGTCGGCGACCGCCTGGTCGAAGAGGCGGCGCGCCTCCGCGCGATCGTCCGCGGGTGCCGGCGGGCTGGGCGGTGTCGAGGCCTGCGGCCGCGCGGGCGCGGACGCGAAAAGGGAGCCGAGCAGCAGCGCGAGTGCCGTCGCGCGCGATCGCGAGCGCGCGCTCATCGCGGCTCCCCTTCGCCGAAGTCGGTCTCGATCCCCGACGCGAGGTCGATCTCGACGCGATTCGGCGCGTAGCGCCTCATGTAGACGAACGGGTCGCGGCAGGCCGTCAGCAGCTCTGGCAGCCGCGGGTGCCAGGGCGGGTGCAGGCCGGCCGCGATCGTCGCGTCGACCTGGATGTCGCCGCAGAGGAAGGAGCCGACCAGCAGCTGCGTCCTGCCCTGCTCGACGTCTCCCGGATAGGCGAGCAGCAGCTGGTCGGCGCGATTCTGGAAGCGCACCTCGATCTCCGATTCGCGACTCGCGCGCAGGCCCTTGAAGGGCAAGTAGAGCTTGCGCGCCGCTAGATCGGGCGCGAGCTCGGTCGCGAGGACCAGCTTCGAGAAGAACTCCGCCTGCAGCTGGCGCACCACCTCCGGATCGCGCAACAGGGCCTCGGTGACCGTCGCCACGCGCGCCAGGAACTCCTCG
Organism: Acidobacteriota bacterium; assembly: GCA_011525905.1. Taxonomy (GTDB): domain Bacteria; phylum Acidobacteriota; class Thermoanaerobaculia; order Multivoradales; family JAGPDF01; genus JACTMI01. The sequence continues at coordinate 1,938 of WYBK01000138.1, forward strand.
GCGCTCCACTCGAGCGCCGCGAGATCGCAGAGCGCGCTGAAGTCGAGCTCCCGCGAGCTCCAGTCCGCGGCCGCCTGCCGCCGCGCCGAGAAGGTGGCGATGCCGCGCGGCGGATCGCAGTCCCCCTGCGGGCCGTCCGTGAGGGCGAGGATGAACCGCGGCGCGTCGCTGCCGCCGGCGCGCGCCGCCGGCAGCCACTCGAGGAAGAGGAACTCCTGGCCGCCGATCTCGGCCATCCGTTGCTCGGCGGCGGCCCGAACCTCGGGCGCCGTCAGCTGGGGCCGGTCGTGCGTCGAACCGGGCGCGATGCGCAGCTCGGTCACTACCTGGCGCTGCGGCTGCCCGGCAGCGGGCAGGGCACCGGCCACCAGGACGATCGCGGCCAGCGCCACCGTGCGCGGCGTGCGGTCAGGGATTCGGAGCGGGTTCGACGAACAGGAGCTCCACATCGTCCTCGACCTCCTCGAGCAGTTCGACTTCGACCGGCAGCACGTCCACCGTCTCCCCGTCGCGCAGCAGCTCGAAGCGGAGCGGCCGGCCGCGCCGTCGCCGGGGTCCCGTCGATCCTTCCGGATCCGGTTCGGCGAGCCGCCAGCGCGCCATCCAGCCGTCGCGCTTGCGCGCGCACTCCTCCGGCGTCTCCTCCGGACAGGGCACGCGCTCTTCCAGGTAGGAGCGCATCGCCCCCTCGAGCGGCGTCCTCGAGCGCGAGAGGGCGAGCTTCAGGACGCGCTCGGAGGCGCCGACGGCGGCCCCCGATGGCGTGAAGGGGCGCACCACCCAGGCCGGCTGCGCGCCCGCTTCCCCTTGCCAGATGCGCAGCGTGTGCACGACGCCGGGGCGGAGCAGCCGCGCCGTCAGCTTGGTGCCGGGGACCACCCGCAGGACGGCGGGCCGCTGCGCGGCGACCCAGGCCGCCGCGCCGGCGAGCAGCAGGGCGGCGGCGCCGACGGCCCAGGTCGCGCGCGCGTGGCGCAGGCCGCGGCGCGCCCAGGCGCGCGCCTCCTCGCCGGCTAGCCACTGCAGCCAGGCGAGCAGAAGGCCGCCGATCCCGGCGACCGAGAGCCCGGCGCCCCAGAGCCAGCGGGCGGCGAAGCGCGGCTGCGCCCAGGCGTGGAACGCCGCCGCCGCCGCCCCGAGCGCGAGCGCGGCGAGAGCGGCGTTCAGCCAGCCGCGCCGGCCGAGCGGCTCGAGCGGCTCGCCGCCCTCTGCCTCCTCCGCCGGCCGCGGGAAGAGGACGCCCGACTCGGCGCGCAAGTAGAGCACCGGCACGCCCCAGTCGCGCTCCCCCGCGCCGCCGGCGTTGAAGATCGCGATCCGGCCGGCCGCGACCGCCGCGTCGACCGGCAGCCCGCACGCCAACGCCTCGTAGAAGCGGGTGCCGAAGGCGACCGCGCTGCGGTCGTAGAGCGTCGCCTGCATCGCCACCACCGCGGGCAGACCGCCGCGCACCAGGGCCGGCGCGATCCCGGTCCAGGGGTTGACTCGGTCGCGTCGCGCCCCCTCGCAGGCGCCGAGCACCGCCAGCCGGACGTCGCGCCCGCGCAGGTTGACCAGCACGCTCTCGGCCGGCACCTCCCTGGCGCGCCCGTCCTCCTCGCAGAGCACCAGGTAGCCCTTGCCCGCCACCGTGTCGATGCGCTCCTCGGGCGCCGCCTGGAACCGGCCGTGGCCGGCAAAGTGGAAGACCTGCGCGCCGTCGAGCAGCGCCCGCTCGAGATGGCCGAGCGTCGCCGGCTCGACCACTTCGAGCGCGATCTCGCGGCGCGACGCCAGCGCCTCGCGCAGGCCGCGCGCCTCCCCCTCGAGGTCGAGCGGCGCCCAGCGCGGATCGCGCGGCGCCGCGAGCAGGGCGACCACGCGCAGCTTCTTCGCGCCGGTCGGCTCGAGCGCGCCGAGCGGCTCGGCGAGCAGCTCGTAGCGGACGATCGACAGGCGCGGGTCGAGCGCCAGGAAGCCCGCGGCCTCGGGCGCCGGGCCGCCCGCCGCCGGCGCCACCCAGGCGAACTCCCAGGGCAGGTCGGCGACGCCCCAGGTGTCGAGCTTCAACCGGAGCCGCAGCCCCTCCCCCTCTCCGAGCAGCGGGCGGCTCCTCTCGTAGAAGCCGCGTACCCCCTCCGGCAGGAGCAACTCGCCGAGCTCGCGGCCGAGCGCGACGAGACCGGCGAGATCGAGCTCGCGCCGGTCGAGACGGCCGCACTGGCGCCGCAGCTCGGGTCCGAAGGCGACGCGCACCGCGTCGGCGCGCCGCTGCTCGCCGGCCGGCGAGGCGGCGACGCGCACGACGAGCGACTCTTCCCCGGCCCCGTCGCGCGCGGCGTCGGTCAGCTCGAGGTCGAAGTCGCGGTAGTCGCGCATCGCTCGCTCAGGAGGCCAGCTCGATCGTCAGCGCGTGCTCGCCGGCCGGCAAGAGGGTCAGCGTGTAACCCTGCTCGTCCGGATCGTGGCTCGAAAGCAGCTCGTCGATCGACGGCGTCCGGTTGGTCGCCACGATCTCGATCCCGCGCCCCGCAGCGGCCGCCTCCTCGACGATCCAGACCAACGTGGTCAGGTCCGGGTTGTCGTCCTTGCCGTTGGCCGAGATCAGGTAGGTGTCGGCGGTCACCCTGCGGAAGAAGGTGCGGGTCGCGTTGCGGTTGCTGCCATGGTGGGGGACCTTGAGCAGGTCGACGTGGCAGCGCCCCGCGGCGTCGAGCAGCCCCGCCTGCCCGAGCCCCTGCAGCAGATGGTCGCTGCGTCCGTCGCCGGTCAGCAGCATCGTGCGGCCGTCCGCCTCTGCCAGCGCCATGATGCTCGACAGGTTCGGGATGCTCTTGTCGGAGTTGGCCATCACCTGCGGGTCGCCGGTCGCGACCGCCTCTTCGTGGTCCTCGAGCCAAGCCTGCCACTTCGTGCGCAGCTCCTCGAGGTTGGCGCGCGTCGGCCCCACCACGGTCAAGCTCAGATTGCCGAGGACGACCGGCGCCGGCTGGTCGTCGGCGCAGATCAAGTCGCCCGGGAAGCCGGCGTTGATCGGGATGCCGAGCACCTGGGCGGCCAGACGCAGGGCGTGCCCCTCCTCGACCCCGAGCAGCGCCTCCGCCGACCGCACCGAGGCGGCGTGCGCCGAGACCGCCCGCAGGCGGGGCGCCAGGCCGCCGCCGACGTCGATCGTGCGCGCGAAGGAGTTGTGCCAGAGCCCGCCGACGCCGACCAGGCGGGACGACCCGCTCGGGTCGGCCGCGTCGTCCTCGCGCAGACGGGCGAAGAGGTCGAGCAGCCCGACCGCGTGGTCGTTGTCGACGTGGCTGAGCATCACCAGATCGAGGCCCCGACCGCCGGCGGCGATCGACTCGAGCTCGCCCGCGAGATGGTCCTCGAAGGTCGCCGGCGGACCGCCGTCGACCAGCAGGTAGCGGGGGGCGGCGGCGCTGCCGTACTCGACCAGGAAGCAGTCGCCGAACTCCGCCTGGATCGCGCGAATCTTGAACATGGGGTCTCCTCGCCGGTCAGAAGGGGGCCAGCGGGCCGCCGAGCTCGCCGGTGACCACCAGCGCGTAGTCCTGGTCGGGCCGGAGCAGGTTGCGCGCCGAGACCTGCACCAGGTAGTCGCCCGCCGGCGGCGCGGCGATGCGCACGACCTGCACGTTGTTGTCCGGGTCGGGGCTCTGGATGGCGAGCGGCAGCGCGGCGTTGGCCACCCACTTCTGCTGGCTGGGCAGGTGCTGGACCATCAGCACCAGGCTGTTCTGCAGCCCGCGGTCGGGCGCGTCGGTCCAGGCGAGGCAGAAGCGTAGCTCGGCGCCGCCGGCGACCGGCACCAGGAAGCGGAAGCGCTGGCCGCTGCGCGCGAGCTGGTCGGCCGGGCTCTGCCAGGTGTCGAGGAACTCGAGCCGCAGCGCCGGCGCGTGCGCGCCCGGCAGCGTCGTCGGCAGGTGGACGCAGCCGAAGCCCTGGTGAAAGTTGGGCAGCATCGCGTGGTCGGCGAGCGCGTCGGCGGCCGACAGGCGGCGCGTGCCGTTGATCAGGGTCGCCTTGAGCAGCGCCGCGCTCGGCTCGTGCCCGCGTTCGACGACGTAGTGCTCGCGCACCAGCGCGGCGCAGCCGGCCACCAGCGGCGCCGCCATGCTGGTGCCGCCGAGGAAGGCGTAGCGCGGGTTGCCGCCGAGCGGCCCCCAGAAGTTGCGCAGCGGCGCGCGCGACGACTTCGCCGAGACGATGTCGGTGCCCGGCGCCACGACGTCCGGCTTGATCCGCCGGTCGTCGCAGGGTCCGCGGCTGCTGAAGGCGGCGAGCGCCTCCGGGTCGCCCGAGACGCGCTCGGCGGCGATCGGCGGCGCGGGGAAGTCGGCGGGCCAGGCGGCGCCGTAGGTGAGGCCGGCGAACCCCTCGGTCGGAGCGGCCCGCCGGCTCCGGCTGGCGCCGACCACCAGCGCGTTCTTCGCCGAGGCGGGCGAGCCGATCGAGAGCCAGTCGACGAAGCCGGGCTGCGCCCTCTGCGGCTGCGCCGCCGTCCCCTCGTTGCCGGCCGAGATCACGATCAGCATGTCGCGGCGGCGGGCGACGAACTCGTCGACCTCGGCGGAGTTCAACGTATACATCGACTGGGTCGAAGCACCCCAGCTGTCGTTGTGGATGCGCGCGCCGGCCTGGTAGGCCTCCTCGAACAGGTCGGCGAGATCGAACGGCAGGCCGCCGAGACCGCCGCTCGCGTCGAGCAGCGACTGGAAGAAGAGCTGCGCGCCCGGCGCCGCGCCGCGGAAGCGGCCGGAGGAGGCCGAGCCGTCGCCGAGCACCGAGCCGGCGACGTGGGTGCCATGGCCGTGCGGATCGCTCGCGTCCCCCGGCCGGCCGAGCGCGACGACCCCCACGACCCGCCCGGCGAAGTCGGGATGCCCCTCGTCGAGCCCGGTGTCGGCAACGGCGACGATCTGCCCGGCGCCGGTGCGGCCGATGCCGCCCGCGGGATCGCCCGGCGCGTCGATTCCGAGCAGCTCGCGCGCGACGTCGTTGTGCAGCCGGGGGACGACGTACTCCTCCACGCGCTCGACGTCGGGGTGCGCCGCCAGCTCGTCGAGCAGCGGCGAGTCGGCCAGCGCGAAGAGGCGGATCTTCCTCCCCTTGGCGCCCACCACCTGAAGATGATTGGCCGCCAGGAAAGCGAGCACCTCGTCGGGCGCCGCCCCGGGCTGCAGGCGGACGTCGAAGGCGCGCGGCTCGTGTAGCCCGGCCGCGGCCGAGGCGCTCTCGGGCCGCACCAGGACGCCGGTATCCTCGCGGGAGTAGAAGCGCACGCCGACGACGTAAGGGAGCGCGCCGACCTGCGGCACCTGAGCGAGGTCGAGCCGCGCCTTGTAGCTGTCGCGCGGCACGTGCTCGAGTAGCGCGACGCCCAGCGCGGCGAGCTCGGCACGCCAGCTCTCGAGCAGCGGCCCGGCGAGCTGGATCAGGTAGTAGGCCGGCCGGCCGGCCGGCGGCGCGTCGCCGGGCAGGGGCGCCGCGGGCGCGCCGCGCTCGACCGGGCCGCGCCGGCGCAGGCCGGGGGCGACGTCGAAGGCGCGCCCCGGGGTCTCCGCCGCGCGCGCCTCGGGCATCACCTGGACGACCAGGCCGGCCTGCTCGAGGGCGGCGATCTCGCCTTCTTCGATCTCGCCCATCACGTAGCTCTCGGTGCGCTCGGCGTTGGCGAGGCGGGCGCTGGCGAGCCCCTCCTCGCTCTCGTGCATGTAGTAGGCGATGACGCGTTTCGTGGCCATGGCGACCTCCGGTCCCCCGCTCGGCGCTCGGCGCTCAGCGCGCCGCGCGCAGCTCCGCGATGCGCTCGACGACGTCCGCGGGGAGGGCGCGGGCGCGCTCGTCGGCGAGCCCGAGCCCGGCGAGATAGGCGTCGAGGTCGGGCTGGGCGGCGAGGAATCGCAGCACGTTCTCGGGGCGATAGCGCTGGCGCAGGTCGGGGAAGCGGAGCTCGCCGTTCGCGAGCCGCTCGTCCGGGTCGGCCTGCAGCCGGTGGATGACCGAAGGCGCCAAGGTGAGCCGCGCCGTCTCCGGCCAGCCGGCGAGGCTCCGGCGCCCCCGCCCCCAGCGCCCGCGCGCGCCGTCGAGCAGCCGGTAGAGCCAGGACTCGCTGCGGTAGAGGCGGTCCTGCGGGTAGCGGCGGTAGGCGGCGGCGAAGGAGCGGTCGGCCGCCAGACCGAGCGCCGCCGCCTCCTCGAGGATCCAGTGGAAGGCGAGGTTGGCCAGGCCGTCGTCGACGTAGCCGCCGCCGACGTTCGAGTGGACGCCGGCGAACCAGCGCTGCTCGAGCGACTGCCCCGGCCGCGCTCCGGTCCAGACCTCGGGGCGGAAGTCGTAGCGCGCCTCGTCGATGGCGAGCGCCTGGCGCGCGTGGCGGACGCAGGCGGCCGGGCGCGCGTCGACGTGGAAGCTGCGGCTGGCGGTCGAGGTCGACTCCCCCGCGGCGCGGAAACGCGAGCCGAGCGCCATCACCGTGTCCCAGACGCCGAGGAAGGTGATCTCGACCGGCTCGAAGGGCGGCAGCGGCTCGCGCGCGACGCGCTCGACGGCGCGCTCGGCGTCGATCGCCCGGCGCACCTCCGCCGCGCTCCGGCGCCCGCGCGAGACGACGTACTCGCGGAAGAAGCGCGGCAGATAGTAGGCGTCGCGCTTGGCCGGCAGCCCCCCCGCCCAGTCGAGGTAACGGGTGAGCGCGCGCGCCGTCGCCGCGCCCCGGCTGAAGCCGAGGACGAAGACCTCGTCGCCCGGCGCGTGGTTGTGCACGAGGAAGTCGAGCGCGTCCTCGACGTTGGCCTCGAAGCCGGCGCCGAAGGCGCCGCCGAGCAGCTTGTCCGCCGCCGAGAGCATCCGGTTCGAGGCGCCCGGGTATTTCGCGAGCGAGCCGACGCCGGTGTCGTAGAAGGTCACCTGCGCGCGCCCGGAGCCCTCGTCGA
>WYBK01000139.1 GCA_011525905.1 Acidobacteriota bacterium
CGCCAGATCGGCAGGTGGGCGCGCGCGAGGACCAGCACGCCGCCGGCTACCGAGTCGACCTCGGCCTCGACCCGCTCCGCCTCGTCGACCAGCAGCTCGACCCGCCCCGGCGGCGCCAAGCGCGGCTCTCCTTCCCCCGCGACCACCGCGAGAGCGCGCGCGTCGAATCCGGAGGCGAAGACCGCTTCGAGCGCGGCGTTCATGGTCGGCGCGTAGCGCACCGTGCCGAGCAGCGCGGCGCGCGGCAGCGCGCCGGGCAGAGCGTAGACGTGGAGCGGCGCGCCCTCGGCCTCGGTCGTCGCCTCGAGCCGCGCGCGGCGCCGCGCCGCCTCCCCCTCGAGCTCGCGGAAGAGCAGCAGGCGCTCGACGCCGAGCGCTTCGAGCACCGCCAGGCGCCGCTCGTCGGAGAAGTGCTTCATGCCACGCGCGACGGCGTGGGTGACGAAGGCATCGAGCCCGTCGGGCGCGATGTCGAGCTCGTAGGCGAAGCCGAGCGGCCGGCCGGCGAAGGGGTGGAGCTCGGCGTGGGCGCGACGCGCGAGCCACACCGTCCGCCGGTCGGGCGCTTCGCCCGGCGTGCCCCAGCCCGGGCCGAAGAGCTCGCCGACCCCGGCGTGCGCCAGGCGCGCCCCGGCGGGCAGGAGGTCGGCGACCGGCGCCCGGCCCCGGTAGAAGGCCGCTTCGTCGGTCGGCGCGAGCGGCGCGAGCAAGAGCAACTGAGTCGCAGCGTGCAGCGCGAGCAGCGCCGGGCCCCGCGTCCGTTCGGGCAGGAACCTCCAGCCGAGAGCCGCCAGCCCCGCTGCGAGCGCCGAAATCAAGGCGATTCCGGCCCAGCGCGTCCGCTCGGCGGCGAGCGCCGCGCCGGCGAGCCCCTCGGTGAAGAGCGCGCCCGGGGCGGTCGCGACGCCGCTCGAGAGCAGCGCCCAGAGCGCCAGCCCGGCGACGGCCGCGAACGCCAGCCCCCAGCCGAGGGCGCGCCGCCGTTCGCCCGACAGCGCGCGCTCGAGCCCCGAGCCGGCGAGCAGGCTGCCGCCGAGCGCGGCGAGCAGCGCGAGCTTGACCGGGAAGCGGAAGAGCCCCCCCGCGGGCAGCGCCGCGAGCGCTCCCCCCCAAGGGGTGCCGCCGGAGAAGGCGGCGGCGAGGCCGATCGCCACCAGCAGGGCGGCGACGACGGCGCGCCGCTCGCGCGCGACGCCGCAGGCGGCGAGCGTGAGCGCGAGCCACCCGGGCGCCAGCGAGAAGTAGAGCGGCGGGAAGCCGCCGAAGTAGGCGCTCCCCCAGACCTGGCCGAGGTCGGGACGACCGAAGAAGAGCGGCAGCACGAGGTCGATCGCCGCCCGCGGATCGGGCGCGGTGCGCGCCTGCGCCGCGGCGTCGTACCCCCAGAAGCCGCGGTAGGACTCGCCGAGGATGCGCAGCATCTCGCCCAGCTGCGGCAGCGCGAGCAGGACGCCGGCGGCGAGCGCGAACGCCAATCGCCCCGCGGGCAGCGCCCGCCCGTGGCGGCCGACCGCGAGCGCCGCTCCGGCGAGCAGGCCGAGGCCGGCGAGGATCGGGTCGCCGCCGAGCAAGGCCAGCGCGAGCAGGAGTCCCGTGGCCAGCAGCCCCCGCCGTCGCGTCCGCGTCTCGCCGCTCTCGAGCAGCGCCGCCGCGAGCGCCGGCGCCAGCGCCACCGGTGCGACGCCGTTGTACAGGTTGAGCTGCGAGAGCATCAGCCCCGAGAAGGCGTAGGCCGCGCCGGCGGCGAGCGCGCCCTCGCGACCGAGACCCCAGGCGCGGCCGAGCCAGGTCGCCGCCGCGAGCGCCAGGAGCCAGTGCAGCCAGAAGTGGGCGTTCAACTGCCAGAGCGGCGAGGCGACCAGCAGCAGCAGGTTGTCCGGGTAGAAGGCAACGGCGTTCGGGTTGCCGGCGAGCGGCTGCCCCCCCGCGCGCAGCGGATCGACCAGCGGCAGGGTCCCCTCGGAGAGCCCCTCCGCGAGCGTCGCGCGCAGGGCCAGGTGCGTGTTGAGCACGTCGCGCAGGAAGAGCGTCCGCTCGCCCGTGGCGAGCGGCGCGATCTTCCAGGCCATCAGCAGGAGCAAGGGCGCAGCGAGCGCGAGCCGCCGTCTCATGCCGGTCGCCTCGCCGCCAGTCCCAGCCCCGCGAGGGTCATCAGGGAGAGGAGTCCGGCCGACGATTCGGGCCAGTGCGCCACGTCCACGGTGACCCGGTGCTCTCCGGCGGGCACCTCGATGCCGAGCAGCACGAGGTCGACCGGCTGCGTCGGCAGACGCGTCCCGTCCGCGAGCCGCGCCCGGTAGATCGGCCAGTAGCTGCGCGCGAGCACCGCGAGGCCTCCGCGACCCGAAACCTCGAACCGGATCTCGTCCGGCGTGTCGCGAAGGAGCCGGAGCCGACCCTGGGGATCGTGCGCCACCGCCCGGCTGACGACCGCCTGGTCCTCGTCGATCTCGCCGGTCGCAACGCGCCAGAAGGCCTCGCGCGGATCGCGTGCCGGCACCAAGGCTGCCGGCCAGCGGGCGCGCGCGAACGGCCGCTCGACCCGCGAGAGCTCGACCGCCACGCCGAACCGCTCGGCGAGCGTCATCCGTCGCAGACCGGGGATCGGCGCGGGCTGGGGATCCTGTCGAACGACACCGTCGACGCCCAGCCGGCGGAGCCAGGCGATCCGACCCGGCCAAGGCACGCGCGGCAGATTGCGTTCGAGGAAGACCGAGAGGGGCGAGCTCATCCCTTCCAGGTCGGAGGCGATCGGATAGGAGAACCCCCGCTCCACGCCGAATGCCGGATGCAGCTCGAAGTGAGCGAGCCGCGCGAGCCGCTCGGGGGTCCCGACCCGCCGCGCCGCCCCGGGCGACTCCTCCCATTGCGCCGCCTGCGCGGGCACGATGGCGAGCGCGGCACCGGCCGGCGCCTTCTCGATCAGGCCGCCCCCCGCTGCGTAGTGCCGGGCCGCGTCGGCGACCACCAACGGCGCGAGCTGCGCGAGCGAGAGCAGTTGGGCCGCCCCGATCAGCAGGACGGCCCCTTTCGCAGCGGCCAGGGCGCCGAGCAGGAGGAGGGCCGCGCCCGCGAGGCTCGCGGCCGTCCATCCCCGCACCACGGCTTCGGCGAGGAATGCGGGCTCCGCCCCCAGGTGCCCGCTGACCCAGGGCGCGACGACGCCCCGGGCGGCCCAGAGAGCGAAGCCCGAGGCGCCGAGCAGTCCTCCCGCGATCGCCAGCGAGCGGCTCAGGCTCCCCGCGCGGCGGCGGTGCTCGAGCTCGAGGCCAGTGAGCAGCGCAGCGGCGAGCGTGAACGGCAACAGCAGCTTCTCCGGATAACGGAAGAGCCCTCCGGTCAGGCGACTGGCCATCTCGCCCTGCCCGCTCGCCACCAGCGCGAGGCCGAGCGCGCAGCACGCGACCGCGGCGAGCCCCCGGCTGCGCCGCCAGCTGCCGGCGAGCAGCGCGATCGGCAGGACGCCGAGGTAGGCGGTCCAGACGTAAGGCGGGCGGGGCGTGACGAGCGCGGACCAGTAGCCCCGCTCGTCGAGGAAGCGTGGCGATCCCCACGGGAGCGGGAGGACCAGCTCGAACAGCCGGCGCCAGTCGTAGCCGAAGCCGGTCGCCTCCCAGCCTTCGAGCCCGTGCGCGAAGCGGTAGCTGAAAGGCAGCACGCGCAGCGTCGCGACGATCTGCGGCGCCGCGACCAGCGCACCGAGCGTCGCAACGGCCGCGAGACGCAACGAGCC
>WYBK01000140.1 GCA_011525905.1 Acidobacteriota bacterium
CGCGCGGCCTTCAGGAGCTCGTCGTAGAGCTCCTCGTAGGCCGGCGTGTTCCAGGGGGCGATCGGCCGTTCGGCGAGGCTCTTGCCCGGGTCCGGGATCACGCGCCCGCGGTCGACGCCGATCACCCGGCCGAACCCCTCGCAGGTCGGACAGGCGCCCAGCGGCGAGTTGAACGAGAAGAGCGCGGGCGTCGGCGGACGGACCGCGACGCCGCAAGCCGGGCAGGCGAGGTCCTCGGAGAGAAAGCGGGCGCCCTCGGCTCCGATCGCCTCGATCGTGCGCACGCCGAGCTTCCAGCCGTCTTCGATCGTCGTCGCGAGGCGGGCGGTCGCCCCCGGATCGGCGCGGAATCGGCCGAGCGCGAGCGGCAGCGGATCGAGCGCCGCCGGCCAGGGCTCCCCCGGAAGGATCGGCACGACCTCGGCCCCGTCGAGCCGGCGCGCGAAACCGAGGCGGACCAGCTCGGCCAGGCGCGCGTCGGCGCGCCGCGCCGGCCGCGGCAGACGGGCGAGGAGCAGGAAGCGCTCCCCCGCCTCGCCGCGCGCCAGCTCCGCGGCCGCCTCGGCCGCCGTGGTCCGGCGCACCGGACCGTGCCCTCGCGGGCAGGAGGCTTCGCCGAGGTGGGCGAAGAGCAGCCGCAGCACGTCCTGGATCTCGGTGATCGTCGCCACGGTCGAGCGGGCGTTCCTCACCGAGTTCTTCGCCTCGAGCGCCACGGCCGGCGGCAGGTTGCGCACCTCCTCGACCGGCGGCCGCTCCATCTGGTCGAGGAACTGGCGGGCGTAAGTCGACATCGACTCGACGAAGCGGCGCTGCCCCTCGGCGAAGATGGTGTCGAAGGCGAGCGAGGACTTGCCCGCGCCCGACGGGCCGGTGATCACGGTCACCCGCCCGTGCGGCACGCGGCAAGAGATCCCCTTGAGGTTGTGGGTGCGCGCCCCCACCACCTCGATCGCGCCCGGCGCGGGCGCGGGCTCGGGGGACACGGTGCGATCGTCGGAGACCGGTTCGCTCACGGGATTCGGCGATCCTACACAGACCGGGCGCCGAGCGCCGTGGAGCCTCCCCGCGCCTCCGGACGGCTTAGGATGGCGGCATGGTGGCGCACCCCCGCCGGCTCGAGCGGCTGGCCCTCGCCGTGCTGCTCTGGAACCTCCTGGTGATCGGCTGGGGCGCCTTCGTGCGCGCCAGCGGCAGCGGCGCCGGCTGCGGCGCTCACTGGCCGTTGTGCGACGGCGAGATCGTGCCGCGCGCCCCGTCGGTCGAGCGGGCGATCGAGTTCACCCACCGGGCGACCAGCGGCCTCGCCCTGCTCGGCGGCGTCGCCCTGCTCTGGATCGCGCGGCGCGACCGGCCGCGCGGCCACCCGGCGCGCGGCGCGGCCGCTGCTTCGCTCCTCCTCCTGCTGGTCGAGGCGGGGCTCGGCGCCGGCCTGGTGCTCTTCGGCCTGGTCGCCGACGACGCCTCGGCCGCGCGCGCCGTGGCGATGGCTCTCCACCTGGTCAACACCTTCCTGCTGCTCGCGGCGCTGACGCTGACGCTGCACTTCGCCGGCGACGGCCGGCGGCTGGTCGCGAGCGCCGACCCGGCGGCCCTGCGCTGGGCGCTGCTGGCGCTCGCGGCGCTGCTCGCGGCCGGCGCCTCGGGGGCGATCGCGGCGCTCGGCGACACCCTCTTCCCCGCCGCCTCGCTCGCCGAGGGTATTCGCCAGGACCTCTCGCCGACCGCCCACTTCCTGCTCCGGCTGCGCGTCCTCCACCCGACGCTGGCGGTCGGCGCCGCGGTCGCGGTGGCGCTGTTCGCCGCGCGGGTCGCGGGCGCGGCCCCCTCGCGCGCCGCGCTGCAGCGGGCGCGCTGGGCGGGCGGCCTGGCGCTCGCCGAGGTCACCCTCGGCGTAGTCAACCTGCTGCTGCTGGCGCCGATCCCGCTGCAGATCGCCCACCTGCTGCTCGCCGACGCCGTCTGGATCGCCACGGTCCTCACCCTCGCCGCGGCGCTCGCCCGCGACGGCGCCTGAGAACCTGCCGCCGGTCAGGGTGGCGGGCCGGTGGGCGGCCCGGGGGGCCGGCGCTCGCGGCCGAAGACGCGGCGCAGCCAGGCGCGGATGCCGCGCTCGTCCTCGCGCTCGGCCTCGAGCTCGGCGCGCACCTGGGGATCGAGCGGCGCGGCGAAGCGGCCGCCGTGCAGGTGGCACACGAGGCGCGGGACGCGCTCCTCCGGGAAGGCCTCGGCGAGCACCTCGGGGCAGCGGTCGGTGGCGAGCTCGCCGGTCGCCGGATCGATCAGCACGACGCGCACGCCGGCCGGGGCGGTGAACTTGGCGAAGCCTCCCGCCGGCCGCACGTCGAGGGCGAAGCGGGTCCAGATCGGCAGCGCGGCGCGCGAGCCGGAGAGGGGGGTCGGCGCGTCGTCGTCGAAGCCGACCCAGACGAGCGAGACCCGATCGGGCGAGTAGCCGGCGAACCAGTTGTCGCGCGCCTGGTTCGAGGTGCCGGTCTTGCCCGCGACCGGGTCGGCGAGCCCGGCGGCCCGCACGCCGCGTCCCGTGCCGTAGTCGACCGCGCCCTGCAGCAGCGTGGTCACCAGGAAGGCGGTGCCCGCCGAGAGGACGCGCTGCGGTGGCGCCAGCGGCGTGCCCGCGCGCGCGGCGCCGCCGCGCTCGAGCAGGCCGTCGAGCAGGTGGGCGGCGGGCCGCACGCCCCGGCCGGCGAAGACCGCGTAAGCGGTCGCCAGTTCGATCGGCTCGACCTCGAAGGCGCCGAGCGCGACCGCCGGCACCGGCCGCAGGCGCGTCGTGATGCCGCAGGCACGCGCCAGGTCGACGATCGCCGGCAATCCGGTTTCCAGCGCCAGGCGCGCCGTCGGCACGTTGAGGCTCTGCTCGAGCGCGGCGCGCGCGGTGACCCAGCCGCGGAACTCGTCGTCGTCGTTCGACGGGCTCCAGAGTTGGCCGCCCGCCTCGACCGTCAGGGGCGCGTCCTCGAGCAGCGTCGCCGGCGTCGCCACGCCCCGCTCGAACGCCGTGGCGTAGACCAGCGGCTTGAACGCGCTGCCCGCCTGGCGGCGCGCCTGGACGACCCGGTCGAACTGGCTCGCGTACCAATCGCGCCCGCCGACCCAAGCGCGCACGGCACCGGTCGCCGGCTCGAGCGAGACCAGCGCCGCCTGGAGCGGCGTCGCGTGCTTGCGCAGGCGCGGGCTCGCCCGTTCGAGCTGCTCGAGCCCCCAGGCGACCGCCGACTCGGCCGCCCCCTGATCGTCCGGGTCGAGCGTGCCGAGCAGGGTGAGACCGGCATCGGCGAGCTCCGCCGCACCGAAGCGGCGCGCGGCCTCGTCGGCCGCCGCCGCCGCGTAGTAGGGCGCCCGGCGGCGGGAGAGGACGATCTCGCGCGTCGGCAGCGGCCGCTGCTTGGCCGCGGCGGCCGCCTCGGGGGCGATCCACCCGAGCGCCGCGAGCCGGTCGAGCACGAAGTCGCGCCGCGACCTCGCCGCCTCCGGGTTGCGGACCGGCGAGTGCGAGGCCGGCGCCTGGATCATCCCCGCCAGCAGCGCGCCGTCGGCGAGATCGAGCTCCTCGACCCGCTTGCCGAGGTGCGCCCAGGCGGCGGCGCCGAGGCCGATCAGGTTCACCGAGCCGCTGCGCCCCCAGAAGATCTGGTTCAGGTAGGCCTCGAGGATCTCCTCCTTCGAGTAGCGCCACTCGAGCATCACGGCGAGCGTCGCCTCGCGCAGCTTGCGTCCGACGGTCCGCTCGGACGAGAGGTAGAGGTTCTTGGCGAGCTGCTGGGTGACCGTCGAGCCCCCCTGGCGGATCTCGCCGCCGCGCAGGTTGATCCAGAGCGCGCGCAGGATTCCCGAAGCGGAGATGCCCGGGTGCTCGAAGAAGCCGGCGTCCTCGGCGGCGAGCACGGCGCGGGCGACGTCGCCGGGGATCCGGTCGAGCGACACCGGCCGACGCTCGAGCAGCTCCGGGCCGTAGTAGCTGGCGAGCAGCGGCGGATCGAGGTAGGCCTCGGCGACCGGGCGCTCGTCGGCGAGCAGCCGCTCGATCCGCCCGCCGGCGAGCTCGACGACCAGCAGGACTCCGCGCTCGCCGAGCGTCGGGAATGGGCGGCGGCCGACGACTACCGAATGAGGACCCGCGCGGAAACTGCCCGGAGTGACTCCCTCGGCCGGCGCGGGGTGGTAGGCGAGCCCCTCGAGGCGGCGCACGAGCGCCTCGGCGGTCAGCCGCGAACCGGGAGCCAACCGGAAGGGGCGGGCGTAGAGCCTCGACGGCTCGCCCTCGGGGAGCGGGCGGAACTCCCCCGACAGCCGCCAGTAGGGCCAGACGCTCGCGACGACGACGGCGAGCGCGAGCAGACCGAAGACGCCCAGGCCCCAGGCGAGTCGGCGGTCGCGCAGCCGCAGCCGCGCCGTGCGGCCGATCGACCTGCCGGAGCGCCGCCGAGCCTTTGCCACGAGGCGATCCTAACCGTGCGTCAACCGAGTCGCGCAGAGAGCGCGCGCTTGAGCTCCTGCAGGCCGAACGGCTTCTGCAGGAACGCGTAGCCGGCGTCGACGAGCTCCTTGAAGTCCTCCTCGGAGACCGCCGAGTAGCCCGACATCAGCACCACGGGCAGCTCGGGCCGGAGCGTGCGCAGCTCGCTCGCCAACTGCTTGCCGTTGCGCGCCGGCAGCACCACGTCGGAGAGCAGCAGCGCCACCTCGCCGTGCTCGCGGAAGCGCCGGACCGCCTCTTCGGCCGAGCCCGCCGAGACGACCTGGTAACCGAGCGCGCGCAGCATCCGCTCGAGCGAGCCGCGCAGCTCCGGCTGGTCCTCGACCAGCAGGACGGCGCGCGGCGACTCGGGCGGGCGCTCGCCCCGAACCTCGGACTCCCCGGAGGGCGTCCGGTCGGCCCGGTCGCAGCGCGGCAGCCAGACCGAGATGCAGGTGCCCTCGCCGGCCCGGCTCTCGACCCGCGTCCATCCCCCGGCCTGGCGGACCAGCCCGTAGACGGTGGCGAGCCCGAAACCGGCGCGCGGACCCTCCTGCTTGGTCGAGAAGAAGGGCTCGAAGATCCGCGGCAGCAGGTCGGGCGCGATCCCGGCGCCGTCGTCCACCACGTCGAAACGGACGTAGTCGCCCGGCTCGAAGGCGCCGAGGGCGCGGGCCCGGCGGGCGTCGACGGCGTCGTTGGCCGCGGCGATGCGGATCGAGCCCCCGTCGCCGACGGCATCGCGCGCGTTGAGCGCCAGATTCACCAGGACCTGCGTCAGGTGGATGGGGTCGACCTCGATGCCCCAGAGGCCGGGCGCCGCCTCGCACTCCAGGCCGATGTTGGCCGGGATCAGCCGGCGCAGCAGGCGGCCGGCTTCGGCGAGCTCGGTGGCGACGTCGACCCGGCGCGGTCGCGAGATGCTGCGCCGGCCGAGCGCGAGCAGCTGCCGGGCGAGCTCGGCGCCGCGCATCGCCGCGCGCGCGATCTCGCGCGTCGACTCCCGCTGGCCCGCGTCGGCCGGCAGCTCCTGCTCGAGCAGCTCGGCGTGGCCGAGCACGACGCCGAGAAGGTTGTTGAAGTCGTGGGCGACGCCGCCGGCGAGGCGGCCGATGGCGTCCATCTTCTGGGCCTGGGCGAGCTCGGCGCGCGCGCTCTCGAGCGCTTCGCGCGAGCGCTCGAGCTCGGTCAGGTCCTGCAGCACGCCGATCAGCCGGAGCGGCGCGCCGCCGAAGTCGCGCTCGACCTCCACCACCGAGTTGAGGAAACGCCGCGGCTCCTCCTGCCCGCCGACGCGAAAGGCGATCTCGTAGCCGGTCCCGTGCCCGGCGGCGCGCGTGAAGGCTTCGCGCAGCGCCTCGCGGTCCTCGGGGTGGACCCGGCCGAGCAGCCGCTCGACGGAGGGCCGGGCCGCTCCCGGCTCCAGGTCGAGAAGCCGGGCCGCCTCGTCGGAGAGCCAGAGGCGTTCGGCGGCGACGTCGTAGGACCAGTCGGCCAGGCGCGCCAGCCGGCGGCTCTGGCGCATCCGCTCGCTCTCCTCGCGCCGCCGCGAGACGTCTTCGCCGATCGCGACGAAGGCCTGCACCGAGCCGTCGTCGGCGGTGATCGGCGAGATCGCCAGATCCCACCAGAAGAGCTCGCCGTTCCTGCGCCGGTTGAGCAGCGTGCCGGTCCATTCGCGGCCGGCGGCGATCGTGCTCCACATCTCCCGGTAGAGCTCGGCCGGCGTGCGCCCCGAGGCGAGCAGGCGCGGCGTCTGGCCGATCGACTCCGCCGCGCTCCAGCCGGTGACCTGCGTGAAGCGCGGGTTGACGTACTGGATCGTGCCGCGGGCGTCGGTGATCAGGGTCGGCGCCGGGCTGCGCTCGAGCGCGCGCGAGAGCAGCTCGAGGCGAGTCTCGGCCGCCCTGCGCGCGCGAATGTCGCGCGCCACCGTGAGCCGCCGGCCATCCTCGAGAGGGGTCGTCACCAGCTCGGCCGGCACGCGCGAGCCGTCCCGTTGGATCAGGCGCCGCTCGCGCCGCACCGAGTGGCCGGCGTCGAGGTCGGTCCAGGAGATCGGGTCGCGGCGCAGGTCCTCGGCGTCGATGAGCTGCCCCACTCTCCGGCGGCGCAGCTCCGGCAGCTCGTATCCGAGCAGCTCGATCGCCGCCCGGTTGGCGTCGAGGAAGCGGCCGTCCCGGTCGGTGATCAGGATCGCGTCGAGCGCCTGATCGAAGATCGCCTGGAAGCGCCCCTCGGTTTCGCGCAGCGCGCCTTCGGAGCGCCGCCGGCGCAGCCGCTCGGCCAGCACGTAGGCGACCGCCGCCGCGAGAAAGGCGATCAGGAGCGCCGTGGCCAGCCGCAGCCGGCGCGAGAGCGCCGAGCCCGAGGGATCGTCGAGCGCAACTTCGGTGACCAGGCTCCAGGGAGAGCCGGGCACCGGCGTCCGGTAGCGGACTCGTGGGCCGCCCCGTGCACCGGCGGCCTGGTCAACGCCCCAGGCCGGGGCGGCCGCCGCCGCTCCAGCGCTGGGCTCGCGCCACTCGCGCGCGAGCAGGCGCGACTCGACGGCCCCCGCCGGCGTCGGCACCGGCGCGAGGAGCGGTTCGAGCGCCCGTCCGGCGTCCATCTCGACCAGCAGCGATCCGACCCGCCGGCCGGCGAGCTCGACGAGCGGCGCGGCGCCGAAGAGCGCCCAGGTCCCGGTCTCGCCTTCGGGAGGCAGGTCGAGCAGCCGCGGCTCTTCGGCGCGCAGCAGATCGCCGAGCGAGCCGGGCGGCGGCCCGGACGACGCCTCGCCCCAGGCGACCTGGATCGAGCCGGCGGCGTCGAGGAGGGAGACTCGCGAGTAGCCGTAGCTGCGTGCCGCGAGCTCGAGGCGCCGTTCGAGCAGCTCTCGGTCGTGCGCGTTCGGCTGGATCAGCCAACCGGCGAACCGTTCGGCGAGGGCCGGGCTCGCGATCGCCCGGGCGTCGGCGAGCCGCTCCCGGCGCCAGGAGGCGATCAGCCGCTGGTGCAAGTTCGAAATGGCCTCGACCTGCCGCCGGACCTCGGCCCCGATCCGGTCCCGCTCGCGCCGGTAGAGCCATTCGCCCGCGGCCGTGAGCGCGAGCGCGAGCAGCGCCGCGACGACGATCAGCCGGCGCTCGATCCTGCCGATCCCGCGCTCGCTCGCCATCGTGGGATTCTAGGCCGACGGCGCACGCGCCGCGCCCGCCTCCGCCAAGCGCGCCGCGGCCTCGCGGAGCGTCAGCGGACGCGGCTGCGGCAGCAGGCCGACCGCTGCCGCGGCGGCGCCGAGCGTCCGCGCGGCCGACCACCCCTGCCGCCGCAGCTCGCCGATCGCCGTGTCCCGGCTCGATTTCGAGAGTTTCGCGCCGTCGGCGCGGTAGACCAGCGGATGGTGGAGGAAGAGCGGCGGCCGCTCGCGGCCGAGCCGGCGCGCCAGCAGGATCTGCCGGCCGGTCGACTCGAGCAGGTCCTCGCCGCGCACGACGACGTCGACCCCCTGCTCGAGATCGTCGACCGCCACCGCGAACTGGTAGGTCCAGTTGCCGTCGCGATCGCGCGCCAGCAGGTCGCCGCACTGACTGTCGGGGTGCTGCCGCCGCGCGCCGAGGCGCAGGTCCTCGAACTCGACGAGGTCTCCGGGCAGGCGCACGCGGCGCATCGGCGACGCGTCGGCCGGCAGACCGCGGCCGCGGCAGGTGCCCGGGTAGCGCGGCTCTTCGCCCGCCGCGGCCGCCGACAGGGCGAGGATCTCCCGCCGCGTGCAGCGGCAGACGTAGACCTCGCCGCCGCGCTCGAGGCGCCCGAGCGCCGATTCGTAGACCTCGTTCCGGTCGCTCTGGCGCACCCGAGGCGCGCCGCTCGACGGATCGCGATCGGGCTCGAGGCCGAGCCAATCGAGGTCCGCGAGGATCGCGCGCTCGTGCTCGGGGCGGCAGCGGACCCGGTCGTGGTCCTCGATCCGCAGCAGCACGCGGCCGCCGAAGGCACGCGCCAAACCCCAGACCCAGAGCGCGTTGGCGACGTGGCCGAGGTGGAGCTCGCCGGTCGGCGCCGGGGCGAAGCGGGTGGTCCAGGGGGGCGGCGGCAGACGCCCGGCGGCGAAGCTTGTCCGCGGGTCGCGCGCCATGGCTCGAGCTTACGCCCGCTTGACACTCCGGTCGGCGATCCGATAGCCATGGGCCATGGATTGGCTCTTCGAACTGACCTCCGCGCAGCAGGGGTGGCTCGCGGCCGCGGGCCTGCTGATCGCCGCG
The DNA here is from genome assembly GCA_011525905.1 of Acidobacteriota bacterium. GTDB lineage: Bacteria > Acidobacteriota > Thermoanaerobaculia > Multivoradales > JAGPDF01 > JACTMI01. The sequence goes on from WYBK01000140.1 coordinate 8,728, forward strand.
ACGCTGGTCGGCGCGCTGTCGCGCAGCATCTTCTACCGCCACGTCAAGAAGCTCTCCGAACGCACCGAAACGCGGGTCGACGACGTGCTGCTGGCGGCGACCCGCCGCTGGTGGCCGGTCTGGTTCCTGCTCGCGGCGCTGGTGCCCGCGGCGCACCTGACGCCGATGGCGGAGGACGCTCGCCTGCTGATCCGGCGGCTGGCGATCTCCGCCTTCGCCGTCACCCTGACGCTCGCCGCCTCGCGCTTCGTCGGCCTCTGGTTCGACCGGAGCGGCGCCGCGGCACCGGGCCTCGGCAGGCCGTCGCTGGTGCGCAACATCGTGCGCACCGGCGTGCTGGTCGCCGGCGCCCTGCTCGTCCTCGACAACCTCGGCGTCCAGATCGCGCCGCTGCTGACCGCTCTGGGCATCGGCTCGCTGGCGGTCGCCCTGGCGCTGCAGCCGACGCTGTCGAACCTCTTCGCCGGCATCCACCTCTCGGTCTCCCGGCCCCTGAAGGTCGGCGACTTCGTCGAGCTCGACAACGGCACGCAGGGGTGGGTCGAGGACATCGGCTGGCGCGCCACCCGAATCCGCCAGATGCCGAACAACTACGTCGTGGTGCCCAACGCCAAGCTCGCCGACATGATCCTCAAGAACTTCGAAGAGCCGGGCGCAGCGCAGTCGGTGCTGGTGCCGATGGGAGTCGCCTACGGCTCGGACCTGGAGCGGGTCGAGCGCGTCGTGCTCGAGGTCGCGCGCGAGTGCCAGGCGACGGTCGAGGGCGCCGAGCGCGAGCACGAGCCGGTCGTGCGCTTCCACACTTTCGGCGCCTCGTCGATCGACTTCAACGTCGTCCTGCGCGCCTGCCACACCACCGAGCGCTTCCTGCTGGTGCACGAGTTCGTCAAGCGGGTCAAGGCCCGCCTCGACGCGGAGGGGATCGAGATCCCCTTCCCGCAGCGGGTCGTCCACCTCGCCGGGCGCGGAAACGAGGAGCCTGCCGTCGACTAGGGGCTCGCCCCGGCAGGCGCCGGGCGCGCCGAGAGGCCCGCCGGCGGCGGACAGGAGGCGCGCTCCGGCAGGGTGGCGAGCGTCGCGGCGATCTCTTCCGGCGGCTCGACGCCGGCGGCCGAGTAGGCGTCCCGCACGGCCCAGAGGGCCCAGTCGCGTCCGGGAGCGTCGGCGAACTGCTCGCGGATGACGTCGACGTATCCCGGCAGCGAGTCGAGAATGCGCGCGCCGAGGGGCTCGCTCCGGCCCGCGGCGATCTCGGCTGCGACGTGCGCCTGGTCGGCCGCCTGGACGAGATAGAGGCTGGTGAAGGTCTTCTGACCCTGCCAGCCGACCAGCGTCGCACCGGCGACCCCGCCCAGCGCCAGCCCCACCAGCAGGTCGAAGAACCGCCGCTTCGCCTCCGCCATCGCTCTGCCCTCCCCGGTCTTCGGCCCGGCCGCCTGGCAACCACGATACCGCGCGCCACGTAGACTGCCACGGGACCGATGCCTCTCCTGTCGCTCTTCCTGCTCGTGCTGGCGCCGGCGACGGCAGCCGGTGCGGTGCCCCCCGAGGCCTCCCCCTTCGACCTGCTCCAACGGGTGCGCGAGGCCTATCTGGTTCTCGATGCCTATCGGGACCTGGCCGAGCTCACCATCGAGCGCGGCGGCGGCGCCGGGGCCGAACGCTGGGCGGTCGAGCTCGACTGGCGGCGCGGCGAGGTGCTCGCCCTCGCGCTCCGGCCGATCGAGACGCCCGCCGGCGGCGCCGCGATCTCCTGGAGGCGCGAGGCCGACGCCGGGCCCTCGAGCCTGCCGGGGGAGATCGAGGCGCTCCTCGGCCCGGGTGCCCGCGACGCGCTCGCGGTCGCCGCCCTGCTCGCCGGCGGCTCGGCGGCTCTCCCCGACCCCGACGCGCTCGCCCTCGAGGACGATCAGCCGTGCGGCGGCGCGGTTTGCCTCGCCCTGGTCGGCACGCGCCCGGAGGGCGCTCCCCCCTTTCGGCTACTGCTCGACCCCGCGACGCTCCGAATTCGCGAGACCGAGGTGCGCATCGAACGAGCGGGCGAGGGCGCCCCGGCTCGGCTGCGCCTCGTCCATCGCCCGGCCGCGATCGAGGTCGCGGTCGATCGCGCTCCAGGCGAACCCGAGGCGACCTTCAGCGACCGGATCGACGTCGCGCTCGGCTCGGTCGTCGTCCGCGTCCTCGACCGCTGGAGCGGCGAGAGCGTCCGGGGCCTCGGCGCCGACGACTTCCGCCTGTCGGCCGGCGGCGCGCCCTTGTCCCTGGTGGCGGTCGAGTGGGTATCGAGCTCGGAGCCGCTGCTCGCGCCGGAGGAGCTCGCCGAGCTCGCCGCGGCCGGGATCGCACCGCC
>WYBK01000141.1 GCA_011525905.1 Acidobacteriota bacterium
CGGCGCGGATCGAGGTCGGCTACGGGCTCGAGGCGGTGCTGACCGACGCCCGCGCCGGGCGGATCCTGCGCGTCGACGTCGTGCCCCGCTTCCGCGAAGGGGACTACGCCGGCGGCATCGACGCCGGGCTGACGGCGATCCTCGCGACGCTCGACGGCAGCTACACGCCGACCCTCGCCGACCGGTTCCCATTCCAGGGGCTGCTCGCCTGGTTCGACCGGCGCCCCGATCTCACGCTCTTCGAGCAGGTCTTCCTCGGGATGTTCTTCTTCCTGTTCGGCCCGATCCTCGCGATCCTGCCGCTCGGATGGCTGCGCTGGAAGGGGCTCGGCGCCTGGATCGGCCTCGCGCTCTTCGCGTTCCTCGCGGCGCTGGTCGTCCGGCGCTACCCCTGGATGCCGGCGGGGATCCTGCTGTTCGGCGCCTTCCTCGCGCTCGGCTGGCTCGACAAGAAGTCGGGCGGGCGTCTCCTCGGCGGCGGACGCGGCGGCGGCTCGGCAGGAGGGCGCGACGGCGGCTCCCGCTCGGGCGGCGGGCGCTCCTTCTCCTCGTCCTCCTCCAGATCCTTCTCGGGCGGCGGCGGCAGCTTCGGCGGCGGTGGGGCCTCCTCGCGCTGGTAGGAGGGTGCCGGCTCGGCCGGCGGCCCGGCCGGATCAGGCGCCGACTTCGACCGCGTGCGCGGCGCGCTGCGCCTCGGCGCCGCCGGAGAGCATGCGGTTCCGCTCGTCGACGAAGACCGTGCGCGGCACGTGGCGGCGCGCCTCCTCCTCCTCGTACTCGGCGTAGGTGACGAGGATGACGAGGTCCCCCCTCGAGACGAGGTGCGCGGCGGCGCCGTTCAGGCAGATCTCGCCCCGCCCGGGGGCGCCCGAGATGGCGTAGGTGGTCAGGCGGTTGCCGTTGGTGACGTCGAGCACGTCGACCCGCTCGTGCTCGAGGATGTCGGCGGCCGCCATCAGCTCGGGGTCGATGGTGACCGAGCCGACGTAGTGGAGGTTGGCGTCGGTCACCGTCGCGCGGTGGATCTTCGACTTCATCAGCGTGCGGCGCATGGCGTGGAGCTCCTGGCTTTCAGTCCACCCGCAGGCGGGCGTTGTCGAGCAGGCGCGTCGAGCCGAAGCGCGCGGCGACCGGAATCACCACTTCGCCGGCGATCCGCTCGACGGGGCGGAACGTGTCGGCCGCCACCACGGCGGCGTATTCGAGATGGGCGAGCGGCTCGGCGGCGATCTGCGCCGCCAGCCGGTCGACGAGCCGCGCCGGGTCGCGCTCCCCCGCCTCGATCGCGGCGCGCGCGGCCGCGAGCGAGCGCTGGAGCACGGTCGCGGCGCGACGCTCCTGCGGCCCGAGATAGACATTGCGGGACGACATCGCGAGGCCGTCCTCCTCGCGGACGATCGGACCGGCTACGATCTCGATCGCGAGGTGGAGGTCGCGCACCAGCGCGCGCACCAGCGCGAGCTGCTGCGCGTCCTTCTCTCCGAAGACCGCGACGTCCGGGCGGACGAGGCCGAAGAGAGCGGCGACCACGGTCGCCACCCCCTCGAAGTGCCCGGGGCGACACTCCCCCTCGAAGCCCCGCGACGGACCCTCGACGCGCACCCGCGTGGTCGAGCCAGGCGGGTAGATCGTGTCGGCCTCGGGGAGGAAGAGCAGGTCGCACCCCGCCGCGGCGAGCTTGGCGGAGTCCCCCTCGAGGTCGCGCGGGTAGCGCGCGAAGTCCTCGCCGGGACCGAACTGCGTCGGATTGACGAAGACCGAGACGACGACGCGCGAGGCGTGCTTGCGCGCCAGCTCGACCAGCGACAGGTGGCCGGCGTGCAGCGCCCCCATGGTCGGCACGAAGCCGATCCGCTCCCCGCGGCCGCGCCACTTGGCGACGGCGTGACGGAGCTCGCGCTCCGCGGCGACCGTGATCACGACCCGTAGAGTCTCTCGATCGTCTGCTGGGTCGGGAACGCCGGGTCCTCGAAGCCCTCCGACTCGTTCGGGAAGGCGCCCGAGCGGACGTCGGCGACGTAGGCGGCGAGCGCCTCGCGCGTCGCGCGGCCGATCTCGGCGTAGCGGCGGACGAAGCGCGGGGCGATGCGCTCCTCGATGCCGAGCAGGTCGTGGTAGACGAGCACCTGGCCGTCGCAGGCGGCGCCGGCGCCGATGCCGATCGTCGGGATCGCGAGCGCCGAGGTCACCTCGCGCGCCAGCTCCGAGGGGATGCACTCGAGGACCAGCGCGAAGGCGCCGGCGCCCTCGACGGCCCGCGCGGCGGCGAGCAGCGCCGAGCGCGCCTCCGCTCCCCGCCCCTGCACCTTGAAGCCGCCGAACTTGTGGATCGACTGGGGGGTCAGGCCGACGTGCCCCATGACCGGCACCTCGGCCTCGACCAGCGCCTCGATCACGTCGATGCGCGCCCCCTCGATCTTGACCGCCGAGGCGCCCCCCTCCTTGACGAAGCGCAGGGCGTTCTCGACCGCCTGGCGGGGCCCCAGGTGGAAGCTGCCGTAGGGCATGTCGGCGACCAGCAGCGCCCGCTCCACCCCCCGCCGGGTGGCGCGCACGTGGTGGAGCATCTCCTCCATCGTCACCGAGAGGGTGTCGGCATGACCGAGGACGACCATGGCGACCGAGTCGCCGACCAGGACGAGGTCGACCCCCGCGGAGTCGGCGAGCCGGCCCGAGGGGTAGTCGTACGCCGTGACCATGGCCAGGCGTTCGCCCCGCGCCCTCGCCTCGCGGACGAAGGGCACTGTGATGCGCTTGGGAACGTGTCCCATCCGGCACCTCCAAGAACGAAAAACCCTTCCGCTCTCGTGGGTCGACGGAAGGGTTTCGCGGTGCCGGCGGGCTCGCGCCGATCTCTCCCCGGGTGGCCGTCCGACTCGACCGGACCGACCTTCGGTCTCGGGCTCGGATCGACCCCCGGCGCAGGCGGCCCTGGGGGCAGGCTTCCACTTCCCGTCTCGGCCCCGCACCGACGCGGGGTCCCAGCGGTACTACGCAGGATAACAGATCGCCCCGCCAGGATCTTCCGGGGACACGTACGGGGGACACGTACGGGGGACACGGTCGGGCTCGGTGCCTGGCCCCATTCCGCTCGAGGCGGGGGAATGGACACAGCACCAGCCGAGCCGGCCCGCCGGCAGAACGCCGGGAATCGAGGCCGGTCCGTGAAGAGGGAAGTCTCCGAGCACGGCGCGCGAGCGTCGCGCGCAGGAGAGCTTCTCCCCTCATCCGGCAGAGAACCATCGAGGCGACCTGCGAGCCGGCGAACCGCGAGGGCGGGCGTCGGGACGGGGACACGTACCCTGCTTCGCAGGGAACATGTCCCCGGGCGGAGGATCTGTCTCCGAGCGGAGGTCGCGGCTCCGGCTCGGCGTCAGCGCTTCTTGGCGGGGATGAAGTACTCGGTGCCGCGGATCGGGCGCTTCAGCTGCTCGACCAGCTCGTCGAAGTCGTCGCCCTTGCCGACCAGGTCGAGGTTCGTGGTGTCGA
>WYBK01000142.1 GCA_011525905.1 Acidobacteriota bacterium
GGGCAACACGTCGATCCGCAAGCGTCTCGAGTACGACCTCTACTACGTCGAGAACTGGTCGCTCGGGCTGGACTTCAAGATCCTCTGGATGACGCTGCGCCAGGGCCTCCGCTACAACGCCCACTGAGCCGTAGCGCTCCCTCGACACGCGCGCCCACCACATCCGCCCGGGGACATGTTCCCGGCTCCCTCGGAGGTCCACGCGACCGGAGCGCCGCCGAGCCGGGTACGTGTCCCCGTCCCAGCGCTCGCCCTCGAGCAACGCCGGCCCGCAGAGCGGCACGTCGGGGCCCTTACCGGATGGGGGGAGAGCCTCCTTGCGCGCGGGCCTGCCGGCCCGTGCTCAGGAGCTCTCCCCGTTCGGACCGGCCTCGATTCCCGGCGTTCTGCGGGCGGGCCGGCTCATCTGCGCTCGTCCTCGGTTCGTCCGCTCAATTCGTGCCGACCGGCGCGCGCAGCCCGCGCCAGGCGACGGCGAACAGGTAGGCCGCCAGCGCGATCAGCGCTGCCGCGGCCAGGCCGTTCCAGAGCGCCGGGTCTCCCAACCCGGAGGCGGCGCGCAGGTTGCCGAGCGTCAGCGTGCCGAGCGCCCAGACGGTCAGCGTCGCGACGAAGAGCATCGGCAGCAGGGTGAACAGCGCCCCCTTGCGCTGCCGGCGCAGCCAGACGCTCAGGACGAGCAGGGTGAGCGCCGCGAGCAGCTGGTTCGACGCGCCGAACAGGGTCCAGAACTTGGTCCAAGCGCCCCGCTCGCTGGCGGTGACGAAGTAGATCGCCGGCGCGACCGTCACCAGCGTCGCCGCGAGCGCGCCCGCGCGCCCACGCCAGCCGAACAGCTCTTGCAGCAGGTAGCGGCCGAGCCGCGTCGAGACGTCGAGCGTGTCGAAGACGAAGGTCGAGAAGGCCATCGCGCCGAAGGTCACGGCGATCGCCCGCCGCTCCTCGCCGAGCAGCAGGGTCAGGAAGCCGCCGACGCCGTTGCCGTAGATCGTCCCGGGCGACAGCCCGGCGGTCGCCTCCGGCGCGACGATCATGATGGTCACCAGCGCGATCAGCGCCACGAACCCCTCGCAGAGCATCGCACCGTAGCCGACGGCGCGGCAGTCGCTCTCCCGGTCGAGCTGCTTCGAGGTCGTGCCCGAGCAGACCAGCCCGTGGAAGCCCGAGCAGGCGCCGCAGGCGATCGTCACGAAGAGGAAGGGGAAGAGGCCGCCGGCCAGCCCGCCCGCGTCCCAGGTCCTGAAGAAGGGCTGGCGGATCTCGTAGCCGCCGGCCAGCACGCCGAAGACGCCGAGCGCGAGCGCCGTGTAGAGCACGTAGCCGCCGAGGTAGCCGCGCGGCTGGAGCAGGGCCCAGACCGGCAGCAGCGAGGCCACCGCGCAGTAGGCCAGGATGAGCACCGCCCAGCTCGCGTGCCCGGCGACCAGCCAGGTCGAGACCTCGGTACCCAGCCAGCAGACGGCGAAGGTGGCGGGCACGAAGAGCAGGGTCGCCAGCCAGAGCGGCGGCGCGAGAAAGCGCTCGACCAGCCCGAGGAGGATCGACAGGCCGAGATAGAGCACGCTCGCCGCCGCCACCGCGCCCCCCGCGTGGAAGGCGACGCCTCCGGCGCGCAGCTCGTCGCTGCCCGCGACGAACGTCCCGGCCGTGATGTCCGCGAACGCGACGATCACGTAGACCAGGGCGATCCAGATGAAGGCCATGATCGCCCGGCCGGCCCGCGCGCCGAGCGCGCCGCGCGTGATCTCGGCGATCGACAGCCCGCCGTGGCGCACCGAGGCGGCGAGCGCCGAGAAGTCGTGCACCGAGCCGATCAGCACCACGCCGAAGGCGATCCAGGCCAGGCAGGGCCCCCAGCCGAAGGCCTGGCAGGCGAGGATCGGCCCGGCGATCGGCCCGGCCGCCGCGATCGCCGAGAAGTGCTGCGCGAACAGGTAGCCCCGCCGGGTCGGCACGTAGTCGACGCCGTCCTCGCGCTCGTGCGCTGGGGTCGGGCGCGCGTCGTCGAGCTCGAAACGACGTGCGATCCAGCCGCCGTAGATCCGGTAGGCCGCGCCGAGCAGCGCGAGAAAGGCGATGGCCAGCAGCGCGAGACTCATGTGGGTCGCCGGACCACCGTCGTACCGCTCCTTTCGCCGAAATCGTGCGGCATCCTACCCGCGATGCACCGCCCTCGCCCCTCGCCACCGCGTGCTAGCATCCGCCGCTCATGCCCAGAGACAAGCGAGCCCCCAGCCTGGCGGTCTCCTCCCTCCCGGTCCTGGTGCTGATCGGCCTGCTGGCATCGTCGGTCTACCTGTTCGGCGACGGCTCTTCGGGGGGTCCGAACCAGATCGCGTTGATGCTCGCCGCCGGCGTCGGCATCGTCCTCGGCCTGCGCCTCGGCTTCTCCTGGAAGGAACTCGAGCAGGGCATCGTCCACGGCATCTCGCTGTCGATGGCCGCCGTGCTCATCCTGCTGGTGGTCGGCTCGCTGATCGGCACCTGGATCCTCGGCGGCGTGGTGCCGACGATGATCTACTACGGTCTCAAGATCCTCTCGCCGAGCATCTTCTACGCGGCGGCCTGCGTGATCTGCTGTCTGGTCTCGCTGGCCACCGGCTCCTCCTGGACCACCGCCTCGACCATCGGCATCGCGCTGGTCGGCATCGCCACCGCGCAGGACCTGAGCCTCGGCATGACCGCCGGCGCGATCATCTCCGGCGCCTACTTCGGCGACAAGATGTCGCCGCTTTCCGACACCACCAACCTCGCGCCGGCGATGGCCGGCACCGACCTGTTCACCCACATCCGGCACATGATGTGGACGACGACCCCGAGCATCCTGCTGGCGATCGCCGGCTTCGTGGTCGCCGGCTTCCTGGGCAAGCGGCCGGAAAACGCCCAGAACCTCGACGAGATCCTCGGCACGCTCGACGCCAGCTTCCGGATATCGCCGTGGATGCTGCTGCCGGCGCTGCTCGTTCTGGTGCTGGTGGTGCGCAAGATGCCCGCCTTCCCGGCCCTGCTGATCGGCGCGCTGGTCGGCGGCGTCTTCGCCGTCCTCTTCCAGCAGGCGACGGTGCTGGCCCTCGTCGGCGCGAGCGATCTGCCGCGCGGCGTCCTGCTGCTCAAAGGGGTCTGGATCTCGCTGTTCGACGGCTTCCGGCTCGAGTCGGGCAACGCCGCGCTCGACGAGCTGCTGTCGCGCGGCGGCATGGCGAGCATGCTCAATACCATCTGGCTGATCCTCTCGGCGATGATGTTCGGCGCCGTGCTCGAGACCACCGGCATGCTCGAGCGGATCGCGGGCAGCATCCTGTCGCTGGTGCGCGGCACCGGCTCGCTGATCGCCGCCACGCTCGGCACCGCGCTGGGCATGAACGTGCTCGCCTCGGACCAGTACATCGCGATCGTGCTGCCCGGCCGGATGTTCCGCGCCGAGTTCGCGCGCCGGGGGCTGCACCCGAAGAACCTGTCGCGCGCGCTCGAGGACGCCGGCACGCTGACCTCGGCGCTCGTGCCCTGGAACACCTGCGGCGCCTTCATGGCGCAGACGCTCGGGGTGGCGACCTTCGCCTACCTCCCCTACTGCTTCTTCAACCTCCTGAACCCACTGGTCTCCGCGGCCTACGGCTTCACCGGCTTCACCATCGCGAAGCTCGACGATTCCGAGCGCGAGCCGGACTGACCCGAGACGCGCCTCACTCGACCACCAGCCGGTAGCCGGCGCCGGCGTCGGTGACCAACCAGCGCGGCGCGGCCGGGTCGGCCTCGATCTTCTGGCGCAATCGGTGGACGAGCTGCTTGAGCAGCTGACGGTCCCCGTCGCCGCGCGCTCCCCAGACGTGCGCGATCAGCCGCTCGGCCGGGATCGACTCGCCGGCGCGCGCCAGCAGGAGTTGGGCCAGGCGCAGCTCGAGCGGCGTCAGCCGAACGGGCCGCCCGCCGGCGATCGTCAGGGTCCGAGCCTCCAGGTCCAGGACGAAGGGGCCCGCGTGCAGCGGCGCCTCGCGCGCCTCGGCGCCGGCTCGCCGCAGCAGGGCGCGCAGGCGGGCGAGCAGCGTGCGCGGGCTGAACGGCTTGGTCAGATAGTCGTCGGCACCCAGGTCGAGGCCCCGCACGACGTCCTCCTCGCCGGCGCGGACCGAGAGGATCAGCACCGGCGCCCCGGTCCGCTCGCGCAGGCGAGGCAGCAGCTCGAGGCCGTCCTCGCGGCCGAGATTCAGGTCGAGCACGATCGCGCTCGGCCGCTCGCTCTCGACGGCGGCGAGCGCGCTCCGGCCGTCGGCCGCCTCGAGCGCGAGGTAGCCGGCCTGGCGCAGCGCGAAGCAGAGGATCGCGCGCAGCTCGTCGTCGTCGTCGACCAGCAGGATCTTCACGGTTCCGATTCTGACGCAGGCAGGCGGAGCGAGACGCGCGTGCGTCCGTCGACGCGCTCGACGGCGAGCGCGCCGCCGTGGCGCTCGCAGATCGAGCGCGCGATCCAGAGGCCGAGCCCGCTGCCCTCCTCGCGCGGCTCGACGCCAGCCGGAGCGCCGCCGCGCCGGAAGCGCCCACCGGCGCCCGCGCGCGCGGCGAGCAGCGCCGGATCGAAGCCCGGCCCCTCGTCCTCGACCCAGAGGCGGACCTCGCCCGCGGCCGCCGACCCGCCCAGCCGGATCTCGGTTCCCTCCGGGGCGAACTTCACCGCGTTCGCCAGCAGGTTGACCAGCACCTGCTCGAGCCGCTGAGGGTCGCCCTGGACCGCCGGCAGCGGAAAGGGGAGGTCGACTTCCAGGCGCTGGGCGCGGCGCGCGGCCAACGGCACGGCGACGCCGACGGCGCCCTCGACGACCTCCTCGAGGTCGACCGGCAGGCGGCGGATCGCCAGCTCCCCCGCCTCGATGCGCACGCTCTCGAGCAGGTTCTCGATCAGGCGCGAAAGCCGCAGCGTCCCGGCCTCGACGCCCGCCACGAGGTCGCGCGCCTCGACGTCGTCGAGCCGCTCGCGCAGCAGCTCGAGCGAGGCCCGCTGGGCGGCGAGCGGCGTCTTGAGCTCGTGCGCGAGGTCGGCGACCACCGCGTCGCGCGCTCGCCGGGCCGCCTCGTCGGCGGTCTCGGCGCGCAGGACCTGGACCTGCATGCCCCCGGCCGGAGGCGAAGAGGTCAGCCGTGCGACCCACTCCGAGGCGCCGGCCGCGAGCCGCTCGGAGGCGCGCACCGGGCCGCGGAAGCGAGCCTGGAGGATCGGGCAGGCGCGCTCGCACGGGGGTTCGCCCGAGGCGTCGGGGACGGGGCGCAGGAGGTCGCCGCAGAAGCGGCCGATCGCCGCCGAGGGCTCGACGCCGAGCAGGGCGCCGGCGCGCGCCGAGAGGTAGCGCACGCGCCGGTCGCGGTCGACGGCGTAGACCCCGTCGGAGGCCCCTTCCAGCACCGCCTCGAGCTCCGAACGGCTCCGCTCGAGCTCCTCGCGGGCAGCGAGCAGCCCGCGCCGCATCTCCTCGAGCGTGGCGGCGAGCGTCTCGACCTCGCCGCCGCCCACCGGCGGCAGGGGCTGGCCGAGCTCCCCCCGGCCCAGGGCGCCCGCCGCCGCGGTGAGCCGGCGCACCGGATCGGCGAGCCGAGCCGCGAGCCAGAGCGCGAGCGCGAGCGCGAGCGCGCCGATGACCAGCGCCGCCGCGCCCAGGCGGGCGACGAAGCGACGAGTCGGCGCGAGCACGGCGCGCTCCGGCAGGGCGGCCTCGACCAGGCCGGGCGCCGGCTCGCCCGGCAGCGCCCGGACCGCGATCGCCGCGCCGCTCTCGTCGTCGATCCCGGAGGCGCTTCCCCGCTCGAGCGCGCTGCGCCAGAGCGCGATCCGCACGCCGCCCACGGCGGCGTCGATCTCCTCGCGCGCGAGCGCGCGGATCTCGAGCGCCAGCGGCGCGGCCTCCTCGGGCGGCCACTCGATCCGGTCCTCGACCTCGACGCGCACGGCCGCCGGCGCCGCGGCCGCGGCCGCGCCGACCGGCTCGCCGGCCGCCACCGCGATCCCCGCCGGCGCGTCCCGCGGCAGGCGCCGCGGTGCGCCGCTCTCGACCTCTCCCCAGGGCGCACGCAGCGCCACCCGGTCGAGCTCGGCGGTCGTCCGGAAGCGTTCGAGGAAGAGGGCGAGCCCCGCGTCGTCACCCTGCGCCAGCAGCCGCGCCAGGGTCGACCGCTCGGCGAGCAGGCGCGCGCTCCCCTCGAGCTCGCGCAGGCGCGCCGCCGCCCTCTCGGCGGCGCGCGCAGCCACCCGCTCGGCGCGTGCGGTCGCCTCGGCGCGCGCCAGGCGCGCCGTCTCCAGGTAGGCGGCGGCGACCAGCGCCGCCACGACGATCGTCAGCAGACCCAGGGTCCAGGCGGCGAGCGCCCGGCGCAGGCTCCAAGCGCGCACGGCGGAACGCTACCGCACTCCGCGCCGCGCCAGCCGGCGCGCGAGCAGCGCCTGCGCGGCCAGCGTGGCGAGCGCGGTCAGGGTGAGCAGAGAGGCTACGGCGAAAGCGGCCGCGAACTGGTACTCGTTGTAGAGGATCTCGACGTGCAGCGGCACCGTGTTGGTGCGGCCGCGGATGTGCCCGGAAACCACCGAGACCGCGCCGAACTCCCCCATCGCGCGAGCGGTGGTCAGCACGACTCCGTAGAGCAGCCCCCAGCCGATCTTGGGCAGCGTCACCCAGGCGAAAGTCTGCAGCCCGGAGGCGCCCAGCGACAGCGCCGCCTCCTCCTCGGCCGCGCCCTGCGACTCCATCAGAGGGATCAGCTGGCGCGCCACGAAGGGCGCGGTGACGAACAGCGTCGCCAGCAGGATACCGGGCAGCGCGAACAGGACGCGCACGCCCCGCTCGGCGAGCCAGGGGCCGAGCAGCCCTTGCGCGCCGAACAGCAGCACGAAGAGCATGCCGGAGACCACCGGCGAGACGCTGAACGGCAGGTCGATCAGCGTCACCAGCAGATTGCGGCCGCGAAAGCGGAAGCGCGTGACCGCCCAAGCGGCGGCCAGGCCGAAGAGCGTGTTGACCGGCACCGCGATCGCCGCCACGAGCAGCGTCAGCTTCACCGCCGAGAGCGCCATCGGCTCGCGGATCGCCGCCAGGTAAGTCGCGACGCCCTTCGAGAAGGCCTGGACGAAGACCGCCGCGACCGGCACCACCAGGAAGAGCGCCAGGAAGCCGAGCGCCGCCGCGATCAGCAGCGCCCGCAACCAGGCCGGCTCGCCGCGCGGATCGGCGAAGCGCGCGCTCATGCCGCCCCTCCGGAGCGGCGAAGGCGGGCGATGCCGTTGAGCAGGAGCAGCAGCGAGAAGGAGGCGATCAGGAAGACCAGGGCGATGCCGGTGGCCGCCGCGTAGTCGTACTGCTCGAGCTGGACCATGATCAGCAGCGCCGTGATCTCCGACTCCATCGGCAGGTTGCCGGCGATGAAGATCACCGAGCCGTACTCGCCGAGCGCCCGCGCCAGCGCGAGCACGAAGCCGGTCGCCGCGGCCGGCAGGATCTCGGGGAGCACGACTCGCGCGAGCGTCTGCAGGCGCGAGCCGCCGAGCGTCGCCGCCGCCTCCTCGAGCACCGGGTCGAGGTCAGCGAGCACCGGCTGGACCGAGCGGACGACGAACGGCAGCCCGATGAAGGTGAGCGCGACCCCGACGCCGAGCGGCGTGTAGGCGACCTTCAGTCCGAGCGCGGCGAGCGGCGCCCCCAGCCAGCCGTTCTCGGCGTAGACCGCGGCGAGCGCGATCCCCGCCACCGCCGTCGGCAACGCGAAGGGGAGGTCGACCAGCGCATCGACCAGCCGGCGGCCGGGAAAGCGGTAGCGCACGAGCACCCAGGCGACGATCAGGCCGAAGACCAGGTTGACGGCGGCGCCGGCGAGCGCCGCACCGAAAGTGAGGCGATAGGAGGCGAGCGCGCGCGGCGAGGCGACCACCTCGAGCAGCCGCTCCGGAGGGATCTCGGCGCTCTTCAGGACGACGGTCGCGAGCGGCAGCAGGACGAGCAGGCCGAGGTAGAGCAGGGTCGTGCCCATCGCCAGGCCGAAGCCGGGCAGCGGCCCCCGCTCCGCGCGCCGCCGCGAGCGGGACCGCCGCGCGCTCTCACTCCCCCACGTCCCGTGCATCTCCAGGTCACCCCGCCGTCGCTCCGCTACCGCCCCTTCGCCATCCGGTCGTACTCGCCCCCGTCGGCGAAGTGCACCCGCTGCGCCTCGGCCCAGCCGCCGAAGACCTCGTCGATGGTGAACAGCTCGACCCGCGGGAAGGTCGCGGCGTGGGCGGCGAGCACCTCCGGGTCGCGCGGGCGGTAGAAGTGCCGGGCGACGATCTCCTGCCCCGGCCGCGTGTAGAGGTGGCGCAGGTAGGCCTCGGCGACCCGCCGGGTGCCGCGCCGGTCGACCACCCGGTCGACCAGCGCCACCGGAGGCTCCGCCAGGATCGAGAGCGACGGCACCACGATCTCGAGCCGGCCGGCGCCGAGCTCGCGCAGCGCGAGCAGCGCCTCGTTCTCCCAGGCGAGCAGCACGTCGCCGATGCCGCGCTCGACGAAGGTCACCGTCGCGCCGCGGGCGCCGGTGTCGAGCACCGGGACGTTGCGGAAGATCCCGGTGACCAGCTCGCGCGCCGCGGCCTCCGAGCCGAGCTCGCGCAGCGCCCAGCCCCAGGCCGCGAGGTAGTTCCAGCGGGCGCCGCCCGAGGTCTTCGGGTTGGGCGTGATCACCGAGACTCCCGGTTTCGCGAGGTCGCCCCAGTCGCGGATCCCTTTCGGATTGCCCCGGCGCACGAGGAAGACGATGGTCGAGGTGTAGGGGGTCGAGTTGTGGGGGAGCCGGCTCTGCCAGTTGGCGGGCAGCAGTCCGGTCCTGGCGATGGCGTCGATGTCGTAGGCGAGCGCCAGGGTGACGACGTCGGCCTCGAGGCCGTCGATCACCGCGCGCGCCTGCTTGCCGGCGCCGCCGTGCGACTGCTCGATGCGCACGTCCTGTCCGGTCTCGGCCTGCCACGCCTGCGCGAAGGAGGCGTTGAGCTCCTGGTAGAGCTCGCGGGTCGGATCGTAGGAGACGTTCAGGATGGTCACCGGCTTGGCCGCTCCCGCCGGCGCCGTCAGCGCCGCGAGGAGCAGGATGGAGGTGAGCTGGATTCTCAATCGACCCTCCCTTCTCGAGGATGCTCTCGACGCGTCACAGAGCGAACTGGCAGCGCAGGAAGAGAGCAGATTCCTCCTCGCGGTCCGCGCCCCCGGCGCTCCCGCCTTCGAACTCGGTCCGCTCGCCGTCGAGCATCAGGCGGATCCGCCGCGCCAGGTCCCACGAGACGCCGACGCCGATCGCCGTCGCCTCGCGCGCCGAGCGCTCCGGCGTCGCGAAGATCGGGAAGGCCTCGGGATCGATCTCGAGCGCATGGAGGCGCAGCGACAGGACGACGGCCCCACCGCCCGGGCCGCCGATCTGGAACGGATGGTCCGGCCGGACGCCGGTGTAGGAGGCGCGTTCGCCCGTGACCACCCAGGAGAGCGTGACCTGCCAGCTCTCGTGAGTCAGGGAGCGCGCGGCGGCGGCGCGCGCGACCTCCTGCTCCGAGCGGGTCCACTCCGCCAGCGCGCCGAACGGGCCGGCGTAGAGCCATCCCTGCGGGGCCAAGCGAAAGCGCCTGCCGGCGGCGATCGCCGTGCCCGCCTCCGTGCCATCCGCGCGATAGGAGAAGAAGGTCTGCTGCCCCGACGAGCGATAGCGCGGCAGCCCGGTCGCCGCCGGTGTGCCCTGCTCGTCGCCGTAGCTCGCGGCCAGACCGAAACCGAGGTCGGGACCCTCGTTGCCCTCGTGATCGACGAACGGGCGGACGAAGATGCGCGCCGCGGCCTCCGGGTCGCCTCCGACGTCGCCGTCGGCGCTCGCACCGTCCGCGGTCCCGTTGAACAGGCCGACGGCGTAGCCGACCCGGCCGCCGGCGAGCTCCCCCCCGAGCTGCACGCCGATGTCGCGGTTGGGCACCAGATTCGTCGGCAGCGCCCGCGCGACGAAGCTCAGATCGGCCGCCGACTGCAGGCGCTCGAGCCCGACCGGGGGCCTGAACTTGCCCACGCGCAGCCTGGCCGCCGGCGCCAGGCGAGCCTCGAGGTAGGCGTCCAGGATCGAGGTGGTGCCGGCGCCGAAGTCGGGCATCAAGCGGACGTCGAAGATCCTCCAGCCCGTGGCCTCCCGGATCGGCCGGGCGCGCGTCACCTGGAAGGTGTCGCGCGCGGCCGGAGCATCCTCGCCCTCGAAGAACAGGCCGTCGACCTGCAGGAGCGCGCGCAGACCGAACGCGAACGCGCCGTCCACGGACTTCACCGCGAAGCCCTCTCTGCCCATCGTGACCGTGGGCTTCGAGGCCTCCTCTTTCGCGACCTGCTCCCGGCCGAGCTCGATCTGGCGGGCGAGGCGGCGCAGCTGCCGGTCGAGCTCCTCGACCGTGACGGCCGGGATTCCCGCGGCGGGCGGAGCCTCGGACTGGGCCTCCGCGATCGAAACGGCGAGCAGCCCGGCCAGCGCGAGGCTCAGGGCCGAGCGGTTCCTGCGGCTCCGTCGAGTCCCTTGCGAAGGGTTCATGCCACGTCTCCCGCCGGCTCGCCGCCGGCTCCGCGCGCGGCGCGGATCACCAGAATCGGGTAGTCGCCCGGGGCGTCGAGCAGCGCGCGGGTCATCGGCCCCCAGGCGAGCGCGCCCTGCGCGTCGGGCAGCGGCGCGCCGATCACCAGCAGGTCGTGCTCGGCCGCCATGCGCGCGCGGACGGCGTCGCCGAGGTCGCCGCGCGCGAGCTCGCTGGCCGCCTCGACACCGAGCGCGGCGAGCGTGCTCAGGCAGCCGGCGTGGAAGCGCTCTCCCGCTCGCCGCTCCGCCTCGTCCCCGCCAGGAGAGAGCACGGAGAGGACGGTGGCCGGGGCGCCGAGGTGGCGGGCGAGGCGGGCGGTGAAGGCGACGTCCTCCTTGCCCGGCTCGCCCACCGCGACCGCGACCAGGAAGCGCCGGGGCGGCAGCGGCCGCACGCCGCGCACCAGCAGCAGGTGCGCGGGCAGACGGGCGAGCAGCCGCTCGGCGGCGTCGGCGCCGCCGCGCCCGGCGAGCGCGGCGACCACCAGGTCGGCGGGCTCCCGGCCGAGGCGCGCCGCCGCGGCGGCGGCCAGCGTGGCGGGCTCGGCCTCGACTCGATCGAGTCGCGCCTGGCAGAGGCGGGAGAGCTCCTGGGCGACCGCTCGCGCCCGCTCGTCGGCCACGGCGCCGCCATCGGCGAGCAGCAGCGCCAGGCCCGGATGGAGCAGGGCGTGGACTCGCCGGACACCCACCCGGACGCGGTCACCGGGCGCCAGCGGCAATCGGCGGACCTCGGCCTGCGAGCGGGTCGCGTCGATCGGCCAGGTCGGATCTCCGAACGGGCGCGGCGGGTGGATCACGCGCAGGCCGCGGGGCGCCGGCAGCTGCAGGCGCAGCCGCTCGCCGGCACCGACGAAGGCCAGCTCTTCGACCACCCCGACGCCGAGATCGGCGGGACCCGATTCGGCGCCGCTGGGCGCGAGCGCCACGTCTTCGGGCCGGATCAGCACCTGGACGCGGTGCCGCGTCTCCCCTCCGGTGCTCTCGCCCGGCAGCGTCAGCTCGGCCGCGCCGATGCGCACGCCGCGCGCCGACGACTCGCCGACCAGCAGGTTGGCGCCGCCCAGGAAGGTCGCGGCGAACTCGGTCTGCGGCCGCAGGTAGAGCTCCTCGGGCGGCCCCTCCTCGACCAGCCGCCCGTGCGCCATCACCGCGAGCCGGTCGGCCAGCTCGAAGGCCTCCTCCTGGTCGTGCGTGACGAACAGCGTCGTGACGCCGAGCTCGCGCTGGATGCGTCCCAGGGCGCGCCGCAGCTCGAGGCGGATGCGCGCGTCGAGCGCGCCGAACGGCTCGTCGAGCAGCAGCACGCTCGGCCGGTGGGCGAGCGCGCGCGCCAGCGCCACCCGCTGCTGCTGGCCACCCGAGAGCTGGCCGGGCAGGCGCCGGCCGAGACCGGCCAGGCCGACCAGCTCGAGCAGCTCGGCGCACCGCTCCCGGCGCTGCGGGCGCGGCACGCGCCGCACGCGCAGCGCGAACTCGACGTTCTCGGCGACCGTCAGATGGCGGAAGAGCGCGTAGGACTGGAAGACGAAGCCGAGGTCGCGCGCGCGCGCCGGCACCCCCTCGAGATCGCGGCCGGCGAGCAGGATCCGCCCGCCGTCGAGCGGCGTCAGGCCGGCGATCAGCCGCAGCACCGTGCTCTTGCCGCTGCCCGACGGGCCGAGCAGCACGCAGAGCTCCCCGCTGGCGACCTCGAGGGTGACGTTCGAGACGACCGACTTGCCGTCGTAGCGTTTGGTGAGCTGCTCGAGCCGGACCGACATCGCGGAGCCAGCGTAGGCCCGTGGCGGTGACGAAGTCAGTCGAACCGGGGTGACATCGGCGCCGCCCTCTGGAACC
>WYBK01000143.1 GCA_011525905.1 Acidobacteriota bacterium
AAAGGCCCGCAGCCGGCCGAGGAAGCGCAGGAGATCGCGCACGCCCCGGCTCCGTTCGCCGGTCCGCCGCGCCCGGCGCAGCGGCGCCGCGATCACCCGCTCGAGGTCGTCGTGCCCCTCGAGCAGGGGCGCGAAGGCCTCGTCGGCCACCCAGGCGATGCGCGCGGCGGGCAGGTGGCGGCGGATCGCGGCGAGCGACGGCAGGGCGTGGACGATGTCGCCGAGCGCGCTCGTGCGGACGATCAGGACGCGCACCGCCGCTAGGGCAACGCCCGGACGCGGGCGATCAGGTCGCTGGTGGCGTGGTCCTTGGGATCCCCGACCAGCACGGTGCGGCCGCCGTGGGCGCGCACGACGTCGAACTCCGGCACCCGCTCCGGCGAGCCGTAGTCGGTCCCCTTGCAGTGGAGATCGGGCTCGATCTCGGCGATCAGCGGCGCGGGCGAGTCTCCCTCGAAGATCACGACGAAGTCGACCGGCGCGAGCGCCGCCAGCAGCTCGGCGCGCTCCGCGGCGGGCACGATCGGCCGCCCCGGCCCCTTGAGGCGCGTCACCGAGTCGTCGTCGTTGACCGCGACCACCAGGACGTCGGCCTCGGCGCGCGCCGCCGCGAGATAGCGCAGATGGCCGACGTGCAGCAGGTCGAAGTGCCCATTGGCGAGCGCGATCCGCCGTCCGGCGCGGCGCAACGGGGCGAGCGCCGCGGCGAGCCGCGCCCGCTCGATCACTTCCCCCACGCGATCTCCTCGAGCGGCCGGCGGTCGGACTCGACCGCCGCCGCCAACTCGTCGCGGTCGAGCGTCGCCGTGCCCATCTTCATCACGACGACGCCGCCGGCGTAGTTGGCGAGCAGCGTGGCTTCGAGCGGCGTCGCGCCGGCCGCGAGCGCCAGCGCGAAGGTGCCGATCACCGTGTCGCCGGCGCCGGTGACGTCGGAGACCTGCGCCGAACCGTGCACCGGCACGTGGAGGCCCCGCCGCTCGGCTTCGAACAGCGACATACCCCGGCTGCCGCGGGTGACCAGCAGGAAGCGGCAGCCGAGGCGCGCACGCAGGGCGGCGCCGGCGCGATCGAGCGCGCCGGCCGCCGCCTCGAGGCGCTCGCCGGCGAGCGCCTCGGCCTCCTCCTCGTTGGGGGTGGCGCCGTCGAGACCACGGTACTCGCCGAGGCGGAAGCGGCTGTCGGCGAGCAGCAGCGCATCCGGCCCCAGGGCGGCGCGCACGCTCGTGACCAGGTCGGGAGCGACGGCGCCGTAGCCGTAGTCGGAGAAGATCGCCACTCTGGCCCCGGCCGCGCCGGCGGCGACGCGCTCGGCCAGCCGGGCGCGATCCTCGGGGCCGAGCGGCGTCTCGGGCTCGCGGTCGAAACGGACCACCTGCTGCTTGTTGGCGCTCGGAAAGCCGGCGAGGATGCGCGTCTTGGTCGGCGTCGCCCAGCCGGCGCGTACGAGGACGCCGTCGATCGGGATGTCGCGCGCGGCGAGCGCCGCGAGCAGCGCCCGGCCCTCGGCATCGTCGCCGACGAAGCCGACGGGCCGCGGCCGGCCGCCGAGCGCGCGCACGTTGGCCGCCGCGTTGGCGCCGCCGCCGGGAGCCAGGCTCTCCCCCTCGTAACGCAGGATCAGCACCGGCGCCTCGCGGCTGATCCGCTTGGGCACGCCCCAGAGGAAGCGGTCAGCGACCAGGTCGACCAGCATGAGCACGTCGCGCCCCTCGAAGGCGGCGATCAGCTCGAGCAGCCGAGCGACCGTCGGCAGCGCAGCGGAAGCGGGTCCGGCCGCGGGACTCACGGCCGCGGATTCTCTCACGGCGCCACCGCGGGCTCGGCGCAGACGCCACGGCGCGCCAGCAGGCGCACCGTCAGCGGATACTCGGGGCGCTGGAACCAGCCGACCGTGCGGAAGCGCTCGCGGACCTCTCCGGTGTCGAGGATCGGCGACCAGTAGGGCTCGGCGAAGGTCGGATGGTCGACCAGGAAATCGGGGCGTCGCGCGAGCGCCGCCGCCGCGAGCTCGCCGGCAACCCGCGCGCGCCGCAACCCGGGATCGACCAGGCCGACCAGATCGAGCACCGGACGCTCGGTGGCGAAGCCCAGGGCGCCGATCTCGACGGCGGCGATCGGCCCGCCGTGCGCAGCGCAGCGATCCGCCGCGCGAGCGACGTCGCGATAGAGCCGCACCCGCGGGTCGGGGGGCTCGCGCCAACCGGTGGTCACGAAACGAAACGAGGGGAGCAGCAGGGGCAGCAGCAGCAGCGCCGCGAGCGCCGCGCGGGGCGCCATTGCGCCACCCGCGGCGAGCGCCAGCGCGCGTCCGCCGAGCGCGAGCGCGCCGAACACCGCGAGGGCGAGCAGGGCGTGGAAGAGGTGGACGTGGTACCAGGGGGAGAAGGGCACGCCG
This sequence comes from Acidobacteriota bacterium, assembly GCA_011525905.1. Classification (GTDB taxonomy): domain Bacteria; phylum Acidobacteriota; class Thermoanaerobaculia; order Multivoradales; family JAGPDF01; genus JACTMI01. The sequence continues at coordinate 2,399 of WYBK01000143.1, forward strand.
ACGGCGCGGTAGAAGAGCTCGTGCGCGGCCAGCCAGCCGGCGGCCGCGGCGAGCGCCGGGCGCTCCCCGCGCCAGCGCGACCAGCCGAGCGCGACGCCGGCGCCGGCGAGCGCGAGCAGCGCCAGCGCCCCGGCCTCGCCGTAGATCCGCCCGAGCCAGGCCCACTGCGCCGCGCCGTACCCTGGCGCCGCCAGAGCGAGCTCGGCGCGCTTGGCCGCGAGCGTGGCCGGCACGAACGAGCCGTAGTAAGCCGTCAGCGCGAGGGCGACGGCGGCCAGCCCGGCGAGGCCAGCGAGCGCGAAGCGCCAGGGGAAGCGCCGAGAGCGCCACCAGAGCAGCAGGCCGAGCGCCGCGAGAGCGAGCCCCGAGTCGAGTCGGAAGGAGGCCGCCAGGGCGCCGAGCAGGCCCGCCGCGACCGGCCACTCGCGATCCCAGGCGAGACGGAAGGCGGCCACCAGCAGCGTCAGCGCCGGCAAGGTCTCGCACCCTTCGAGCTCGAGGTCGAAACGGGAAATCAGGGCGAGCGACCCGAAGAGCGCCGGGGCCAGCACGGCGCCCCGCCGCGCCAGCAGCGCCGCCAAGCCGACCAGCGAAGCGAAGAAGAGCGCCGATCCGGCATCCTCGACGCCCAGGCCGAGCGGCCGGCCGGCCGCGGCCAGCGCCCCGAGCAGCGCAGCGTATCCGGGCGCCGAAGTGCCGAGCACCCGCTCCCCCGGGTTGTAGACCAGCCCCCGTCCCTCGGCGAGGTTGCGCGCGTATCGGTAGGTGATGTAGCCGTCGTCGTACGTGTAGCCCCAGAAGCCGAGGGCGCAGACGAGCGCCAGCGGGGCGAGCAGGAGCGACACGGCCAGGGCGGGGCGGCGCACGAGGCGGCTAGCGTACGACGGAGCTGGACGGCCTGGCACCGGTCGTGCGTAGACCGGGGCTGGAGAGGTAGGCTCGAGGGCGAGCGGCGATGAGCGCAAGAGCGAAGCGAACGACGGGCGACGGATTCGAGGCGGCGGCCATGCCCTACCTCGACTCGCTCTACAACACCGCGTACCGGATGGCGCGCAACGCCGAGGACGCCGAGGACCTGGTCCAGGAGACCTACCTCAAGGCCTACCGGAGCTTCGACCAGTTCACGCCCGGCACCAACCTCAAGGCCTGGCTGTTCAAGATCCTCAAGAACACCTTCATCAACGAGTACCGCAAGCGCCAGGCCAAGCCTCCGGCGAGCGACTTCTCCGAGATCGAGGGCGCCTTCGAGAGTCAGCTGCGCCCCGACTCGATGCTCCAGATCAAGAACCCCGAGGAGGAGTTCCTCGAGACGAGCTTCGACGAGGGGGTGCAGGCGGCGCTCGACCACCTCCCGCCCGACTACCGGATGGCCGTGCTGCTCGCCGATCTCGAGGGGTTCTCCTACAAGGAGATCGCCGAGATCCTCGAAATCCCGGTCGGCACGGTGATGAGCCGCCTCTATCGCGGGCGCAAGCTGCTCGAGGAGGCGCTGCTCGTCTATGCCCGCGAGCGCGGCTACCTGCGCGGCGACGCCGAGCCGAGCAAGCGGCGCGGCCGCGCCGAGGCCGACGGCCGGGCGGGGGCGGCGTGACGGCGGCCACGCTCCCGGGCGCGGAATATCGGCCGCGCGCCGAAGGTTGACGGAAGGGAAGCGACGATGCGCGACGCGGTCGAAGCGAGGAACGCTCATGGGCTGTAGGCGGGTTCAGCGAGCCGTCTTCTTCTGGGTCGACCGCGACCAGGAGGAGCGCATCGTCGAGCGCATCGCGCGCCATCTGGAGGAGTGCCCGCAGTGCCGGGATCGCGCCACCGAGATCGAGCGGCTGATCCTGCTGGTGCGCAGCCGGTGCCCCCGGCGCGCGGCACCCAGCCGGCTGCAGGACCAGATCCTCTCCCTGCTCGAGCGCCAATGAACACGATCCGGACGATTCGCCCGCACCTCGCTCGCGGCGCGCGCGCCGCCGTCGCGCTCGCCCTGCTCGCCGTGATCACCGCCGGCGCCGCGGCCGCGCAAGGGCGCTTCCGGCTGCCCGGCCTGCGCGGCGGCGCGCTCACCTCGGCCGACCTCGAGCGGGGCACGCACGTGCTCGTCGTCTGGGCTTCCTGGTCGCCGCGCTGCCGCGACATCGTCGAGCGCGCCAATGCGATCTCCGCGCGCTGGAACGGCGAAGCGCGCGTCGTGACGGTGGTCTTCCAGGAGGAGCCGGCGGCGGTCGAGGAGTTCCTGCGCGGCAAATCGCTCGCCGCGCCGACCTACCTCGATCGCGACGGCGAGTTCTCCAAGGCCCACGCGGTGACCTCGCTGCCCGGCCTGGTCGTGCTGCGCGACGGCGAGGCGCGCTACCAGGGACGCCTGCCCGCCGACCCCGACCGCGCGATCGCCGAAGCGCTGCGCTGACCACCCCCCATTCGCTTTACACCGCCGCGCCGGCGCACTAGGATCGGCGGGTCGGCCCCGGCCGATCCCCGAAACTCGAGAGGAGTCCCCCGCGCGCGATGAGTTGGCGAAGCGAAGGACGGCCGCCGTATCTGGTCCAGTTGGGGGCCCGCTTCGGCGTTCCGTTGGGCGGCCTGCTCGCCGTCGCCGCGCTCGGCCTCTTCGTCGATCGCGATCAGGGCCTGCTCGGCCCCACCGCCCTCGAGACCGCCGCGCTCGCACCCCACGCCGCCATCGCGGATCTCGCCGCAGATCGCGCGGCGTCCGTACCGGTCTCGAGGCCCGATCGGATCGGCCGGCTGGCGAGCGGCCAGACGCTCGGCGCGATCTTCGCCGAGCTCGGCCTGGACGGCAGCGAGTCGCATCAGGCGGCGCTGGCGGCCTCCCGCTACGTCGATCTGCGCCAGCTGCGGCCCGGCGCCGAATACGCCGCCTACTACGACGAGCAGGAAGCGCTCGGCCGGTTCGAGCTCGCGGTCGGAGGCAAGGGGCGGCTCGAGCTCGAGCGCACCGGCCTCGGCTGGCAGCCGACCTTCCGCACCTTCGAGCGGCAGGTGCGCGTCGCGAGCGTGCGGGGAACCGTCGAGGGCGCGTTCGAGTCGGCGGTCGTGCGCGCCGGGGCGGCCGGCGAGCTCGCCTACGCGATCGCCGACGCGCTGCAGTGGGACCTCGACTTCAACCGCGACCTGCGCAACGGCGACCGCTTCGCCGCGCTCTACGAGGAAGTCTGGCTCGAGGGGGAGCGCCACGGGCTGGGCGACCTGCTCGCCATCTCGTACGAAGGCGCCGGCCGCCGACTCGAGGTCTACCGATTCGGCGAACCGGGGGGCTTCTACGACGCCGAGGGCCGGCCTCTGACGAAGATGTTCCTGCGCTCGCCGCTGCCGTACTCGCGCGTGACGTCGCGCTTCTCGAACCGGCGGTTTCATCCGGTGCTCAAGACCTTCCGCCCCCACTACGGTGTCGACTACGGCGCGCCGACCGGCACGCCGGTGCGCGTCACGGCCTCCGGTACCGTGGTCTCCGCCGGCTGGGACGGCGGCGGCGGCAAGACCGTCAAGGTGCGTCATCCGAACGGCTACCTGACCGCTTACCTGCATCTCTCCAAGGTCGCCACGGGCATTCGCGCCGGCGCTCGGGTCGCCCAGGGCGACGTCGTCGGCTACGTCGGAGCGACCGGGTTGGCGACCGCGCCCCATCTCGACTACCGCGTCCAGCGCGACGGCCGCTGGATCGATCCGCTCACCATCAAGAGCGTGCCGGGCGAGCCGCTGTCGAAGTTGGCGCTCGCCGAGTTCCACGCCACACGCGATCAGATGCGCGCGAGCCTCGACTCCGGCGCGCCCTACGCGCCGGCCGGCCCCGCCGCGCCCCTCGGCGCCGATCGGCTGGCCGCCCGCTCCGCCCCTCCGGCCGGGGCCGCCGCCGCGCGCCGGTGAGCGCGCTCCGGGCGGTCGCCCGGTGCCGCGTCGACCTGGGCGGCGGCACGCTCGACATCTGGCCCCTGGGTCTGCTCCACCCGGGGGCGTGCACCGTCAACGTCGCCATCGAGTTGCGCGCGAGCGTCGCGCTCGCGCCAGGCGGCGACCGCTACGTCGTCCGGCAGGAGGGCGAGGAGGCGAGCGCCGCGACGCTCGCCGAGCTCGCCCGTTCTCCTGGCGCGGCGCTGGTCGCGCGCATGCTCGAACCCTTCGATCCGGGTCCCTGCACGGTCACCCTGGCGAGCGACTCGCCGCGCGGCGCCGGCCTCGGCGCCAGCTCGGCGCTGGCCGTCGCGCTGCTCGCGGCGGCCGAGCTCGCCCACGAAGGGCGGCTCCGCCTCGAGCCGCTCGCGCGTGCGCGCCTCGCTCGCGATCTCGAGGCGCGCTTGATGGGCCTGCCGACTGGCCTCCAGGACCACCTGCCCGCCCAGCTCGGCGGCGCGCTCGAGATCGCCCACCAGCCGGGCGGCGCGCGGGTGCGCCGCCTCGAGGTCGACCTCGAGGCGCTCGCCGCGCGCTGGGTCGTCGCCTACACCGGCCAGAGCCACTTCTCGGCCGGAGCCAACTGGAGCGTGGTGCGCGGCCGGCTCGACGGCGATCCCGACCGCGTCGCGCGCCTGGAGCGGATCGCCGCGGCGGCGAGCACGATGGCCTCCGCGCTCGAGGCCGGCGCCTGGGCCGAGCTCGGCCACGCGGTCGGTGCCGAGTGGGAGGCCCGCCGCGGCCTCTCCCCCGAGGTCTCGACCCCGCGCATCGAGGAGCTGCTGGCGGCGGCGCGCGCGGTCGGCGCCTGGGGGGGCAAGGCCTGCGGCGCCGGCGGCGGCGGTTGCGTCGTCGCGCTGGCGCCGCCCGAGGCGCGCGCGAAAGTCGACGAAGCCTGGCGGCGAATCGGGGCGCGGCCGCTCGACGCCCGCCCCACGCTCGCCGGCCTCGAGCTCGGCTGATCCGACACGGCGCAGGCCGCGTCGCGACCGCGGGCCCGGCTCGGGAAGTCGATTCTCTGGAAGAGCGCCTCGAGCGCGGACCGCTCAGGGGCGAGCGAGTCGCCGCTCGAGCGCCTGGAACGCGTCGCCGATCGGGATCTGGGTCAGGTCGAGCGCGTGCGTGCCGCTCCAGAAGCCATCGGGCAGCGTCTCGAGGTAGTGGAGCGACGTGCCGCTGATCCACCCGACCATCGCCCGGTCGCCGCTCGGCGAGACCAGCAGCGACGGCGGCTCGGCACCGATCTCGGGCGCGCCGAAGGCCCGGACCGCCCGCAGCCGGAGCAGGTGCGTGAAGTCGCGACCCTCCTCCGGCACGAGCGGCGGAATTTCGAGCAGCTCGCCCTCGCCGGCGCAGCCGTTGGCCAGGCCGCTGCCGTCGACCTGGTCGACCAGCTCGATGATCGAGCCGCGCGCCTCGTCGGCCACCTGCCCGAGCGTGGCTCCCGGATCGGCGCCGAGCAGCGTCGCCTGCGCGCCGTCGGCGACGTGCGTGGCGACCGCCGGATGGAAGGTGCCCGCCAGCTCGATGATCGAGCCGCGCGCCTCGGCGGCGAGCGCCGGGACGTCCGCGGGGAAGAGCGTCTGACCGAGCTCGATGATCGAGCCCCGCGCCTCGTCGGCCAGCTGGCCGAGCTCGGCGGGCAGCACCCGGATCTCGACCGTGGCGACCCGCGAAGTGCGCGGATCGACGAAGCCGGCGACGAGCTCGGAGCCGTCGCGCCCCGAGGAGAGCGTCGGCGCCCAAGCCAGGGCCTCGGCGGCCGGAACCGGCGAGGGAGACTCGGCGCCGACCAGCTCTTCGAGGGCGACGACCGGGTTCCAACCGACGAAGCGCCCCTCGACGAAGACCAGCGGCGAGTAGTAGGGCCGTGGACCCGCGCTCGAGGGCTCCATCCAGACCAGGTGAACGATCCGGCGGCTGAGCTCCACCGGCGCGCCGGCGATCGTCGTCTGGTAGCGCTCGCCGGTCACCAGGATCCGGATCGCCCGCTTCTCCTCGGTCGAGCCCGCGGAGAGGTCGATCTCCTCGCCCCACCCTTCCGGGGTCAGGGCGCGCAGGACGAGCTGCGACCGCTCGAAGTTGATGTCGATCCGGCGGTTCCACACGAGGTGGAGCGTCGACGTCTCCTCCTCGAAGAGCAGTGCCGGCGAGCTCTCGACCTCCTCGCCCTCGGTTCCGGGCACCACCCAGCGCTCGAGCGGCTCGCCCGGCCGCACCAGATCGAGGGCCAGCACGGCGCGCTCGGCCGGCAGCGCCGGGCTCTCGCCGAACAGGTCGGCGAAGCGGCCGGCGTGGACCTTGTAGAAGGTGCCGTTGGCGGCGACCGCCGAGGGCGCGGGCGCTAGCGCCGCCTCGGCCGCGGGCAGCGCGGCGAGCAGGGCGACGAGCGCCACGAGGAGGATGCGCGCCGCTCTCATGCCTTGAGGTTCACCAGCTTGCGCACGTCGAGCTGGACCAGCAGCTCGGGCAAATAGTCGGCGTCGGGGAAGAAGTCGGCCTGGAGCTGCTGGTACCAGCGCTTGGCGGCGAAACGGTCGCCGAGCGCCGTGGCCGCGGCACCGAGCAGGTAGAGCGCGTTCTTCGCCGCTTCCCCGAGTCCGCTCTCGCGCGCCAGCTCGAGCGCCCGGCCGGCGTGCCGCGCCGCGGCGCGCGGCTTCTCGGACTCGAGGGCGGCGAAAGCGAGATCGAGCCGCGCCAGCGCCTCGTGACGGCGCGCTCCCTGCCGGCGCAGCGCGCGCACCGCCGCGACCAGATGGCCGTAGCCCGCGCGGCGACGGCCGAGCAGCGTCTCGCAGTAGCCGAGGTTGTAGAGGATCACGCTGCGGCGCGAGAAACGGTCGGAGGCGACCAGCTCGAGCGCGCGGGCATAGGTCGTGGCCGCCTCGTCGAAACGGCTCTCGGCGACCAGGACGTTTCCCAGCTGGTTGAGGCTCGAGCCGAGCCGCTCGCGGTCGAGCCGCTCGGCGCGGTCGCGAGCGAGCTGCGCGTAGAAGCGCGCCTTGCGCGATTCCTTCCTCAGCTCGTAGAAGCGGGCGAGCGAGTAGGCGGCGAGGAACGCGGTCTCGTCGTCGGCATTGGCGAGGAGCACGTCGCGCAGCTCCGCGGCGTAGCCCCCTTCGAGCCCGAGCTCGATCGCCACCCGCGCGCGATTGCAGCGCACGCGGGCCGCGAGCACCGCATCCCCCGAGATCGCCGCCCACGCGAGCGCGGCCTCGACCAGCGGCAGCGCCTCCTCGAGGCGCCCCGCCTCGACCAGCTCGCTCCAGCGCGCGCGCGCCGCCTCGAGCTCGGACGCACTGCCGATCCGCGGCGTCACGAGAAGCTCCGGCCGGCGCGGCGGCGGCGATCCGTGGGAACCTGGTCGAAGATCCAGCTCTCGACCTCCTGCTGCGCGCCGCTGTCGAGCGCATGGAAGCCGCGCACGAGTCGCATGTCGCGCGGCGTGATGGTCTCTTTCGAGATCTCGTCGAAGAACTCGCCGATGCCGACGCGGAACTCGGCGAGGATCTTGAAGAGCGTGTCGAGGCTCACCCGGTACTCGCCCTTCTCCATGCGCGACAGATCGGACTGCTGGATGCCCAGACGCACGGCGAGCTCGGTCTGCGTCAGCCGGCGCTCCTTGCGCAGCTGACGGATCTTGCGGCCCACGAGTTGGACCTGCCGGAACTCGGACGTCGTCGCCATGGCGTCGCTCTTAAAGAGGCGCTCCCTCGGATCGCATAGTAGGAGCGGGGGCGAATCCATGTCAAGATGCCATCCGGGCCCGCCGGCCACCCCGCCCCGCGAGAAGATGATCCGCTTCCGATTCCTGCTGCGCGAGCTGGTCGCGCGCGACCTCAAGAGCCGCTATGCCGGCTCGCTGTTCGGCTTCTTCTGGGCCTTCCTCCACCCCCTCTGGCAGCTCGCCCTGTTCACGGTGGTCTTCTCCTACATCCTGCGCATCCCCCTGGTCGGCGAGCGAACCTCGAGCTTCCCGCTCTTCCTATTCGCCGGCCTGCTCCCCTGGCTCGGCGTCCAGGAGGGCCTCGCGCGCGCCACGACGGCGATCGCCGAGGGGGCGAACCTGGTCAAGAAGCTGCGCTTCCCGAGCGAGATCCTGGTGCTCGGCGTCGTGCTCGGCGCCTTCGCCCATCAACTCGTGGCGCTCGGCCTGTTCGGCGCCCTGCAGGCGGCGCGCGGCGAGCTCGAGCCCCGCCACCTCCCCTGGCTCGCGGCCGGCGCCCTGGTCCAGCTCGCCCTCACCTTCGGCCTCGGCCTGGCCACCGGGGCACTCCAGGTCTACTTCCGCGACGTCGCCCAGCTCGTCGGCATCCTGCTGCCCGCCTGGTTCTATCTCACGCCGATCGTCTACGCGCCGGCCTGGGTCCCGGCCGCCTTCGCCCGCTGGGTCGAATACAATCCGCTGGCCACGATCGTGCAGCTCTACCGCTGCGCGCTCCTCGGCGGCGACCCCCCCGGCGCCGCCGCCACCGCGATCGCTGCGGCGGTGGCCGGCGTCGCGCTCCTGATGGGCACGGCGCTCTTCCGCCGTCTGAGCCCGGGCTTCCCGGACGAGCTCTGAGCGGCTTCCGGAGGCGGCGGTACCGCTCTTGCTTCCGCGCCGGAGACGCCGCCACTTTGGCCCGCTTCAAGAAAGGAAGACCATGCCTCGAAACGTCCACCGCCTCGCCTCTGCCGCCTCCGGGCGACTCACCCTGCTCGTCGCGCTGGCGGCGGCCGCCCTCGCGCTGCCGGCGCTCGGCCAGGAGCCGACTCCGCCAGCGGCGCAGCCGCAAGATCCAGTCACGGCGCAGCCGCAAGATCCAGTCACGGCGCAGCCGCCGGCGACCGCCGAGGCCGCCTCGGTCCCGGCCGAGCCGGGCGCCGAGCAGCCCCTGCGCCCCTGGCAGCGGCAGGAAGGCCCGCCCGACGGCAAGTGGCTCACCGACGCCCAGGGACGCCAGTACTACGTGCGCAAGTTCGCGCGCCCGGCCGAGGGCGCCTATCTGCGCCTCGAGGGCAACCGCGTGCGCCTGCCCGGCGGCGTCGCCTTCGAGCTGGTCGACGAGGACGCCGAGTTCTTCTACGCGAAGATCTATCGTGTCGACAACATCGAGACGCGGCTCTCGCGCAAGAAGGCCGAGCCGACGCCCGAGCAGCTCGCGGCCAAGGAGGCCGAGTACCGCTTCGAGGCCCGCGAGAGCGACCGCGTCCGCTTCGTGCCCTTCGGCGAGGGCCTGCCGAACCAGGGTCAGTGGCGCAACGGCTTCGAGCTCGCCGACGTCAACGGCGACCGCAAGACCGACATCGCGCACGGCGGCACCCGCCGCACCATGGCTCCGGTGCCCAACCTCTTCATCGGCGACGGCAAGGGCGCCTTCCGCTACTGGCAGGAGGCGACTTACCCGCGGCAGCCCTACGACTACGGCGATGTCGCGGTCGGCGACTTCAACGGCGACGGCAAGGCGGATCTCGCGCTCGCGATCCACCTGCGCGGCCTGCTCGCCCTGTTCGGCGACGGCAAGGGCGCCTTCCGGCTGGCCGGCGAGGGGCTCTCCTTCGAGGCGGGGCAGCTCCAGCCGGGCAACGTCACGCAGTTCTCCTCGCGCGCCATCGTCGCGCTCGACTGGGACCGCGACGGCGACCAGGAGATCCTCGCTCTCGCCGAGGGGCCGATGGGCTCGTTCGCCGCGCAGAAAGGGCTGACCAACCGGATGCAGCAGTCCTACGGCGTCGCGCTCTACGACTTCGACACGGAGACCGGCAAGTGGGTCGTGCTCGGCGGCGGCAAGACGCACCCGGAGCTGTTCGGCGACTCGCTGGTGGCGGCCGACTTCGACGGCGACGGCCGGATCGACTTCGCCGCCGGCTCGAACAGCCGGAGCAACAAGGCGCTGGTCCACCTGCATCACGAGGACGGCAGCTGGGGCTACCTCTGGGTCGAGCCGGTGCGCGATCGCGCCTTCGCGCGCGCGGTCGGCGCCGGCGACTTCGACGGCGACGGCAAGGCCGACCTGGCGGTCGGCTATCAGAGCGTGGAGCTCGGCGTCTGGCGCTCCGGGATCGACGTGATGCTCTCCCGCCCGGAAGCGGCGTGGGAGCGCCGGACGGTCTACGTCGAGGCGGGCCGGGAGGGCTTTTACTCCCTGGCGACCGGCGATCTCGACGGCGACGGCCATGCCGACCTGACCGCGGGCACCGGCGACGGCCGGGTCTTCGCCTTCCTCGGCGACGGCAAGGGGGGCTTCAGCCGCGAGGCGACCGACGACCTCGCCGCCGAAGCGGGCTGCCGGGTCTACGACCTCGGCATCACCGATCTCGACGGCGATCGGCGCGGCGATCTGGTCGCGGCCTTCGCCGGCGAGCAGTGCCCCGACGGCGGCCGCCTGAGCGCCTGGGCGAGCCGGGCGCCGCGCCGCTGAGCCCGGGGGCCGCGAGCCCGGGTTCGGGGCCGGTGAAGCGGCCGTGCGCTCCGGCGAGCCGCCCCGGGGTCACCGGACCCCCTTGCGCCGCCCGGTTTGTGGTACCATTCCGCCGACTGGACAACCTTTGAATGGGAGGTGATGTCACCGGATTCGGCGAGGGTGGATCTGATCTGATCTGGTAACGAACGTTCCTTTCACGAGGAAAGGGATACACCCAAAGGGAGATTGTCTAATGAAGAAGATTGTCAGCTGCCTCGCGGTGGCAGGCCTTCTGATGCTGGGGAGTTCGGCGATCGCCGACTTCTGCACCATCGAGGCGACGCCCGCCGCGACGCTCCTCCTGCCGTATTTCGAGGTCGATATCAACGACCCGAACGGCATCGATACGTTCTTCTCGATCAACAACGCGTCGGCGGCCGCGGCCCTGACGCACGTGATCATCTGGACCGACCTGTCGGTCGAGGCGTTGGACTTCAACGTCTACCTGACCGGCTACGACGTCCAGACGATCGGCATGGGCCTGATCATCCGTGATGGCATCCTGCCGGTCACCGGCGACGCCACCTCGATCAGCCCGGTCGGCCCGTACTCGGACGTTCCTCCGGGCGGCATCGACAACGCGATCGACGGTTACTCGGCCTGCATCGGCGTCTTCCCGTACTCGGTGCCGGCGCTCGACGAGGACTACCTCAACCACCTGCAGTCGATCCTCACCGGCGGCCCGTCGGCGATCTACAACGGCCGTTGCGGCGGTCTCGACTACGGGGACGGCATCGCCCGCGGCTACGTCACGGTCGATCTCGTCAACAACTGCACGCTGCTGCGCCCCTGCGAGGAGGGTTACTTCTACACCGGCGCCGGGCCGTACACCGGCGTTGGCGAGTACGACAACATCCTCTGGGGCGACTGGTACATGATCGACTACGCCAACAACTTCGCCCAGGGCGACACGTTGGTGCACGTCGAGGCCGTCAACCCGCTCGATCAGGTCGGCCAGGACTACCTCAACGGCACCTTCTACGGCCGTTGCGGCCTGGACAGCGAGTTCTGGCCCTTCCCGCCGTCGCCCTGGTTCGACCTGCGCGAGACCCTGCCGACCACCTTCGCCACCCGCTTCTACCAGAACGCGGCGTTCGACGGCGGCACGGACCTGCTGGTCTGGCGTGACTCGGTCATCCAGATGTTCCTGCCGGACCTCATCGCGTACTTCTACGGCTCGCGCTACGGCGACCTCGACGCGGCGGGCTTCAACTGCAACATCGGACCGCTCTGGTTCCCGCTCTCGCAGCGGCAGACCGTGACGTTCGACGAGCAGGAGAACCCGGAAGCGCTCTGCACGATCTCCCCCTGCCCGGAGGAGGACATCCTCTTCCCGGCCGAGGCGCAGCGCGTTTCGATTCCGAACCTCGACGTGGTGCCGGAGTCCGGCTGGCTCTACCTCAACCTCAACCAGGGGCCGTTCTCCTGCGAGGGTGAGGACTGCTCGATCCTCTCGCAGGCCTGGGTGACCTCGGTCCACAGCGCCGAGGGTCGCTTCAGCGCCGGTCTGCCGGCGATCCAGCTCGACAACTTCTGCGACAACCGCAGCATCGTTCTCGGGCCTTCGCCGGACTACCCGCTGGGTGACGTGGTTTACAACTACTTCACCAGCTACTACTACGGTGGCGGCGGTGCCAAGGCTCCGACCTCTGGCGACTTCCCGTACGCTCACAAGAAGATGAGCAAGTTCATCGGCGACTGAGCCGGCGAGCTTGACCGCCTCACGGGGCGCGGGCCTTCGGGTCCGCGCCCCTTTTCTTTGCGGCGAGCGGGTAGGATTCCGTCCATGGCGATCGCCGTCGCGGCCGCGGGGCTGTCGAAGACCTACCGCATCTACCCCTCCGCGGCGGCCCGCCTGACCGAGCTGGTCCTGCGCGCGCGGCGCCACGTCCCCTTCCCGGCGCTCACCGACGTCACTTTCGAGCAGCCGCGGGGCCACGGCCTCGCGCTCGTCGGCGAGAACGGCGCCGGCAAGTCGACGCTCTTGAAGCTGGTCGCCGGCGTGGCGCAGCCGACCGCGGGCACGCTCGAGGTCGCCGGCCGGGTCGCCGCGATCCTCGAGCTCGGGGCCGGCTTCCACCCCGACTTCAGCGGGCGGCAGAACATCGAGCTCAACGCCGCGCTGCTCGGTCTCGAGCGCGCCGAGGTCGAGGCGCGCCTGCCCGAGATCGTCGAGTGGAGCGAGCTCGGCGACTTCATCGACCGCCCCGTGCGCCAGTACTCGAGCGGCATGGCGATGCGGCTCGGGTTCGCCATCGCCACCCAGGTCGATCCCGACGTGCTGATCGTCGACGAAGCGCTCTCGGTGGGCGACGGCTACTTCCAGAAGAAGTGCATGGACAAGATCCTCGCCTTCGTCGAGCAGGGCAAGACCCTGCTGTTCTGCTCGCACGCGATGTACTACGTCTCGGCGCTGTGCGAGCGCGCGCTCTGGCTGCGCGAGGGCCGGGTCGAGGCGCTGGGCGCGACCGACGAGGTCGTACGCGCCTACGAGCGCCATCTGCTCGCCAAGGGCGCCGAGCGCGAGGAGACGCCCACGGCGCTCGCCGACTCGGGTGAGCACGACGCCCTGGGTGGCAAACCGGCCCGGATTCTCGCCGTGCACCAGGCGAGCGCATCGGGCGAGCACCCCGCCTATCGCTGCGGCGAGCCCTGGCAGGTCGAGATCGACTGGGAGAGCGACGCGGCCGAGCTCGCCTTCCACGTCGCCGTCGGCATCAACCGCGCGGAGGACGGCCTGCCGATCGCCTCCTTCGCCACCCACTACTCGGGACTGCCGGGGATCACCGGCGCGCGCCACCACCACCTGCGGCTCGAAGTGCCGGCGCTGCCGCTCGCCAAGGGGAGCTTCTCGCTCACCGTCTTCCTGCTCGACGAGCGCGGCCTGCACGTCCACGACCAGCGGCTGGTCCCGGAGGCCTTCGCCGTCGTCACTCCCCGCTTCGTGCCCGGGCTGGTCGAGATCGAGCACGGCTGGCACCTCGGGTAGGCCGAGTGCGCCGGCTCCTGTCCGCGCTCGGGCTGGGCTGCCTCCTCGCACTCGCGCTGGCGCTCGCTTCGAGCGGGCACGAGCCCCGTCGCTTCGCCGACTCCGAGGGCTACCTGTTCGCCGCGCGCCAGCCGCTCGGCGCCGACTTCTTCGCGAGCGCGCGGCCCCCCTTCGAGCTGGGGCCCGAGCCGGCGCCCGAGGATGGGCTCTATCGGAATCGTCCCTTCCTGATCCCGCTGCTCTTCAAGCTGTGCGACGGCGATCCGGCGCGCATCGTCGCCGCGCAGAGGCTCCTCTATTCCCTCGCCGCGGGCGGCGGAATCGTTCTCCTCTCGGCGCTCGGCGGTGGCGCACCGACCGTCCGGCGGCGGCTCGCGCATGCACTGGGCGGCGCCCTGCTCCTGCCGCTCGCGCTCGCCTGGTACGTCGCCGGCTGGACGGGCGTACTGCTCTCCGAGGCGACGGTCCTCGCCCTGATCTGGCTGGCCGCGGGGGGCGTCGCCGCCTTTCTCGCCGGGGGTCGCCGCCTGGCGCTCGGCGTGGCGCTCGCGGCAGCGGCGCTGCTGCTGGCGGCGCGCGACAGCGCCGGCCTCCTCGTCCTGCCGCTCTTCGCCCTGGCGGCGGCCGCCGCGCTCTTCACCGCCGACTGCCGGCGGGCGCGAGCCCTCGCCCTGGCGCTCTCCGCCCTGCTGCCGCTCTTCCTGCTCGCGCAAGGGACGGTGGCGCGCGGGCAGCGCGCCCTCCTGCCGATCGCCAACGTGCTGCTGGTGCGCGTGGCTCCCGATCCAGAGGCGCTCGCCTGGTGGGTCGAGCGCGGCCTGCCCTGGAGCGACCGCCTCGAGCCCTTCCGCGGCCGCTTCGCCTTCGAGCGCGACCTCGAGCTCTTTCGCGATCCGGCCCACGCCCCCTTTCTCGAGTTCGTCGAGCGCAGGGGGCGCGGCCTGCTGCTGCGCTTCCTGCTCGGCCACCCCGGCTTCGTGGCGCGCGAGACGTGGCGCGGTGCCGCCGACCTGTTCGGCACCGAGCTGGCGACCTACGTCGGACCGTCGCCCCGAACGCTCGCGCCGCTCGACCGCGTCGTGCGCGCGCTCGGCGCGCCAGGCGCCGCGCTCGTGCTCGTCCTCTTCGCGGTCGCGCTCGCCCGCCGCCGGCCGCTCGCGCCGGCCGACCTCGCCCCGTTCGTCCTCGCCCTCGCCTTCCTCTGCCATGGCCTCGCCGCCTACCACGCCGACGCGGCCGAGCCGGAGCGCCACTGCTTCCCGACCGCCTTCGGCCTGCAGCTGGCCGCCGCCGTCGCGGTGACACTCGCCGTCGCGCGCGGCGGTCGGCGGCGCACGCCTCCGAGCCCAGCGGACGCGGCCTAGAATCGTCGAGTTGAGCGCACCCTCCACCGCCCCACTCCTCTGGCAGCGCGTCCGCTCGCGCCGGCCGGCGCTCGCCGCGCAGCTCGCCCGGCTCGCGGGGACGTTCCGCGCCGCGGGCTGGCGGGTCCACGAGGGACCGGAGGCCCCCGAGGCGGGCGGCACCCCGCTCGCCGTGCTCGACGATCCCTGGGCGGCGCCCCGCCCGGAGAGCGCTCACGCTCTGGCCGAGGCCGGCGCCCCTTCCGGCCGCTGGCGGCTACCGCGCGCGCCCGGCGCGCCCGAGGCGCAGGCCTGGGACGTCTCCCGCGGGCCCTTCACGGAGCGCGACTACCGCCGCCTGGCCCTGCGCGATGCCCGGCGGCGCCTCTCCGCGGCCGTGGCGCCGCCGGAGGGTGCCTGGTGCGGCTTCGCGGTGGCCAGGGCGGGCGAGGGCGATCGCCTGCTCGAGCGAGGCTGGCCGCCGCGGGCGCAGGACCTCGCGCTGGTCGACGGCGTGCGCTGCTTCCGCTTCCAGGACCCGGCCGACCACCCCCGTCACGAGCTCGACCCCTTCCTGCCCGACGGCGCCGGCCTCTGGCTCGAGATCGGCTGCGGCGCCGGCGCCTTCGCCGCCCGCCACCGCGGCGCCGGCCGGCGCTGGATCGGCGTCGAGCCCGACTTCGAGATGGCAGCGCGCGCCGCGCGCCGGCTCGACCTGGTGCTCGCCGCGGACGCCGAGAGCGCCCTCGGCGCGCTGCCGGACGGGCTCGCGGGCGCCGTGCTCGCCGACGTCGTCGAGCACCTGGACGACCCGCTCGGGGTCCTCTCGGCGCTCGCCCGCCGGCTCGCTCCGGACGGCCGTGCCGTCGTCGCCTTCCCCAACGTCGCCTGGGCGCCGGTCCTGCTCGCGCTGGCCGCCGGGCGATGGGACCCGACGCTCGCCGGCGTCCAGGCGGCCGACCACCGGCTGCCGACGACGCCCGCTTCGCTCGCCGAGCTGGCGCGCGCCGCCGGCTTCGAGGTCGAGCGGCTCGAACCGCTCCCGTCCCCCCGGCTGCCGCGCTCGCTGCGCTGGCGGGCGGTGCTGCTCGCCTGGCTGGCGGGCGGCAGGGCGGCCACGATCGCGGCACCCCAGTGGGTCGCTTGCCTGGCGCCCAGGAAGGGCTGAGACCGGGGCCATGAGGGTCACCTACCTGCTCGAGCGCGCCGACCTCGGCGGCGGCACCAAGGTCGTGCTCGCGCACGCGCGACTGCTCGAGCGCTGGGGGCACCGGGTGACGATCGCCGCGCGCGGCCCACTGCCGCCCGGCTTCGCCTACCGGGGGCGCTACCGCGACCTCGACGCCGGCCCCCCGCCGGGCCCGCCGCCCGACCTGCTCGTCGCCACCTTCTGGACGACGCTCGCCCGGGCGCGCGAGCTGACCGAGGGTCCGATCGCCCACTTCTGCCAGGGATTCGAGGGCGAGATCGCGCATTTCCGCTCCGACTGGCCGGCCATCGAGGTGGCCTACGCCGAGCCGCTGCCGACCTTCGCGGTCACCCCGCGGCTCGCCGAGCTGCTCGCCCGGCGCTTCCAGCGGCCGGCGCGCGTCCTGCCGCCGCCGGCCGAATCGACGCCGGCCCGCCCCGGTGCGCGGCGGGCTCCTCGCCGCTCTCCCTGGATCGCGCTCTTCGGCGCCTTCGAGGCCGAGGTCAAGGGGATCCCGCTCGGCCTCGAGACGGTGCGCCGCGTGCGCGCCGCCGGCATCCCGGCGCGGCTGCTGCGCATCTCGGTCCTGCCGCTCTCCGAAGCGGAGCGCTCCCGGCTCGCGCCGGATCGCTACCTGCTCTCGGTGCCGCCCGGCCGGGCGCTCGCGGAGCTCGCCGAGTGCGACCTCCTGCTCTTCCCGAGCGGCGTCGAGGAGGGCTTCGGGTTGCCACTGCTCGAGGCGATGGCGCTCGGCGTGCCGGCGGTCGCCTCGCGGACCCCCGGCCTCGAGTTCGTCAGTGGCGGCACCGGCGCGCTCCTGGCCGACGCGGGGGACGGCGAGGGGTTCGCCCACGCCGCCCTCGAGCTGCTGCGCCGGCCGCCGGCTTGGCGCGCGCAGCGCCGCGCGGGCCGGCGGGCGGCGACGCGCTTCGCCCCCGAGCGGATCGGCGCGGCGCTCGACCGGGCGGTGCGCTGGGCGGCGGCCGGAGCGCCCGGCGGAGCATCCGCCGCGGCGGCCGATCCGGAGTCGGCCTGGTGAGCGCGGCGTCGGTCGACGTCGTCCTGGTCCACTACCGGACGCCGCACCTCGTCCGCCCGGCCAGCGAGGCGCTGCTCGCCGATCTGAACGGCGCCGGCATCCCCGCGCGCCTCTGGCTCGTCGACAACGGCTCGCAGGCGGCGGACCGCGTCGGCTGGCTGGGCCTGCCCCTGGAGCGACTCGAGCCGGGCGGCAACGTCGGCTACGCCGCGGCGCTGACGCTCGCCGTCCGCGCTTCGAGCGCTCCGCGCCTGGTGGTCGTCAACCCCGACGTCCTGGTCCGCCCCGGTTGCCTGCCGCGCCTGCTCGCCCAGCTCGACGCCGGTGCCGCGGCCGCCGGTCCCCGCTTCGTCTGGGACGAGGCCGGACGTTTCCTGCTGCCGCCGACCGAGGCGCGGGCGCTGCCGGCCGAATTGATCGCCGCGGCGGCGTCGCGTGGCCCGCGGTGGGCCTGGCTCGCGCGCCGCCGCTGGCGCCGCCACGCGCGGCTTCACTGGCAGGCGGTCGCGCCGCTGGCCAGCCGGTCGCTCTCGGGCGCCCTGCTCGCCTTCCGCCGCGACGCCTGGGAGCGCGTCGGCCCGTTCGACGCCGCCTACCGCCTCTACTTCGAGGAGTCCGACTGGCTCGAGCGGCTCCGGCGTGCCGGCCTGCCCTCGGTCTACGAGCCGGGCGCCGCAGCGCTCCATCTCTACGCCCAGTCGAGCCTGGGCGAGCCCGCCGCGGCCGGTTGGTTCGCCGAGTCCGCGGCCCGTTTCCGCCAGCGCCGGTACGGCCCCCGATTCGCCGCGCTGCTGGCCAGGCTCGAGCGCGCCTCGTTCTGCGCGGATGCGGTCGCGACGCTCGATCGGCCGGCGCTCGCGGCGGACCGGCTGCCCGGGAGCGCACACTGGATCGAAGTCGCATCCTCTCCCCTGGGCTTCCCGGCGGCGGCCGAGCCGCGCGCCCCCATGTCACGGGATTGGCAGCTCCCGGCGGCGGTCTGGGACCGGCTCGCCCCCGGCTCCTACTGGCTGCGCGCCGTCGCATCCGGCCGCGAGCTCGGGCCCTGGCGGGTCGAGAAGCGCGCCTGACTCGCGCAGCGAACGGTCTTCGCCCGGATCAGAAGAGGTCGCCATCCCCCATCGTGTAGTAGAGCCGCTCGAGGGGCAGCCGCTCCTGCCGGTCCGGCAGGTACATCAGGGCAAGATCGGCCGGCTCCGGTGCGCGGACGAAGCCCAGCCGCTGGAGCTCCTCGTGCCACCAGAGCGGGCGCTCGGGAAACCACCCCTCCACCGCGCCGGCGCCGGCGAGCTCCGGTTCCCGCAGTGCCTGCGCGAGGATCGCGCCGGCAGCGCCCACGTGGCGCGGCTCGAAGAGCGCGTCGCCCCAGCGAACGCGCTCCCCCTCGCGCCGGAAAACCGACCAGCCGACCAGACGTCCGAACCGGTAGGCCGCCAGGACCACGTAGGGGCGTTCGTCGGGGCAGCGCAGATAGCGCCAATCCACGTACTCGGCGTCGCGCCGCACGAGAAAGCCGTACGCCGGCGCCGCGCGACGGAAGAGGCGGTCCCAGGTGGAATCGACCCTCAGGACGCGCTCGACCCGATGGACCGGTCGGTTCGGCACGATCGGCGGTCCGCTCGGTCGAATCCGGTAGGCGACCGGCTCGGCGCGGCTCCCGCCGATGAACCAGCCGCAGAAGCGCTGAATGCCCCCGGTGTTGAAGCCGTAGTAGAACGTGTGGCGACCGCCCCGATGGCAGGCGAAGAAGTGCCGGACGGTGCGTGCCAGCAGGCTCGAGGTGCCCCGTCCGACCCGGCGCACTCGGGCATCGGTCATGGTGTCGCCCATCTGCAGGGCCAGGTGGGGCGAGCCGTCGAGCCAGAACGGGACGGGGTAGCCCCCGTAGTAGACGACGACCTCGCCGCCGGCGGACTGCGCGACGCTCGCCGCCCGCTCTCCCCAGGGATTCTCGTCGTACTTCCAGCGCCAGTGCTCTCGAGAGCGCGCCGCGTGGAAGCTCTCCGCGAAGAGCCGGCGAACCTCGCTCTCGTCGGCGGGACGGAACGGCCGGACGGCGAACGAATCGCGGCGCGCCGCCAGCGCGCCGCGCCCCGTTTCCGCGAGCTCGCCCGGGGCGAGCTCGCGCAGGACGACGAACCCCGTCTCGGAGAGCCGGCGGATCCACGCCCGGCCCTGCGCCTCGCCCGCCCGGGCATTCTCCGGGAGCACCACCACCAAGCGCCCGCCTTCGGGGAGCCAGCGCGCGACGGAGCCGAGCCACTCGTCCTCGCCGCCCGTCGGCGCGTACCCGAGAATCGCGCTGACCCCGTCCTCGGCGCCGCCGCTTCCAGGCTCCCGCGCCAGGCGCTCCGCCGGCCAGTCGCTGGGTGGTGGGCCCTCACCGAGCAGCAGCAGGCGGCCCGGCGGAGGATCGCCCGTCGCGGTGAGCAGCGCGGCCAGCGCGGTCGGGCGCGGAGCGCCGCGCGCAGCCTCGCGCGCCCTCGGCTCCATGCTGCGGAAGACCATCTGCCGCACTCTACGTCAGGAGCCGTGGGGCGAGCGGGCGACTCTGCATAGAATCCAAGGGTGTCCGTCGAGGTTTCCGTGGTGCTGCCCGCGTTCGACGAGGCAACGCGCCTCGGACCCTCGCTGGGACGGATCCTCGACTACCTGCAGCGGCGCCATCTGACCTTCGAGGTGCTGGTGGTCGACGACGGCTCCTCGGACGGGACTGCGGCGATCGCGCAGGGCTTCGCGGCGCGCGGCGTGCGCGTCCTCTCGCTGGACACCAACCGCGGCAAGGGCGCGGCGCTGCGCGCCGGCGTCGCCGCGAGCCGGGGGCGCCGGGTCCTGATCTCCGACGCCGATCTCTCGACGCCGATCGAGGAGCTCGAGCGGCTCGAGCCCTGGCTCGAGCGCGCCCCGCTGGTGCTCGGCAGCCGCGCGCTCACCGATTCGCGCATCACCCGCCGGCAGCCGCGCCACCGCGAGCTGATGGGCAAGCTGTTCAACGGCCTGATCCGCGCGCTCGGCGTGACCGACCTGCGCGACACGCAGTGCGGCTTCAAGCTGCTCGACGGCGAGGTCGCGCGCTCCCTCTTCGCCGCGCTGACCATCGATCGCTTCGCCTACGACGTCGAGCTCGTCTGGCTGGCGCGCCGCCGCGGCCTCGGCGTGGTCGAGGTCGGCGTGGCCTGGCACGACTCGCCGGCCTCCAAGGTCCACCCGCTGCGCGACGCCAGCCGCATGCTGCTCGACGTGCTGCGCTTCCGCCTGCGCCACCGGGCGCGCTCCTGAGCCTGCTACGATGCCCTCTCGACCGCCGGACCCGATCTCTCGGCGAGCGCCGTGACCCGCGCCAGGACACCGACGACCCCACCGGGTGAGACGACCCGCCTGCGCGCGGCGAGCGCGCTCGTGGTCGCGCCCCACTACGACGACGAGCTGCTCGGCTGCGGCGGCCTGCTGCTCCAGCTGGCGGCGGCGGGCGCCCAGATCCGTGTCCTCTTCCTGACCGACGGCGGCGCCGGCGCGGGAGTCGACGACCGCGGCGCCTATGCCGCCGAGCGCCGCGCCGAGAGCCAGCGCGTCGCCGAGCGGCTCGGCTGGACGGCCGCCGAGCGGCTCGAGCTGCCCGACGGCGAGCTCGCGCAACGCCAGGACGAGCTGGCCGCCGCGCTGGCCCACGCCCTCGCAGCGCACCGGCCCGAGCTGCTCCTGGTTCCCTCGCCGCTCGAGGCGAGCGCCGACCACCGCGCCGCCTTCGCCGCGCTCCATCGCGCGCTGGCGCCGCTGCGCCCCGGGGATGCGCTGGCCGCCGCGCTCGATGCGACCGAGATCCTGCTGTACGAAGTCAACCGTCCGGGGCTGCCCGACCTGTTGGTCGACGTCTCGGCCGAGCTGCCCGCGCTCGAGGCCGCGATGTCGCTCTACGCCAGCCAGGAGGCGCGCCACCCTTACTGGCACGCCGCGCTCGGGCTGCGCCGCTTCCGCACGCTGACGCTGGGGCCGCAGGTCGAGGCCGCGGAGGGCTATCGTCGCCTGCGGCCGGGCGACTTCGCGACCCGCGGGCTCGACGGGCTGCTCGCCGAGCTCGGCGCTGTTCTCGAAGCCGAGCTCGTCGAGTCGGGCCCGCTCGTCTCCGTCGTCGTGCGCACCCGCGACCGGCCGGCGCTGCTCGCCCAGGCGCTCGCCAGCCTCGCGGCGAGTCGCTACCGACGGCTGGAGGTCGTGCTGGTCAACGACGGCGGCGTGCCGCCGCGCCCGCCGGAGGCCTTCCCCTTCCCGGTGCGGCGCGTCGAGCACGAGCGCTCGCGCGGCCGCGCGGCGGCCGCCAACGCCGGTCTGGCGGCGGCGACCGGCGAGTGGATCGGCTTCCTCGACGACGACGACCTGATCGAGCCCGGGCACTACGCGACGCTGGTCGGGCTCGCCCGCGGCAGCGGCGCGGAGGCGGTCTACTCCGATGCCGCGGTCGCCCTCTACGAGCCCGACGCCGAGCTCGGCTGGCGCTGCGTCGAGCGGCGGCTCCCCTACAGCCGGGACTTCGACGCCGATCTCCTGCTGGTCGACAACTACATCCCCTTCCACACGCTGCTCGCCCGGCGCGAGCGCGTCCTCGCCGCCGGACCCCTCGACGAGTCGTTGCCCTTCTTCGAGGACTGGGACCTGCTCGTCCGCGTCGCGGCGCTCGTCCCCTTCCTCCACCTCGCCCAGGTCACCTGCGAGTACCGCCACTTCCGCGGCTCGGCCCACCACGCCCTCGGCGAGCGCCCCCGCGAGCGCGCCGATTTCCTCGAGGTCAAGGCGCGCGTGATCGCGAAGCACGGCGGCCGCCTCGATCCGGCGCGTCTCTCGCGTCTGATCGACCGGCTGCGCGCCGAGGGAGTGCTCGCCGCCGCCGAGGCCGACCGCCGGCGCGAGGAGCTCGAGCGCCACGTCGACCGGACGCGCGCCGAGCTCTCGCGGCTCTACGCCGCGAGCGCCGAGCAGACCGAGCACGTCGGCCGCCTCTACGGCGAGATCGGCCGGCTGAACGACCTCGTCCGGCGCATGGAGGGGACGCGAGCCTGGCGGGCGCACCAGTGGTGGCAGCGGATCCGCGGCCGGTGACGCGGGTCGCGCTGCTCTCGAGCGAGCCGATCCGCCCGGCGATGGGCGGCATCGGCATCCGCTACCTGGAGCTCGCGCGCCGGCTCCCCGCCTTCGGCTTCGACGTCGTGCTGCTCTCGCCGGCCGCGCCGGAGGAGTCGGTGGGCTGCGGCCTCGACCCCGCCCGAGTCCGCCAGGTGAACGGCGAAACGCTCGCCCGCGCCACCGCCGATCGCGACGTCGCCGTCGGCCAGGGGCAGCTGGTCAACGACCTGATCGGCGCGCGGCCCGAGCTGCCCCTCGCCGTCGACCTCTACGATCCCTGGCTGGTCGAGAATCTCCACTACTTCGACGAGCTCGGGCTCGACCCCTATCGCAACGACCATGCGACCTGGGTGCTGCAGCTCGGCCACGGCGACTTCTTCCTCTGCTCGTCGGCGGAGCAGCGGCTCTTCTACCTCGGCTTCTTGGCGGCGCTCGGCCGCGTCAATCCCCAAGCCGTGGCCGCGGATCCGACGCTCGAGCGCCTCGTCGCTGAGGTCCCCTTCGGCCTGCCGGACGAGCTGCCACCCCACCGTCCCTGGCTGCCGGCGCGCCGGCCCGGCGAGCGGCGCCTGCTGTTCGGCGGGCTCTACGACTGGTACGACGACGTCGCGGCGGTCGACGCCCTCGAGCGGCTCGAGGACGACGCGCGGCTCTACGTGATCCGCAACCCCAACCCCGAGTCGACGCCGCAGCGCCGCTTCCGCGAGCTCGAGCGACGGCTCGCGGCCCGCCCCGGCCTGCGCGAGCGCGTCGTCGCGCTCGACTGGGTGCCGGCGGAACGCCGCTTCGACCTGCTGCGCGACGTCGACCTGCTGGTTTCGCCCCACCGCCCTGGAATCGAGACCGATCTCGCGCTGCGCACTCGCTTCCTCGAAGCGCTCGCCGCCGGCTGCCTCGTGGTCGCGAGCGAGGGCGGCACCGTGGCCCGCCTCCTCGCCGCACGCACCGCCGGCTGGGTGGTGCCGCCGCGGGACGTCGCGGCGCTCGCCGCAGCGCTCGAGGCGGCGCTCGCCGGCGGGCCCGCGGCCGAGGCGCGCCGGGCGGCGGGGCTCGAGCTCGCGCGCGAGTATCGCTGGGAGCGCGCGCTCGCCCCGCTCGTCGCCTTCCTCGAGGCGCCCGCGATCGACCCGTCGAAGCGGCGATTCGCCTTCCGTCCCGAGACCCGTGTGCCGGCCGCGGGGCTCCTCGCCCGCGTCCGGCGGCGGCTGGCGCGTCGCGGGATCTGAGCCGAGGTCGATGCCCAGCACGGTCCGTCGGGTCTCGATCCTGGTGCTCTCCTGGAACGGGCGCGCCCACCTCTCGGCCTGCCTGCCCGCGCTCGCGGCGCAACGGGTGCCCGGCCTCGAGGTCGAGATCCTGCTGCTCGACAACGGCTCGACCGACGGCAGCGCCGAGTGGGTGCGGCGGCATCATCCCGAGGTCCGCCTGGTGACCAGCGAGGTGAACCTCGGTTTCTGCGCGGGCAACAACCGTCTGGCCGACCTCGCCCGCGGCGAGCTGGTCGCCTTCGTCAACAACGACACGCGCGCCGAGCCCGGTTGGCTCGCGGCGATCGTCGACTCCTATCGCGCGGCCGAGGCCGACGTCGCCGCGGTCGGCGGCCGGATCGTCGACTGGGGGGGCGAGCGGCTCGACTTCGGCCGCGGCGTGCTCGCGTTCGACGGGCACGCCTTCCAGCTCGACTTCCGGCGCCCGCTCGCCGAGGCGCGGCAGCCGGCGGCCGGCGAGGAGCTGCTGTTCGGCTGCGGCGGCAATCTGCTGGTCGAGCGCCGCGCCTTCCTCGAGGTCGGCGGCTTCGATCCGCGCTACTTCGCCTACCTCGAGGACGTCGACCTCGGCTGGCGCCTCTGGTCGGCCGGGCGGCGAGTGATCGCCGCGCCGGAGGCGACCGTGCGCCATCGCTCGAGCGCGACCAGCGACCTGCTGGGCCACCACCACCGCGGCTTCCTGTTCGAGCGCAACGCCCTGCGCACCGTCCACAAGAACCTCGAGCCCGAGCTCTGGCGGGCGCTGATGCCGGCGATCCTGTTGACCTTCCTCTCGCGCGTCGAGGCGATGCTCGCCGAGTCGAACCCGGGGGGCGCGCTGCTGCGCGCCGATCCCTTCGCCGGCGCGATCGCCGACACCGCGCCGGCGGCAACGGCCGAGTCGCTCGCCGAGAAGTGGCGGCGCATGGGTGCCGCCGAGTTCGCCCGCCGCGCGGCGTCGAAAGCCTGGCGCACGGTGCGGTCGCGGCGCGCCCGAGCGGCGACTGGAACGGAGCGCGTCCTGGTCGAGGATCCGAGAACGCTCGCCCAGCTGCGGGCGCTCGCCTTCTTCCGCTCGAGCCTCGAGTCGGCGGCGGCCGAGCGCGCCGCGATCGCCGCGCGCCGAAGACGCTCCGATCGGGAGATCCTCGAGCGCTTCCCGCTCTGGATCGTGCCGACCTATCCGGGCGACGCGGAGCTCTTCGCCAGCCCGAGCTTCGCGGCCTGGCTGCCCGGCGACCTCCCCTTCGAGCGCGCCCGGCTCGACGAGGTCATGCTCTTTCCCGGCTGAGCCGGCCCGCTCGCCAACCGGTACGATTCCTCCGTGGAGCCGCTCTACACGGTCTTGGTGCCGACCCACAACCGGATCGACGTGCTGCCCGAGGTGCTCGAGGCGCTCGCCGCGCAAGCGGGCGCTCCGACCTTCGAGGTCGTCGTGGTCGACGACGGCTCGACCGACGGCACGCCGGAGCGGCTCGCGGCGCTCGCGGCGCACGGCGCGCTCGACCTCGAGCTGATCCGGCAGGCGAACCGCGGTCCCGCCGCCGCGCGCAACCGGGGAATCGCCGCCGCACGCGGCCGCCGGGTCGCCTGCCTCGGCGACGACACGGTGCCCGAGCCGGGGTGGCTCGCCGCCCATCACCAGGCGTTCCTGGCGCGCGGCGGCGGCGACGAGATCGCCGTCTTGGGTTATACCGGCTGGCACCCGCGCGTCGGCCGCTCTCCGTTTCTCGAGCACTTGAACGAACAGGGGCTGCAGTTCGGCTACGCGCTGATCGGCGACCCCGAGAACGTCCCGTTCAACTTCTTCTACACCTCGAATCTCTCCTTCGACCGGGATCGGCTGCGCCGCGAGCCTTTCGACGAGAGCTTCCCCTACCCAGCCTGGGAGGACATCGAGGCCGCCTGGCGCCTCGTCCGCGCCGGCTTGCGCCTGGTCTATGCGCCCGAGGCGCGCGTGGCGCACGACCATCCGACCGACTTCGACCGCTTCGCCGCCCGGCAGGAGCGCGCCGGCTACTGCGCCGTGGTCTTCCACGAGCGCCACCCCGAGCTCGGCCCCTTCCTCGGACTCGGCCCCGGAGGGCCGCCGCCGCTGCCGTCGGCGCTCGCGCAGCGGCTGCGCGAAGGGCTGGTCCGGGCCTTGCTTCCTCTCTCCGTGCCGGTCCCGCGCCTCTGGGACGAGGCCTTCCGGTACCACTACATCCGGGGCCTCCATCGCGGATGGCGCGAACGGAGTCGAGACCGGCAGGGAGGTTTCTCGTGAAGCGAGTCCTGATCGTCGCGCTCTTCGCCACCCTCGCGGTCGCGCTGGCGGCCCCGGCCGAGGCCGGCCACATCCGGGTCTACCCGAGCTTCGGCCTCCACCACTGGTCGTATTGGGGCGGGGTCTACTGGCGGCACGGCTACCCCTACGGCTACGGTCCCGGCTTCGGCTACACCGTCGTCTATCCGCGCGCCGGCTACACCCACGGCGCGCTCGACACGGACATCGCGCCGGAGAAGGCGGAGGTCTGGGTCGACGGCACCAAGATCGGCCTGGCCGACGACTTCGACGGCTTTCCCGACTACCTCTGGCTCGAGAAGGGGACCTACGACGTCGTCTTCTACGCGCCCGGCTTCAAGACGCTGGCCCGGCAGTACTCGATCTATCCCGGGCTCGTGATCGACGTCGAGGACCGGCTGGAGCGGGGCGAGTCGGTGCACCCGCTCGACCTCGGACCGAAGAGCCACGAGCGGCGCGACGAGCGCCTGCGCCGGGAACGCGAGCGCGCCGAGGAGCTCGAGCGCGGCGCGGCCCCCTACGAGCCGGGCTGGCGGGCCGAGGCGCCCGGCGCCCCGCTCGACGCGCGCGGCGAACCGGGCCGCCTGGTGCTCGACGTCGAGCCGGACGACGCCTCGGTCTACCTCGACGGCCGCTTCCTCGGCACGGGCGGCGAGCTCGCCCGGCTGCGCTCGGGGCTGATCGTCGACGCCGGCGAGCACCTGCTGCAGGTGGTCCGGCCGGGGCGCGAGGAGCACGCGCGCCACTTCACCGTCGAATCGGGCGACGAGGTGCGGCTCGAGATCCGGCTGGAGGAGTGAGGCGGACGCCGGGGCGATGCGACCGGCTCGCGGCTACGCCGACAGAGCGGCGACCGCGTCGCGCTCCATCTTGAGCAGCCAACGCTTGCGCGCGACGCCGCCGACGTAGCCACCGAGCCCCGCCTTGGTCGGCACGACGCGGTGGCAGGGGATCAGAATCGGCAGCGGGTTCTTCTCGACGATCGCCATGACCTGGCGGTAGGCGTCGGGGCGGCCGGCGGCCTCCGCCACTTCCTTGTAGGTCCGCGTCTTGCCGTAAGGCGTGCGCGAGACCTCCTTGAGCACCCGGCGGCCGAAGCTGTCGAGCCCCGAGGGCCCGAGGTCGTACTCGAGCTCGAGATTGCGTCGCGCGGCGGCGAGGAACTCGGAGATCCGGCCGAAAACCTCGTCCAAGAACTCCGAGTCCTCGTAGTCCGACAGCGGGTAGAAGAGGCGCTTCTCTCTGCCGGTCGGTGCGAAGACGACGCGAGTGATCGCCGTGTGGTGGAACTCGACGCCGAGATTGCCGAGCTGGGAGGGGACCAGCACCCGGACGGGCTCGGGGGCGGCCGCCGCCTGGGCTCCCGGGGACTCGACCGGCTCTGGGGGCATCGCGCCGCGAGGTTACCGCACGCCCGCGGGCGTCGACAAGCGGTCCTCGCCCGGAGTCTCGTCGAGGGTCGCGTAGTGAGCGCGGCTGCCGAGCACCCGCCTCAAGTAGGCGCGCGTTTCCCGGAAGCCCACCTTGGAGAGGAACTCCGCCTCGTCTTGAGTAGAACAGTAACGCAACCAGAGATCGACCTGGGCCTCTCCCGCGTTGTAGGCGGCGACCGCCGGCCCGACCCGCCCCTCGAAGCGAGCGAGCAGCTCCGCCAGATAAGCGGCCCCGAGCGCGATCGACACCTCCGGCCGAAAGAGGTCGTCCGCCGTCGGCACGGGAAGGCCCGCCCGGACGGCGAGCTCCCGGGCCGTGCTCGGCACGAGCTGGGCGAGCCCGCGGGCCGCGGCGGGCGAGAGCGCTCGCGGGTCGAAGCGGCTCTCCTCGCGCAGCAGCGCGGCGAGCAGGCTGGGGTCGACACCCCGCTCGCTCGCCGCCTCGCGAATCGCGGATTCGTAGGGGAGCGGGTAGAGCAGCGCGCGCAGCGCGCGGTCGACCCATTCGATCGGCACGGTCGGCGGTCGGCGTTCGAAGAGCGTCTCGACTCGCGCCAGGGCGCGACGGGGGGCTCCGGCCCTGGCCAGCGCCCAGGCCCCGGTGAAGGCGAGGGGCGGATCGCTCGCCGGGAAGTGGCGCGCCACCGCCCCGGCGGCCTCGTCGAATCGGCCGAGAGCTAGCAGCAGGTCCTCGGCCAGGCTCGCCCGCGAAGAGGCCGCTGCCCGCCAGAGCGGCCAGGCCGGCGCCGGCACCGGTCGCCAGACGAGCCAGGCCGCATGGGCCGCCGTCGCCGCCAGACCCTCGCGCCCGGCGCGCTCCGCTGCGGCGCCGAGCGGATCGGCGCCGCCGAGCAGGAGCGCGGCGCCGCGCGCCGCTTCCGGGCCGCTGGCTCGAGCCAGAGCCCAGCCGCGCGCGAGCGCGGCGGGGCGCAGCCGCTCCGAGCGCAGGCGTTCGCTCGCCAAGCGCGCGAAGGGGTGGAACGGGTCGAGGCGCAGCGCCGCCAGATAGGCCTCGACCGCGCGCGCTTGCGAGCCCTCGAGCTCGGCGAGCCGGCCACGCCAGTACGCGAGCTCCTCGCCCCCGGCGTGCTCCGAACGCTCGGCCAGCTCGAGCAGGTCGGCCGCTCCCGCGGCCTCGCCGCGGGCCAGGCGCCCCGCGGCGAGGTAGAGAGCGCCGCGCGCCACCGCGCTCGGACCGGAGCGGCGGGCCGCGAACGCGCGTAGGCGAGCCTCCGCCGCCGCCTCTTCGCCGGCGAGCGCCTCGAGGCGCAGCGCCGCCAACTCGGCAGCGCCCGCCCACGAGCCTCTGCCGGCGGCGCGTGCCGCACCCTCGAACGCCGCGAGCGCCTCGTCTTCGCGCCCGGCGAGCTCGAGCGCACGCCCGGCCTGGAAGAGCGCGTCGGCGCGCCGCTCGGGGTCGCCGCCGGTGCGGCCGAGGGCGAGGAAGCGGGCGCTCGCGCTCGCGTGGTCGCCGAGCCAGAAGTCGCAGCGGGCGAGAGCGTACTCGTCGCGGAAGGCCCGCGCGCCGCCTCCGGCGTCCTGGAATGCTTCGCGGAAGAGCGCACGGGCGAGCTCGAACTCACGATGATCGAAGGCTGCCCGGGCGAGCAGCAGATGCTCCTCGCGGCCGCGGCCGCTTTCGAGCGTGGTACGCGCGAGCAGCTCGGCCGCCTCGCGGGCGAGCGCGTCGTCGGTGGCCTCGGTGAGCAGCCGCCGCGCCCCGGACGCCGCCTCCCGCGCGCGCCCCGCCCGCTCGGCGCATTCGGCTCGCGTCAGGTCGAGACGGCGTCGCGCGTCGCGACCGAGGCGCTCGGGGGGCAGCGTCTCCAGCAGCCGGCAGTCGCCGCCGGCGCCGAGCGCGCGGTGCAGCTGCTCGACCGCTCCGATCGGATCCGGGCCCCGCCCGCCGGCCGCCACCAGCGTCGCCACGAGCCCGGCGGCGACCTCCCCCTCGCCCCGCCGCAGGCGCAGCTCGGCGAGCCGGGCGCGCGCCCGGTTGGCCAGGCGGGGCGAAGAGAGCACCTCGGCAAAGGCGAGGTCCGCCTCGGCGTCGCGCCCGAGCCGCTCGAGCAGGTCGGCTCGCGCATAGTCGAGTCCGAGGCGCCGGGCCGCGACCGGGCTCTCGTCGAGGCTCCGCTCGACGATCGCCAGCGCCTCCTCGAGCTCGCCGGCGAGCGAGCGCTCGACGAGCTGCGGGCGCGGGTCGGAGGCCGCGGCGCCCGGGCCGGGCCCGGTGGCCGCGGTGACCGCGGTGACTGCCGTGATCGCGGTGATCGCAGTGAGCCCAGTGACCGCGAAGACCGGCGGCGACAGGATCATCCGGGCGGCCAGGACATCGGGCGGCCGCCGAGCAGGTGGAGGTGGAGGTGGAAGACCGACTGGCCCGCCGGCTCGCCGCAGTTCCAGACCAGCCGGAAGCCGTCCGCGCACCCGGTCTCGGTCGCCAGCTCGATCGCTGTGCGCACCATCCGGCCGAGCAACGCCGCATCCTGCGGGGTGGTCTGGTCGAGCCGAGCCAGATGGCGCCGGGGGATGACCAGCAGGTGGACCGGCGCCTGCGGAGCCACGTCGTGAAACGCCACGATCTCCTCGTCCTGCCGGGCGAGGCGCGCCGGAATCTCGCCGGCGGCGATGCGGCAGAAGATGCAGTCGCTGGACATGGCGATTCCTCCTGGTTCAGGGCGCGCTCGCCGCCCGGGCGGCGAGCCGTTCGACCGCCGCGCCCAAGGCGACGAGCTTGGCCTCCATCGCCTCGTAGCCGCGGTCGAGATGGTAGATCCGATCGACGTACGTCTCCCCTTCGGCGGCGAGGCCCGCGAGCACCAGCGACGCCGACGCGCGCAGGTCGGTCGCCATGACCTCGGCGCCGGCGAGCGCCGCCGGGCCGTGGATCCGCGCCACGTGCCCCTCGACGCGGATGTCGGCGCCCATGCGCGCGAGCTCGGCGACGTGTTGGAAGCGGTTCTCGAAGACCGTCTCGTGCAGCGTCGAGACCCCCTCGGCCTGCGTCAGCAGGGTCATCAGTTGCGCCTGCAGGTCGGTCGGAAAGCCGGGATGGGGCGCGGTCGCGACCTCGAGCGGCGCCAGCGGCCCGTCGCGGCGGACGCGCACGCTCCGACCCTCGACCGCGACCTCGGCGCCGGCTCGCTCGAGCTCGCCGAGCAACGGCGCGAGATCCCCCGGCAGGCAGTCGTCGAGCAGGACGTCGCCGCGGGTGAGCGCCGCGCCGATCAGATAGGTCCCCCCTTCGATCCGGTCGGGGATGACCGCGTGCCGCGCCGCGCCGAGCGAAGACACTCCTTCGATGGTGATCGTCGCTCCCCCGGCGCCCTCGATGCGCGCCCCCATGGCGGTCAACAGGCGGGCGAGATCGACCACCTCGGGCTCGCGCGCGCAGTTGTCGAGCACGGTCGTGCCCCGCGCCAGCGCCGCCGCCATCAACAGGTTCTCCGTGCCGGTGACGGTCGGCATCGCGAAGCGGAAGCGGGCGCCGGTCAGGCGCGGCGCGGCGACGTCGACGTAGCCGTGGTCGAGACGGACCTCGGCGCCGAGCGCCTCGAGCCCGGCCAGGTGCTGGTCGATCGGGCGCACGCCGATCGCGCAGCCGCCGGGCAGCGAGACGCGGCCGTGGCCCCGACGCGCGACCAGCGGACCGAGCACCAGGACGCTCGCGCGCATCGTCTTGACCAGCTCGTAGGGCGCGTCGTCCGGGCTCGCGACCCCGCCGGCGCCGAGCTCGAGCGCGCCGTCGCGCCAGTCGCTCGGCCGGCCGAGGTGGGCGAGCAGGCGCCGCATCGTCTCGACATCGCGTACCCGCGGCACCCGCTCGAGGCGCAACGGCGCGTCGCTCAGCAGCGCCGCCGCGAGCGCGGGCAGCGCCGCGTTCTTCGCGCCGCCGGCGCGCACGCGGCCAGCCAGTCGACAGGGTCCCGAGATACGAAAGCGGTCCACGATGGTTCGAGTCCGCGCGGATTCAGCCGCCGCGCGCGCCGCGCCTTAGTACCACATCTCGCTCGATCCCGGCCAAGTCGGACGAGACGCTGAGCTCGTCGTACAGCCCCCCGGCGCGCGCCCGTTCGACCAGCGCCGCCGCCTGACCGGCGCCGACCTCGACGGCGAGATAGGCACCGGGACGCAGCGCCCGCCCGGCAGCAAGCAGCCGCTCGAGCACCGCGAGGCCGCCGTGCGCGAACAGCGCGAGCGGCGGCTCGTGCGCGCGAACCTCGGGAGAGAGCGCCGTCTCGTCTTCCGGATCGACGTAGGGCGGATTGCTGACCACCAGGTCGAAGCCACCGAGCTCGAGCGCGGCGTCGAGATCGGCGGCGACCAGGGCGACTCCGGGCGCCAGAGCCTGGGCATTGCCGCGCGCCAGCGCCAGCGCGCCGAGCGACCGGTCGCTCGCCACCACCCGCCAAGCGGGACGCTCCGCCGCCAGGGTCAGGGCGATCGCCCCGGAGCCGGTGCCGACGTCGAGCACCCGCGCGCGGTCGGGCAGCGGCAGGGCGAGCGCGATCTCGACCAGGTGCTCGGTCTCGGGGCGCGGCACGAGCACCCGGCGGTCGACGGCGAAGCGGCGGCCGAAGAACTCCCGCTCGCCGGTCAGGTAGGCCGCGGGCTCCCCGGCCGCCCGTCGCGCGACCAGCTCGAGGAAGCGGTCGGCGATCGTCGCGTCGACGGTCTCGCCGTCGCGCGCGAGCAGCCCCGCCTCGCCCGTGCCGAGCAGGTGCGCGAGCAGTCGGGCGGCTTCGCGCCCCGGCGCCTCGACGACCCGGCCCACGAGGCTGCGCCGCCCTTGCTCGACCAGCTCCCGCACTCGCGTCACTCGAGCATCCTACCCGGCCCCGTTCTCACTGTCGTTGCCGCAGTCCCCTCGCATCTGACGAATCATCGGAAATCTACCTTGAATATTGACGTTTCATCTGTTCCTGCGTAAAATTCCGGCCATGTTGGACGCCCGCGACCTGCACATCCTCGACCGCCTCCAGCGCGACGCCCGCACGCCCAACGCCGAGCTGGCTCGCGAGCTTGGCATGGCTCCTTCGGCGATCCTCGAGCGGATCCGCAAGCTCGAGCGCAACGGCGTGCTGCGCGGCTTCTCGGCGCGGATCGACCCGGAGGCCGTCGGCCTCGGGCTGCTCGCCTACGTCTTCGTCCAGGCCGACGAGCGCCTCACCGAGGAGAGCACGGGGCGCCTGCTGGCCGAGTTGCCCGAGGTTCAAGAGGTGCACCACATCGCGGGCGAGGACTGCTATCTGGTGAAAGTGCGCTGCGCTTCGACCTCGGCGCTCGGCACGCTCCTGCAGGAGAAGTTCGGCGCCTTGCCTTCGGTGCGGCGGACCCGAACCACCATCGCGATGCGCACCCTCAAGGAGAGCCCGCAGCTGCCGATCCCGGCGCCCGGGCCGGAGGAAGCCCATGACCCCCACTGAGACGCGCTCCGGGCGCGCCGGCATCGCGCTCGCTCTCGCGACGGTCTACCTCGTCTGGGGCTCGACCTACCTCGCGATCCGCTTCGCGATCGAGACGCTGCCGACTTTCACCATGGCCGGCCTGCGCTTCCTGATCGCGGGCGGGGCGCTCTACGCCTTCGCCCGCGCGACCGGCGCGGCGCGGCCGACCGGGCGCGACTGGGGTCCGGCGGCGGTGATCGGAGCGCTGCTGCTGCTCGGCGGCAACGGCGCCGTGGTCTGGGCGGAGCACCGCATCCCTTCCGGAGTCGCCGCCCTGCTGGTCGCCGTCGAGCCGGTGTTCATCGCGCTGCTCGCGCCGCTCATCCTCGGCGGCCGGCGCGCCGGACTGCGCGTCCTGGTCGGCTTGCTGGCGGGGATCGCCGGCGTGGCCACCCTGGTCGCCGACCCGCTGGGGGGCGCCGACGCCACGTCGGTCGACTGGCTCGGCGCGGCGGCGGTAGTCGCGGGCGCCGCGAGCTGGGCGATCGGGTCGCTCTGGTCGGTGCGGGCGCGGACCGTCGCTTCGCCGGCGCTCGGCACCGGCATGCAGATGCTCGCGGGCGGCGCCCTGCTGACACTGGCCGGCGGCGCCGTCGGCGAGTGGCCCGGGATCGATCCCGGAGCGGTCTCGACGCGCTCGCTCGCCGCCTTCGGTTACCTGGTCGTCGCCGGCTCGATCGTCGCCTTCTCGGCCTACGCCTACCTGCTGCGCAACGCCCGGCCGAGCGTGGTGGCCACCTATGCCTTCGTCAACCCCGTGGTCGCGGTGCTGCTCGGCTGGCTCTTCGCCGGCGAGCCGCTGACCTGGCGGGTGGCGCTGGCGACCGCGTTGATCCTCGCGGCGCTCGCGCTGATCTTCGGCGAGCGTCCGAAGGACGAGGCCACGCCCGAGCGCGCCGACGCGAACGTGGGCGTCGACCCGCGCTCCGGCGAGCTCGGCGCCGGGGACCCCGAGCCCGGCGCCCCCCGTCTCACGTCGCTCGATCCGGCCGGCCAGGCTCCGGCAGGCGCGGTCGCGCGCCGCTGCGCCTGAGGCACCGCCTCAGCCCGCGTCGGCGCGCGACGCCGCCTCGAGCCGATCGGCCTCGAAGCGTTCGATCAGCGGGCCGAGCAGCGGATCGAGGCCGCCCGCCAGCACCGCTTCGAGCTGGTGCAGGGTGAGCCCGATCCGGTGGTCGGTGACCCGGTTCTGCGGGAAGTTGTAGGTGCGGATCTTCTCGGAGCGGTCGCCGCTGCCGACCATCCGGCGCCGCTCGGCCGAGACCGCCGAGGCGCTGCGCTCCTGCTCGAGCTCGAGCAGCCGGCTGCGCAGCACGCGCATCGCCTTCTCGCGGTTCTTGATCTGGCTGCGCTCGTCCTGGCAGCTGACCACCAGGCCGGTCGGCAGGTGAGTGATGCGCACCGCCGAGTAGGTCGTGTTGACCCCCTGACCGCCCGGGCCGGAGGCACAGAAGCGATCGACGCGCAGGTCCTTTTCGGCGACCTCGATCTCGACCTCCTCGGCCTCCGGCAGGACTGCCACCGTCGCGGCCGACGTGTGGATGCGCCCCGAGGCCTCGGTCTCCGGCACGCGCTGGACGCGGTGAATGCCCCCCTCGTGCTTGAGGCGGCCGAAGGCGCCCTCCCCTTCGACGATCGCCGAGACTTCCTTGACGCCGCCCACCTCCGACTCGGAGAGCTCGAGGATCTCGATGCGCCAGCCGCGCCGCTCGGCGTAGCGCGCGTACATGCGGAAGAGCTCGGCGGCGAACAGCGTCGCCTCGTCGCCGCCGGTGCCGGCGCGCACCTCGAGCACGGCGTTGCGCCGGTCGTTGGGGTCCTTGGGCGCGAGCGCCCGGCGCAGCTCTTCGACCAGGCGGGCACGCTCCTGCTCGAGCGCGACCACCTCGGCCTGCGCCAGCTCGCGCAGCTCCTCGTCCGCGCCGGCCGCCAGCGCGAGCTCCCGCGCACCGGCGAGCTCGGACTCGAGCGCGCGGTAGCGACGGGCGAGCGCCACTACCGGCTCGAGCTCGGCGAGCGCCTTGCCGGTGTCGCGCACCGCCCGCGGATCCGCGAGGACTTCGGGCGCGGCGAGCCGGGCGGTGAGCTCGGCGTGGTTGGCTTCGATGCGGGCGAGCCGATCGATCATGGGCCGGCCTCCGAAGCTTCGGCCCCGGGGCGCCGCCCGGGGCGGCGCGTCTCCGGGGCCGCGGGG
>WYBK01000010.1 GCA_011525905.1 Acidobacteriota bacterium
CGGCGAGGGGTGGGCGATCGGCACCGGCGATGCCGGCCGCGTGCTCGCCATCGGCCGCGACGGAGCCCGGCGCGTGATCTTCGAGGGGGAGGCCTCGTACGTCTTCGCCCTCTGGGCCGATCCGGACGGCACGCTCTTCGCCGGCACGTCGCCGGGGGGGCAGATCTACCGAATCTCGCCGGACGGCAAGCTGCGCGAGCTCTACGCCGAGACCGGCGAGACCTACGTCTGGGCGCTCGCGCGCGGCGCGGACGGCGCGCTCTGGGCGGCGACCGGAACCGAGGGGCGCCTCTACCGGATCGCCGCCGCCGGCAAGCCGGAAGTCGCCTTCGACAGCGAGGAGACCCACTTGCGCAGCCTCCTGCCGCTTGCGAACGGCGACCTGCTGGTGGGCACCGCGAGCTCCGGCCTGATCCTGCGCTGGCGCGCCGCCGAGCGTTCCGCCCGGACGCTCTACGACTCCTCGCTCGCCGAGGTCGTCGCGCTCGCCGCGGCGCCCGACGGCACCGCCTACGCCGCGGTGCTCGCCTCCGAGGCGAGCTTTCTCGATCTCGCGCCGTCGCCCAAGGGCGAGAAGAAGGGGGAGGGCGACAGCGAGAGCCCGAAGAGCGACTCCGAGCCGACGCCGGTGGTCACCGTCGAGATGGGCGGGGAGGTCTCGAGCGGCTCGCGCCCGGCCGGAGCGCGCGGCCCGCGCAGCGAGCTGGTGCGCGTCCTCTCCTCTGGCGCCGTCGAGTCGTTCTGGGAGTCGAGCGACGACACCATCTTCTCCCTGCTCTGGACGCAGGAGCGGCTCTGGGTGGGCACCGGCGTCGAGGGCAAGCTCTACTCCTTCCGCGGCGACCGGGCGGTCGTCGAGCGCGATCTCGAGGACCGCCAGATCGTCGGCCTGGTGGCGGGACCGACCGGCCCGGCGCTGCTGGCGACCAACGCCTCGGCGCTCTATCGCTTCGCCGGCGGCGCCGAGCGCGCGGGGCGCTACACCAGCGCGACGCTCGACGCCGGCCAGGCGGCGCGCTTCGGCACCTTCCGCTGGACCGGCACGCTGCCCGAGCGGGCCCGGGCGCGCTTCTCCTTCCGCACCGGCTTCTCGAGCGAGCCCGACCGGACCTGGTCGTCTTGGAGCGAGCCGCGCGAGGGGCGCGAGATCCCTCTCGGCGATCTGGACCGGGGCCGCTACCTGCAGTGGCGCGTCGACCTCGAAGGGAGCGCGGACCGCGCCCCGACGCTGGCGCTCGCCGAGGTCTCCTACCGGCAGGAGAACCTGCGGCCGCGCATCGAGCGGCTGGCGGCGCTCGACCCGGGGCAGGTGCTGGTCGCCGCCGGCTTCAACCCCTCCGACCAGATCTACGAGCCGGCGAGCCCCAACCGGGAGGGGATCTTCACCCGCCTCGAGCCCGCCGGCGGGCGCGACGAGGGACGACTGAAGCCGCTCTGGCGCAAGGGGTACCGCACCCTGCGCTGGAAGGCGACCGACCCGAACCAGGACGAGCTGCGCTACCGGCTCGAGGTCCGCCGCGAGGAGGATCCCGGGACCTGGCTGGAGGTCGCCGAGGACCTGAAGGACGACCACTACGGCTTCGACGCCACGGTGCTGCCGGACGGCGCCTACCGCTTCCGCCTGACCGCCTCGGACGAACGGGGCAACGAGCCGGGCGCCGCGCTCGAGGCGCGCGAGGAGAGCGAGCTGGTGGTGATCGACCACACGCCGCCGCTCCTCGAAGGGGTCGAGCGGCGCGGCGGCGCGCTCGCGGTCCGGGTGTACGATGCCGCGAGCCCGCTGCGCGAGGCCGCGGTGTCGGTCGACGGCGAAGCCTGGGAGCCTCTGGTCGCGGCCGACGGCTTGCTCGACGGGCAACGGGAGGAGCTGATCCTGTCGGAGATCCCGGAGGGGGCGCGGCTGGTGCTCTTGCGCCTGGCGGACGCGCCGTTCAACTACGTGACCTACGACGTCACCGGCCGGGCGGGGTCGCGATGAGCGCGCGCATCGCCG
Source organism: Acidobacteriota bacterium (assembly GCA_011525905.1). Lineage (GTDB taxonomy): Bacteria > Acidobacteriota > Thermoanaerobaculia > Multivoradales > JAGPDF01 > JACTMI01. The sequence goes on from WYBK01000010.1 coordinate 1,994, forward strand.
TCTATCCTGGTTCCTTCGACCCGATCCACAACGGCCACCTCGACATCATCGCGCGCTGCCGGCCGATCTTCGACGAGGTCGTCGTCGCAGTGCTGCGCAACGAGGAGAAACGGCCGCTCTTCTCGGTCGAGGAGCGCACCGAGATGGTGGCCGAGCTGGTCGGCGGCGACGGCTTCTGCCGCGTCGAGAGCTTCTCGGGGCTGCTGGTCGAGTTCATGGAACGGATCGGCGCGCGCACCATCGTGCGCGGCCTGCGCGCGGTCTCCGACTTCGAGTACGAGTTCCAGATGGCGCTGATGAACCGCCGGCTGAACCCGCGCGTCGAGACCGTCTTCATGATGCCGCGCGAGGACTACAGCTACCTGTCGAGCCGAATCGTCAAGGAGGTCTTCGGCTTCGGCGGCGATCTCGCCGGCCTGGTGCCGCCGACGGTGCTCGACCGGCTCTCCGGCCGGCTCGGCCGCAGGGATCCGCCCGCTTGAGCCTGCTCGGCTTCCTCGCCGCCCTGCCCAAGGTCGAGCTGCACGTCCACCTCGAGGGGGCGATGCCGCCGGCGACGTTGCTCGATCTCGCCCGGCGGCACCGCGTGCGGCTGCCCGCCGACACGCTCGAGGGGCTGCGCGACTGGTTCCGCTTCCGCGACTTCGACCACTTCGTCGAGATCTACCTCGCCTGCTCCTCGGTGCTCAGGGAGCCCGAGGACTTCCAGCGGCTGGTGCGCGACTTCGCCGCCGAGCAGGAGCGGCAGGGGATCCGCTACTCCGAGGTCCACTTCACCATCGGCACCCACTGGCTCACCGGGTTGCCGATCGACGAGATCCTCGACGCGATCGGCGAGACGATCCGCGAGGAGGAGCGCCGGCGGCCGGCGCGCATCCGCCTGATTCCCGACATCGTGCGCGACGTCGGCGCGAAGACGGCGGACCCGACGCTCGACTGGGCGATCGAGGCGAAGAAGCGCGGCCTGGCGGTCGCGCTCGGCCTGACCGGACGGGAGGCGATCTGCCCGAGCGAGCCCTTCGCCGACCACTTCGCGGCGGCCGCCGAGGCGGGGCTGCACTGCGTCGCCCACGCCGGCGAGCACGCCGGGCCGGCCTCGATCGAGTCGGTGCTCGGCCCCAGCCGGGCCGAGCGGATCGGCCATGGCGTGCGCGCGGTCGAGGACGAGGCGCTGGTCGCGCGGCTGGCGCGGCAACGCACGCCGCTCGAGGTCTGTCCGACCTCGAACCTGAGCCTCGGCCTGGCGCCCGACCTGGCGCGCCACCCCTTCGACCGCCTGCGGCGGGCCGGCTGCGAGCTGTCGGTCTCGACGGACGACCCGGCGCTGTTCGGCGTCGACCTGCCGCGCGAGCTCGCGAACCTCGCCGACGCTTTCGGCTACGACGCCGAGACGCTGGTCGAGCTGGTCGTCGCCGGCGTGCGCCACTCCTTCCTGCCGGAGGAGGAGAAGCGCGCGCTCGCCGCCGAGGTCGAGGCCGAGGCCCGCCGCCTCGCCCCCCTCCACCTCGGCCGCGGGTTCGCCCCCGCCGGCGCCGCCTAGGCTCGATACCTATAAGGCACCCTGAGAGGACAACATGGCACGAGCACCCAAGATGAAGAAGACACTGGTTCCCATCGGCGGCGGGGAGACAGTGCCTGTCTTTGCAAGTCCGAAGGTCGCTTTGGCACTGCAGGAGCTGACCAAGGACATGTCCCTTTATCACGGTGTCCGCCTTGCTGAGGTCGTCAAGGCCGTCTACAAGCAGGGGCAGAAGGATGGTGCGAGACGCACGTTTGAGGAACTCGACGATGCTGTCTCAGGATTGAAGTCGCGCGTGCCGCACCGGCCTCCTGGGAGACCTGCAAGACGTGTTAAGTGACGGGTTCTACGCCCGGTAGTTTGGGCAAACCGAAGAGTCACCGCGGGTTAGTCGAACGCCTCTCCCGAGACACCCGCCGAAGCACGAGCACACGATCTCGAGGCGTCGCGCGGCCTTTGCGATTGTCACCCCATACTCGCGTGGTCTTCGTGTTTTGATCGTAAGCGTCTAAGTGCATCCCTGCCAACTCGAACGGCGAGAGCCCGGTCATCTCTTCCCAGACTCTTTCGGCCAAGTTCAACTCCTGACCATGCTCATGAACATCGCCGATTACAAGTACAGCGACGCCTCCCGGCCGCAGTACGCGAGCTGCTTCGCCAAGGAATGAGAGGAAAAACGAGAGATACCGCTCGATAGAGTCAGATGTCTGCAGCAACGCGTCTACCTCGCTCGGATCGTGACCGAGCAACCACAAGCGAATCCAGTTGAATGCTCCGTACCGAAGCACGCCAAGGTATGGCGGTGATGTGACAATTGCGCCGACCGAATGGATGCCCAGATCGCTCAGGATCTCAGCCATCCTCGTCGCATCGCCCTGCACAACATCGGCGCTTGGCCTATTCCGGAGTGGCTCCGACCTAAGCAAGCGCGTAATTCTTTCGCGGAGCTTCGCGAAGACGTCGACCGGTGGCTGACGAAGCGCGTTGCGTTCTACGAATCGGCGCACGTACTCAGGTGACATGCTGAACGTGTTCGGCATGTCGACTGACAGATATGCGGTCGACCCGTTTCGCCGGTGCTTGCCATGCAGAATCCCTAGGAGAGCGCCTCGGAGAAACACATCGTCGGCACTCTCCGTAGACAGTGCGTTTCTGAGATAGAAGAGCTGTGCAAGTGTCCGTCGGTGGAAGATTGACTGGAGCTTCTCAGGTACGTCCTCAAGCTCGCTTTCGCCTCGGAAGGCTTCAGCCAGAGTCGTTAGTCGCCGATTGACTTCGTCAAGCGTTACGGGCTGGAGTTTGGCTCTGGCAAGAGCAGCACCTAGCGGGTTGAGATCTATACCAATCGACCGTCGACCAGAGAGCTTCGCCTCGAGGAGCGTCGTTCCAGAGCCGCAGAATGGATCCAGAACAGTAGCGCGAGGACCGACCCAACGACTCATCGCGTCTCGCGGCACCCTGGGAGGAAAACCGCCCAGGTAGGAACACATGCTGTGAAGTGGGTGCTCAGCTCGCGGCATCTGAGGCGAGATCAATCTTCATCAGCGAGACGAGCACCTGCAGCGATGCTGTGAATGACCGTCTGTGCTACTCGGTCGAGTTCACCATTCTGGTAGTCCTCGAACTCTCGGCCAGAAAGGTGTTCGTACTCGGCAGATACCTGAGCGTGGCGGGCCCACGCGTAGAACGCAACATAGAGGACGAAGTTGTTCCGCATCCGAGCGATGCCCTTTTCTTGATACCCACCTCCACGAAGCAACTTCGCTAAGTGACGGTTATCAGCATTGACATAGATCTTGCCGCCTTCCTTGTCCTCTCTAGCTTCGGCGACGCTGCTCTCGTCCCATCCGAATCTGGGCCAATCGGGCTGGAAGACAGGGATCGGTTCGGGTACCTTCACATGCGCTTTTCGCTTCTCTCCAGCCGTCGCCTGCTCAGGTGGGTTCTCGAGCAGGAAGCGACTCTCATCGGCGTAGGTGTGCTCATCGGGAGTGAACAAGAAAACCCTGATTGAGCCTTCTTGTGGCTTTGCTCCGTCGCCTGGGCGGACAGCCAGGCGGGCTCTGCCACCATGAAAATCAGATCTGCTGCTCAGGACTAGTGCCCCTGCCGGTTCGCAGACCACCGCCAGCTTTGCGTGGATGTGACTCGTAAGGTAGCCATCTGGTGCGTCACTCTCTAGTCGGATCAGGGCTTGTCGGTCGAGCCGAACAGGAATCGGCCTCGTGACGTTTCCGATTCGCAGGAACGTTGGCGCATCTTGTGTTGGTAGGGGGCCCAGTGGCTCGCGAGTTTTCGTACCGCCGCGCGGTCGGCCTCCTTCTTCGTCGCCTTTGCCACCGGTGCTGGCATCCACTCCAGACTTGAGTCGCTCCATGAGGTCGGCAAACCTCTGACGCATTCGCTCGCGATCCTTGTCTGAGTGCCTCGAAAGGAGCTCTTCCTTGCGCAAGTCATTCAGGCGGATCAACTCGTCGTCCTCGGCAAGTGCTGTGCAGATTCGCTCCCGCATCTCGAAAAAGAAGGGAGTCTTCTTGAGACGGTCGCGCGTGCTCGAGAGAAGTTCGCGGCGCGCTCCGGGCAGGAGATGGTCGAGTTCGATCTGGAGAATCAGGTACTTTGCAAGGTAGGGAAGCTGTAGGCGCTCGGCGGTAAAACGGCGCTCGTCCGTTCCGTGCGTTTGACCGAAGTAGGTGTAGGCAATTGGCTGATATGGGTCGACGTACGCGTCGATCGGTTGTGAACTGCCACCGGCTTCCTTGCTCCGAATTACCCAGTAGTTGACCTTTATCGTTGTCGAGCCGGACGCATGCTCGAGGTGCACGTCCACGCTGTCCGAGTGTTCAACACGATCGTTTCTATCGTCTGAAAGGCGCGTGAAGTTTCCCGCGATCGTTCTTCGTTCGCGCTCCTTGCTCCCCAAGACTCCGGAACGCGCGTCTTCGGCCCAAATCGGAAGAACAGGATCAAATAGGGAGTTCTGCAACAGCCACCAGAGACTGCCGGTGAGCTGGGTCATTCGCGCCGCATACTTGTCGATGCCTAGGTTGAAGTGCACGACAAGCGTGCCTGGCTCAAAGTTCGGGAGAAGGGCGGCCGGCAAGTGAGGGACTTCTCTATTCGGAGTGACGAGGTAGGCGTAGCGGCCATTTTTGTTCTTCGCAGGGTCGAGCTCCTCGTAGCGTGCGAAGGTAATGGCGGTTACGTCTGCCTGCCCGGATCCGAGCGTATCTGGCTGCCTTCTCGAGGCAATCAGGGTGCCATCCGGCGAAAACGCGAGAACCGTAGAGCCGCCCTGGCCATATGCCCCGGCAAGGTAGGGCTTATCGATTTTGTTTGTGCCGCTCAAGCTGAGAATCGTCTTCGGCACAAGGGCGGGGGTTAGTCCAATTCCGAGATCACGTATTAATACCGTTGGCTCTCGCTTCTTGTCGCCATCTAGTAGCCTGATAACGACATTGTCGGCGAGCTCTTGGCGTTTTTCGATATTGATCAGATTTGCCACGCGGCCGCCCGCTACTCCAAACCAACTCTCGACGGCTTCTCTTGGAGTGGCCGGTCTGACTTGAGAGCCGTTGCCAACGAGTCTCCTTACTGCCTCTCGCTCGATTACGGCATCAATGGCGTTGGTGACACGCTCGATAAGCGCTACACCGGGATCGCTTCCAATATTGATGAGGCCGTAGTTTGCCTCGTTGTCTCCTACAGCACGCCAGGTATAGGAATGTTGCCGTTCCAATGCGCGTACCGTCTCTCGCGCAGCTGTTAGCGTCGTGGATGAGCAGAGCTGAATGAGGAGTTCCTGTTCGTCTGCCATCACTTCCTCTCGAGTTTGTGAGACTTGCAGAAACCCCTTAGTGATGGGCGCCGGCGCCGGCGTCGGCGCCCGGATGGTGCTCCCGCGCGGCCACCTCGGCGAGGGCGCGCTCGCGCGCGGCGGCGAACTCGTCGCCCGGGTTCCAGGCGGGCAAGCCGTCGGCGTTGGCGATGTCGAGGCCGCAGGCGAAGGCGAGCGCGGCGTCCTCGGCGAGCCCGGAGAGGTCCCAGTCGTCGCCCACCTCGTCGCACGGCTGGTGGTAGCAGGTCGACTCGTAGCGCTGCTGCGCGCGGCGGCCGAAATCGGCGTCGCGGCCGACGAACTCGGTGCCGCCGTCGAGGTAGAGCGCGGGCACGCCCAGCTTGGCGAAGTTGAGCTGGTCGGAGCGGTAGAAGAAGCCGCGGTCGGGGTGCTGGTCGCCGCGCACCACCCGTCCCTGGGCGGCGGCGTGGCGCTCGATCACTCCGTCGAGCGACGACTTGCCGTAGCCGATGTAGGTGACGTCGCGCGTGCGGCCGAAGACGTTGCCGGCGTCGAGGTTGACGTTGGCGGCGATCTTGCCGGGGGGGAAGGTCGGGTGCTCGGCGTACCAGGCCGAGCCGAGCAGCCCCTGCTCCTCGGCGGCGACGAAGGCGAAGAGGATCGAGCGCCGGGGGGGCGTCGGCGAGCGGACGAAGGCCTCGGCGATCGCCAGCAGCTGGGCGCAACCGGTGGCGTTGTCGATGGCGCCGTTGCGGATCGTGTCGCCGTGCTCGTCCGGCGCGCCGACGCCGAGATGGTCGTGGTGCGCGCTGTAGACGACCACCTCGTCGGCGAGCTCGGGGTCGGCGCCGGGCAGCAGGCCGAGGACGTTGGCGGTCTCGACGCGGTGGAGGGCGTTGGTGAGCTCGAGGCCGGTCGTGATGCCGAGCGGCACCGGCCGGAAGTCCCGCGAGCGGGCCGCCTCGGTCAGCCGGTCGAGATCGAGCCCGGCGGCCTCGAGCAGCCTGCGGGTGGCCGCCTCGGTCGTCCAGGCCGCGACCTGAAGGCGCGGCTCGCCGCGCGCCGGCAGCTCGAACTGCTCGCCGGTCCAGGAGCTCTGTACGACCTGCCAGGGGTAGCCGGCCGACGGCGTGGTGTGCACGAGGATCGCTCCGGCGGCGCCCTGGCGCGCGGCGCTCTGGTACTTGTAGGTCCAGCGGCCGTAGTAGAGGCGGCGCGCGCCGGCGAAGAGCGCCTCGTCCCAGTCGGGATCGCTGTTGAGCATCACCAGCACCTTGCCGGCGAGGTCCGCCCCCTTGTAGTCGTCCCAGTCGAACTCCGGCGCCTGGATGCCGTAGCCGACGAAGACCAGCTCGGCGCCGGTCAGGCGCGCCGTCGGCTCCTGCACGCCGCTCGCCGCGATGAAGTCCTCCGAGCGGCGCAGCTCGACGCCGCGCCCGCCCGCGGCGAAGCGCCAGACCGGCGGCACGCTCGCCTCGATGCCGACCATCTCGAAGCGCTGCTGGAAGCCGCCGTCGGCGGCGCCCGGCCGGTAGCCGAGCCGGCGCAGCTCCGACTCGAGGTAGAGGCGGGCGAGCTCGTCGCCGCGGCCGCCCGGCGCGCGCCCCTCCAGCAGGTCGGAAGAGAGGAAGCGGATCGCCCCCTCGAGCCGGGCGGGGGAGATCGGGTCGGAGGCGGCGACCAGCGGCGCGCTCACCGCGGCGGCGAGACCGAGCGCGGCGAGGCACGGGACGGATCGGGGCAGGGGATTCGGGCTCATCGTGCGCGACTCCTCGGCGAAGCGCCGGCCAATCTACCATCCGGCCCGCGGCGTCCCGCCCCGGCGCGCTTGCTCCGGGGCACCCTCCGGGGCTAGCGTGTCGAGCCGTGCGATTCGAGACCGAGCTCGCGGACGCGCTCTACGTCTCCTGGCCCGTGCCGGCGGCCGCGCTGCCGGCGCCGCCCGAGCCGCTGGTGCTCGACACCGCGCTCGACGGCCAGATCCCGCTCGCCTTCGTGACCCTGGTGCTCTTCCGGCAGGTCGGCCTGCGCCGGCCGCTACTCCCCTGGGTGCGCCTGAGCTTTCCGCAGTGCAACCTGCGCCTGCCGGTGCGCGACCAGGAGCGCTGCGCCTCGGTCTTGGTGCTGCGCGAGCTGGTGCCGGCCTGGGTCGTGCCGCTGGCGCGCGCCGTCGGCCGGCAGCCGGCGCGCGCCGCGATGCTGCGCTATCCGGAGCGCCCGGGTGCCGATCCGGAGCGCTGGGAGGTGCTCGCCGGGCGGACGCTCTCCTTCGTCGCGCGCGCCGGCGCGCCCGCGGGCGTCGGCCCGCTCGGCGGCTGGCCGGAGCAGGTCCACTTCCTGCGCGACCGGCGGCGCGCCTACGTGCTGCGCGAGGGGCGCCTGCGCCGCTCGGAGGCGACGCTCGACGGCGGCGAGGCGCTGCCGATGCAAGTCGAGATGGAGCGCGTCGACTGGTTGTCGGCGCAGCTGCCGGCGATCGCGCCGGCGGCCTGGGCGGCGCCCGGCTGCGCGTTCCTGGTGCCCTCGACGCGACTCGCCTTCGAGGTCCAGCCGGTGTTGCCCGAGCGCGCCTCGGCGCGTCTGCCGGCGCCCAGCCTGCCGGGCTGAGGGCCGCCCGGCCGCCATCCGATCGCCGCGCGGGCGCGTGCTACCATCCCGCCCCGCATGAGCGTGCCCGACCCCTCGACCGATCCGAAGCACCAGCGGCCGCAGCGCGTCGCCATTCTGCCCGGTGACGGCATCGGCAAGGATGTGACCCGCGAGGCGGTCAAGGCGCTCGAGGCGGCGGCCGAGCGCTGGGAGCTGCCGCTCGAACTGGTGCACTTCCCGTACGACGCCGACCACTTCCTCGCGACCGGCGTGTCGATGCCGCCGGGGCAGATGGAGGAGTTCCGCGACCGCTTCGCCGCGATCTTCATCGGCGCCTACGGCGACCCGCGCGTGCCCGACATGCGCCACGCCGCCGACATCCTGCTCGGCATCCGCTTCCAGCTCGACCTCTTCATCAACTTCCGCCCCTGCAAGCTCTACGACCGGCGCCTCTGTCCGCTCGCCGGCCGCAGCGAGAAGGACGTCGACTTCGTCGTCTTCCGCGAGAACACCGAGGGCGCTTACGTCGGCATCGGCGGCAATTTCAAGCGCGGGACCGCCGACGAGGTCGCGATCCAGGAGGAGGTGCACACGCGCAAGGGGGTCGAGCGGATCGTGCGCACGGCCTTCGAGTGGGCCCGGGCCAACGGTCGCGCGAAGGTCCTGATGAGCGACAAGTCGAACGTCATGCGCTACGCGCACGACCTCTGGCAACGCGTCTTCTTCGAGGTCGCCGCCGAGTTCCCGGAGCTCGAGGCGTCGCACCTGTTCGTCGACGCGCTCTGCATGCAGATGGTCAAGGCGCCGCAGCAGTTCGACGTGATCGTGACCAACAACATGTTCGGCGACATCGTCACCGACCTCGGCGCCGCGCTGCAGGGGGGGCTGGGCATCGCCGCCTCGGCCAACCGCCACCCGGGGCGGGTGTCGATGTACGAACCGGTGCACGGCTCGGCGCCGAAGTACGCCGGCACCGGGCGGGCGAATCCGATGGGCGCGGTGCTCTCCGCCGCGCTGATGCTCGAAGACCTGGGGCACGCCGAGGCCGCCGCCGGCCTCGAGGAGGCGGTGGCCTCCCTGGTGCGCGCCGGCGAGACCACCGTCGACCTGGGCGGTGCCCTGACCACCTTCGAGGTCGGCGACCGCATCGCGCGGGCCGTGGCGAGCGGCGCCGCGGTCCGCGGCTGACCGGAAGCGCCGAGGAGCCCGACGATGCCCGAGATCCCGGCCGAGGAGCTGATCTACGACTGGAACCTGGTCGACGGCGGCTCGCGGCCGGCGCGGCCGAGGATCGAGCTGAACGACGAGACGCTGCGCGACGGCCTGCAGTCGCCGTCGGTGCGCACGCCGCCGATCGAGCAGAAGCTCGAGATCCTCCATCTGCTCGCCGAGATCGGCATCGACGCGCTCGACCTCGGCCTGCCGGGGGCCGGGCCGCACGTCCAGCGGGACGTGCTGCGGCTGGCGCGCGAGATCGTCGCCGAGCGCCTGCCGATCGCGCCGAATTGCGCGGCGCGCACGCTCGAGGCCGACATCCGGCCGATCGCCGAGATCGCGCAACGGGCCGGCGTGGCGATCGAGGCCGCCTGTTTCCTCGGCTCCTCGCCGATCCGCCAGTACTGCGAGGGGTGGGAGGTCGCCCGCTTGCGTGCGCTCGTGCGCGAAGCGGTGGCCTTCGCGGTGGGGGAAGGGCTGCCGGTGATGTTCGTCACCGAGGACACCACGCGCGCCCGGCCCGAGGACCTGCGCGCCCTCTACCTCGAGGCGGTCGAGGCGGGCGCCCGGCGCGTCTGCATCGCCGACACGGTCGGCCACGCGACGCCGGACGGCGCGCGCGCGGTGGTCGCCTTCGTCCGCTCGGTGGTCGACGCGAGCGGCGCGGAGGTGGCGATCGACTGGCACGGGCACAACGACAGAGGCCTGGGGGTGGCCAACTCCGTGGCGGCGGTCGAGGCGGGCGCCGATCGGATCCACGGCACGGTGCTCGGCGTCGGCGAGCGGGTGGGCAACTGCGCGCTCGATCAGCTGCTGGTCAACTTCGAGCTGCTCGGCTGGAGCCGGCGCGACCTGAAGCCGCTCGCCCGGCTCGCGGAGCTCGTCTCGCGCTCCACCGGCACGCGCATTCCCGAGAGCTATCCGGTGCTCGGCCGCGACGCCTTCCGCACCCAGACCGGCGTGCACGCCGCGGCGATCTTGAAGGCGCGCGCCAAGGGGGACGCCTGGCTCGCCGACCGGGTCTACTCCGGCGTGCCGGCCGATGTCTTCGGCCGCCGCCAGGAGGTCGAGATCGGGCCGATGAGCGGCCAGGCCAACGTCCTCTACTGGCTCGCCGAGCACGGCGTCGAGCAGCCGTCGCCCGAGCTGGTCCAGGCGCTCTTCCAGGCCGCCAAGCAGTCCACTTCGACCCTGCACGCGGAGCGGATCGCGGCGATCTGCAGCGAGCACGGCGTCGAGGTCCATTCGCCCGAGCCGTGATCCTCGCGACGCTCACCGTCGGGCCGCTGCAGGAGAACTGCTACCTGGTCGGCGCGCCGCCGCGCTGCGCGGTGGTCGACCCGGGAGCCGAGTCGGAGCGCATCTTCCGCGCCGTCGAGGAGCGCGGCCTCGTGCCCGAGGTCGTCCTGCTCACCCACGGCCACGTCGACCACATCGCGCACGTGCCGCACGTCTGCGAGCGCTTCGGGATCGGCCTGCGGGTCCACGCCGCCGATCTGCCCTACCTCGAGCGGCCGCAGTGGCCCGAGCTCGAGGCGCTGCTCGGCGCGCGCCCCTGCCCGCCGCCCACCGGCTGGCTGGCGGAGGGCGAGCCGCTCGAGGTCGCGGGGCTCGCGCTCGAGGTGCTGCACACGCCGGGTCACACGCCGGGCGGCGTCTGCCTGCTCGACCGGGCGAGCCGCGAGATCCTGGTGGGCGACACGATCTTCAGCCGGGGCGTCGGCCGCACCGACCTGCCCGGCGGCGACGGCCGCCTGCTCGAGCGCTCGATCCGGGAAAAGCTCTTCGCCCTCGAGGGCGACTGGCGCCTCTTCCCGGGCCACGGCCCGGAGACCGACCTCGACTCCGAGCGCCTCGAGAACCCCTTCGTCGGCGCCGCCGCCCGCTTCGCCCCCTGGTGACCCCACCCCGGCGCCGCGCCCCCCGCGCGGCGCAGCCAGGCTCGCTCTCACTCCTTCCTTTCCCCTCTCGTTCCCACCTCTGCGCTGGCGACGCTTCGCGGTCGAGCGGGGCCGCCAGGTCAGCGCCGTTTGGCAGTTATGGAGGAGCGGGGGCAGGCGGAGTGGCGCTCCGCGAAGTGCCTTCGAGGCCGATCGAGCGCGCCGCCGCCGCACGAACGCGCAGCGCCCGGGAGCGCGCCGAGCCACGCCAGTAGCCGCCGCTTTTCACGAGAGCCGCCTCGCCCCGGTGCTCGCCCGCGCAGCGCCGGGGCGCTCTCGGAGCCACGCACCCGATGCTCGTCGCAGCGCTCCTCTCTTCATGATGGAGAATGACGAGGTGAAAGTCGAACCGGGGGATCCACCTGCCACTGCTCGGGTCCAACAGATCGTGGAGAGAACCTGTGCGAGTCATTGCGCGCTCTGGGATCCTTCGTGAGCTGAGCGTGTCCGCTCGAGCGAGAACGGCCTGTCTGCTCTGCATGGCCCTAGCCCTGCCCCTGTGGAGCGCGCCCTCTTCGGGTTCTACCGGGGCTGGTGAACAGGACGACATCGGCGCGCGCTGCACCGGCCTGCTCGACCAGCGACACGCGCTTCTCGCCGTGCCAGGCGGGGTCATTCGCAAGGCGCAGCGCCTCTCGGAGATCGATGCGGCGATTCGGGCCGGTTGCCTCGGTGAAGACCTTCCCCCGGCAGTCCGCGGACGGGTGCTTCTCTTCGTCGCCAGCACCTCGTTCCCAGACCGCGCCCTGGCGCCCG
>WYBK01000144.1 GCA_011525905.1 Acidobacteriota bacterium
GGTGCGAAGCGGAGCGCCATGGCGTTGACGGTGAAGTCGCGGCGCGCGAGATCCTCGACCAGCGAAGCCGGCTCCACCACGGGGAGCGCGGCCGGACCGGGGTAGCGCTCGCGCCGGGAGCGCGCCAAGTCGATTCGGCCGTGCGGATGGAGGACGGTCGCCGTCGCGAACGCCGAATGGGTCCGCAGGTGGCCGCCGAGAGCCGCCGCGAGCGCCGTGGCCAGCTCCCAGGGTTCTTCTTCGGTCACCAGGTCGAGGTCGGGATGAGCCCGCCCGAGCAACAGGTCGCGCACGCCCCCCCCGACCCAAGCGACCGCGATGCCGAGGCGGCCCGCCTCCCCCACGGCGAGCTCCAGCGCGGCCCTCGCCGATGCCGGCAACGTGGCGAGCGCCGCGTCGAGGCCGTCGGCCGACTCCACTCGCGGCGCGCGCTCCTCGGGCATTCGGCGGCTCCGCGCGGTCAGACTCCGAGGCGAGTGACCGCGCCGACGCCGACCAGTCCCTCGATCTCGCGGACGAGGTCCGCGGTGAGATCGACCTTGAAGCGTTCCTGCGGGGCGATGCGCACCGAGGCGCCGTCGAGCCGCAGCGAGAGCTCGAGCGGGTAGTCGCCCGGGTGCTCCGTCAGCAGGTCCCGCAGCCGGAGCAGCTCGCCGCGCGAGAGATCACGGCAGATCTCGACGCGCACCGAGGTCACCAGCTTCTGCGCCGCCCGTTCGAGCGGAACGATCTCTTCGGCGGTCAGCTCGATATCGGAGCCGCGCTCGCGCACCTGCCCGCGGACCAGGACCACGGCCTCGTCGAAGAGCAGCGAGTCGAAGCGCTGGAGCCGGTCGGCGAAGAGCGTGACGTTGAGCGCGCCGACGAGGTCCTCGAGGACGAAGCGTCCCATCACCCGGCCCGCGTTCGGACCGCTCTTGATCTTCACCCGCTTCAGCCGGGTCACGAGGCCTCCGACCGTCGCCTCACTCGTGAAGCCGCCGCGCAGCTGCGCTGTCGTGTGGCTGGCGAGACGGCGCAGGAGCGGCTCGACCTCGGAGAGCGGATTGCCGGTCAGGTAGAAGCCGAGAGCTTCCTTCTCCGCCCGCAGCCGGTCGGGCTCCGCCCAGGCGGGGAGCGAGGGGTCGGGTTGCGGCTCCGCCGGCCCACCGCCGCCGAACAGGGAGCCCTGGCCCTGCTCGGCCTCGCGGCGGCGGCGCTGGGCGGAGTCGATCATTCGCTCGATCGCCGCCAGCAGGGCGGCGCGATGGTGCCCGAATCGATCGCACGAGCCGGACTTGACCAAGGCCTCGAAAACCTTCTGATTGACCGCTCTCGGATCGATCTCGGCGATCAGGTGGCCGAGACTGCGGAAACCGCCGACGCGGCGCCGCGCCTCGAGCAGGCTCTCGACCGCGGCCTCCCCCAGCCCCTTCACGCCACCCAGGCCGAAGCGGATGGCATCGCCCTCGGCGGCGAAGGCCCACTCGCTGACGTTGACGTCCGGCGGCAGTACCGGAATGCCCATCTCACGGCACTCCTGGACGTACTTGACGATCTCGTCGGTCGACGAGATCTCGGAAGTGAGCATCGCGGCCATGAACGCGACGGGATGATGGACCTTGAGGTAGGCGGTCTTGTAGGCGAGGTAGGCGTAGGCGACGCTGTGGCTCTTGTTGAAACCGTAGCCGGCGAAGGGCTCGATTCGCTCCCAGAGTTCCTTGGCTCTCTTGCGCGGAAAGCCACGCCGCTCGGCGCCGGCGAGGAACTTCTCCTTCTGCTCCGCCATGACCTCGGCGCTCTTCTTGCCCATCGCCTTGCGCAGCACGTCGGCCTCGCCCAGGGTGAAGCCGGCGATCGACACGGCGATCTGCATCACCTGCTCTTGGTATGCGATCACGCCGTAGGTCTCGCGCAGAATCGGCTCGGTCTCGGGCAGCACGTAGTGGATCGGGCTGCGGCCGGTCTTGCGGTCGATGAACTCGTCGACCATGCCGACCGAGAGCGCCCCGGGCCGGTAGAGGGCATTGAACGCGCAGAGGTCCTCGAACTTCGAGGGACGCGCCCTCCGGAGCAGGTCCTTCATGCCGGTCGACTCGAACTGGAAGATGCCGTTGGTCCGCCCCTCCGAGAAGAGCGCGAAGACCTCGGGATCGTCGAGTGGCACCGAATCGAGATCGAGCGGCTTGCCCTGGCGTGCGAGCGTCTTGAGCGTGTCGTCGACGACGGTGACCGTCTTGAGCCCGAGGAAGTCCATCTTGAGCAGGCCGAGGCGCTCGACCACCTTCATGTCCCACTGAGTCGTGATCTCGTCGCGGTTGCTCTTGAAGAGCGGCACCAGCTCGTCGATCGCAGTCGGCGCGATCACCACGCCGGCGGCGTGCACCGATGCATGGCGGGTCAGACCCTCCAGCCGGCTGCCGACCTCGACGATCTGGCGTACCTCCGAGTCGGCGGCGATCTCGGCGGCCAGGCTGTCGTTGGTCTGCGCGGCCTCGCCCAGCGACCGGGTCATGTCGGGGATCAGCTTGGCGATCCGGTCGACCTTGGCGAACGGCAGACCCATGACCCGGCCGACGTCGCGCAGCACGCCCTTGGCGGCCAGCGTGCCGAACGTGATGATCTGGGCCACGCGGTCACGGCCGTACTTCTCGTTGACGTACTGGATGACCTCGCCGCGCCTGCGCATGCAGAAGTCGATGTCGATGTCCGGCATGCTGATGCGCTCGGGGTTGAGGAATCGCTCGAAGAGCAGGTCGTAGCGCAGCGGGTCGATATCCGTGATACGCAATGCGTAGGCCACCAGCGAACCGGCCGCCGAGCCGCGGCCCGGGCCGACCGGGATGCCGCTCTCGCGGGCGTGCCGGATGAAGTCCCAGACGATGAGGAAATAGCCCGGGAACCCCATCTTGCGGATGACTTCGATCTCGTAGTCGAGGCGCTGCCGATAGACGTCGTCGCCGAATCGCGGGTCGACGGCGCCGCGGCGGTGCAACTCGGAGAGCCGCTCGGCGAGCCCCTCACGGGCGATCCGCGTGAAGTAGCTCTCGAGCGTCTCGCCCTCTGGCACCGGAAAAGCCGGCAGATGGATGTCGCCCTTGCCCAACTCGAGAGCGCAGCGCTCGGCGATCTCGAGCGTCGCCTCGATGGCCTCGCCATCACCCGGGAAGACCCGCTCCAGCTCCTCGCCCGTCTTCAGGTAGAACTGGTCCGAGGCGTAGCGCATCCGGTCGGGGTCGGCGAGCATCCGCTGCGTGCCGATGCAGAGCAGCACGTCGTGGGCGAAGGAGTCCTCCTGGCGCAGGTAGTGGCAGTCGTTGGTGACGACCAGACGGAGCCCGAGGCGTCGGGCGAGCCGGCGCAGCACTTCGTTGGCCGCACGCTGCTCCGGAATGCCGTGGTCTTGCAACTCGAGGTAGAAGTTCTCCGGTCCCAAAATGTCGGCATAGGCCCGCGCCGCCTGCTCGGCCTCGGTCTCGCGTCGCGCCAGGATCTTCTCGTTGATCTCGCCCTTGAGACAGGCGGACAGTCCGATCAGGCCGTCGGCGTGCCGGCGCAGCAGATCGAGGTCGATGCGCGGCTTGTAATAGAAGCCGTCGAGGTAGGAGCGCGTCGTCAGCTTGATCAGATTGCGGTAGCCGGTCTCGTTGCGCGCCAGCAGCACGAGATGGTTGCTCGATGAGCGTTGCGGATCGCGTTCGGTGTGGCTGCCCTGGGCGACGTAGGCCTCGATGCCGAGGATCGGTCGGATACCGGCGCGGGTCGCGCGATCGTAGAAATCGATCGCGCCGAACATGTTGCCGTGGTCCGTCAGCGCCAGCGCGGGCATGCCCGCGGCGGCAGCGGCGGCGATGACGTCGTCGAGCCGGTTCGCGCCGTCGAGGAGGCTGTATTGGCTGTGCAGGTGGAGGTGGACGAAACCGGGCATTCTGCTCTTCCGCGTGCCTGCCTAGACTACGTCAGCGCGCACGAGGGCGCGAGCCCGGCCGTCGTAGCACGCGGCTCAGTCCTGGGCGGCCATGCGATTGGCGAGCCGGATGTAGTCGATTCCCGAGAGCAGAGTGAGACCGGCGACCAGGTAGACGGCAACGGTCGTGGCGGTCTCGAGACGAGGAACCACGCCCGAGAGGAGCACCAGAGTCACGGTGGCGACCTGGACGCCGGTGTTGATCTTGCTGATCGGGCTGGGCGGGAAGCTGCTGACGCCCGAGGCCAGATAGAGAATCAGCGCCACCACGACGATGACCACGTCGCGGGTGATCACCAGGGCGCTCACCCAGGCGGGGATCACGAAGCCCTGGTGCAGTCCCGGGACCGCCAGCACGACGTAGGCGGTGACCAGCAGCAGCTTGTCGGCCGCCGGATCGAGGTAGGCGCCCAGCACCGAGCGCTGATTCCAGAAGCGCGCGATGAAGCCGTCGAGAGCGTCGGTGACGCCGGCGACCACGAACACCCCGAGCGCCCTGCCGGGCCGGCCGTCGATCACCGAGATGACGAAGAGCGGAATCAGCCCCATCCGGAGGATGGAGAGCAGGTTGGGCACCGTCCAGTTCACGGCTGGGCTTCCCGATCGAGCGTCCGCCGGAGCCACTCGAGCGCCTCCGGACCGGAGATCGTGCCGCCGCCGAGGCACTCGGCGGCCTCCGGGATCAGGCCGCAATCGGCGGCCGCGGCGCACAGCGCCTCGCCGCCGGCGCGCACGGCGGCCGATCCGCCCGCGCAGGCCGTTGCGCCGTCCCAGCTCGCGAGCTCGATCAGCGCGCGCAGGAGCTCGGAGCGACGAATCGGCCGATCGGGCGAGAAGACGTGCAGCGTCTCGTCGACGCCGAGCAGGCCGAGGTTGACGATGCGGGCGATCTCCTCGCGCGCCGGGTGCTCGAGGATGTCGGAGGCGATGCGCGCTTCCCCGGCTCGCTGGGTGCGCACCCGAGGCGCGAGCCAGTAGAGCAGCGTCGCCGCGTCGGCTCGCGAGAGTTGGGCGACGCGCGTGGCGCGCCGCACGCTTTCCGGAGCGTTGAGCACACGCCACCGGAACTGGGCTCGGCGGACGCGCTCCGCGAGCGCCGGCTCCGCGGCCGCGGCGCCAGCGAGTCCCTGCACCAGCGAGAGGCCGACGGCGGGTTCGCCGAGCTCGAGCTCGAGCTCGGCCCGGCGCAAGCGCCACTCGAGGCTCCCCTGGGAGCCCGGGGTGAGCCGGCGCAGAGCTTGGAGCTCGCGCGGCGCGTCGCCGGCAGCCTGCGCCCAGGCGAGCTCGAGCTCCAAGGTGCGCGCGGCCGCGGGCTGCAGCGTCTCCAGGCCGCCGAGCGCCGCGCGCGCTTCGTCCAAGCGGCCCCGATCCACGGCGGCGGTGAAGCGCGCGGCGAGTCGGTCGGCCGCTTCGGGGGCGAGCCGCTGCGCGGCCTCGCGAGCAGCCTCGAGCTCGGGAGCGACCTCGGCGTAGGCCAGCGCCGCTGCGGCGATGCTGCCGGTGACCTCGAGCGCGCGGGCCTCGGCCAGTCGAGCGGCCCTTCCTGCGCCGGCACCTGCGGCCTGGAGCTCGGCGAGCGCCGCCGGCGCTTTGCCGGCGACCAGCAGCGCCTGCGCGAGCGCGACCCGGGCCGCGACGAAGTCCGGCCGGCGTCCGAGCAGCGCGAGCAGGCTCGCCTCGGCTGCGGCGGCGTCTCCCGTGGCCAGCAGGGCGGAATGGGCCCGGCGCACCGCATCGAAGTCGTCGCCGGCGGCACCGGCGGTCGGGTCGATCAAGAGCCGGGCGAGGTCGCTCGGGGGCGGCGAGAACGCCGGACGCGGAGGCGCCGTGGCGCAGCCGGCGAGCAGGAACGCCAGGAGAAGGAGCGCGCGCGGCGCCGGGACCCGCTCCATCGCGGGCAGGCCTCAGCCCTCGAGCGGCGCGATCGTCGCGATGGCGTGCTTGTAGACCAGGATCTCGCGCCCGGCGGATTCCACGACGACCGCGAAGCGGTCGAAACGCCGGATACGCCCCTCGAGATGCTTGCCGGTGATCAGCTCGAAGGCCATCGCGCGACCGTCCTTCAGGCTCTGAAACAGGAATCCGTCCTGGATGTTGATGCTCGGCTTGTTCATCCGTCTCTCCACGGCCGCGTCCCCCGGACCCAGCGAGCCAGAGCCTGCAGTTGCCCTTCGACGCTCCGGGCGTCGCGCCAGACCACCCCGGTCTCGCGCCGGAACCAAGTCTCCTGTCGCTTGGCGTAACGGCGCGTCGCGGTCACGATCTCCTGGAACGCCCGGTCGAAGCTCAGTTCTCCCCCCAAGTGGCGTAGCCACTGGGAATAGCCGATCGCCTGAAACGCAGGGCAGGCCGGATCGACTCCCGAGGCCAGCAGATCGCGCACTTCTTCGAGCCAGCCGGAAGCGACCATCTGCTCGACGCGCGACCGGATACGATCGTACAGAACGCTCCGCGGCAGCGTCAATCCGAGCTTGCGCGCTGGCGGACGCCGCGAGCGGGGCGGGTGGGCACGGGCGAGCCAATGCGAGAGCGGGCGGCCGGTCGATCGCGCTACCTCGAGGGCGCGCAGGGTTCGCTGCGTGTCTCCCCGCTCGAGCCGGGCAGCGGTGTCGGGATCGAGGACCTCGAGCTCCGCGCGCAGGGCCGGAAGGCCCTCCTCCGCCAAGCGCGCCGCGAGGCGGGCGCGGATCGCCGGGTCGGCGGCGGGAAGCGGGGCGAGCCCGTCGAGCAGGGCGCGCAGGTAGAGGCCGCTGCCACCGACCACGATCGCCGACCGCCCGCGCGCCGTGATCTCGTCGAGAACGGCGCCGGCCCGGCGCGCGAACTCACCCGCGGAAAAGGGCTCGGACGGCTCGAGCAGATCGATCAGGTGGTGCGGCACGCTGTCGCGCTCGGCGCGGCTCGGCTTGGCCGTGCCGATGTCGAGGCCGCGGTAGACCTGCAGCGCGTCGGCGTTGACGATCTCGGCGCCCAACTCCGTGGCCAGCCGGAGCGCGAGCCGGCTCTTGCCGGTCGCGGTCGCGCCGAGCAGCACGAGGACTCCACTCACCCGGTCAGTCTAGCGAGACGGGGCGCTCGAGGTGGCGCCGCGGCGAGCCGGGCAGGGCGATTCGGAGCGGGCTCCCCGCGCGCCAGCGGATCGAGATCTCACCGTCCCGCTGGGTCCGCAGGGTCGGAATCCCCCTCGCCGCCAGCCGCTCGAGCGTTGCGGCCGAAGGGTGGCCGTAAGCGTTGCCAGGACCCGCGGAGATCAACGCCAGCCGGGGCCGGATCCGGTCGAGCAACTCGGACTGCGTCGACGAGCCCGAGCCGTGGTGGGCGATCTTGAGCAGGTCGTAGCGGTCGCGGCGATCGAGCCGCGCGACGATCTGACGCTCGCCGGCGCCATCGAGATCGCCAGTGAGCAGGAGGCGGCGGCCGCCCGCGCGCGCCGCGAGCACCAGCGACACCGAGTTGCCAGCCCCGACCCGGCCCGCCGGAGGGTGGAGGGCTTCGATCGCGAAACCGCCGATCTCGAGCTGGTCTCCGGCCCGGAGCCGCGTGACCGGCGCCGCGCGCGCCAGCTGCTCGACGCAGGGATTCGGCGCCAGCCCCTCGGGTTGCCAGATCGCGTCGATGGCGATCCAGCCGACAAGATCGAGCAGCCCGCCGCAGTGATCGAGGTCGCCGTGCGAGAGGACGACCGCGTCGAGCCTCCGGACGCCTCGCCGCTCGAGCGCGGGCGCGAGCACCAGCGCCGCCAGATCGCGGCCGCGCGCGCCGCCGCCGTCGATCAGCAGGCTGGCGCCGCCGCCCCGCAGGAGCAGTGCCTCACCCTGCCCGACGTCGAGCATCGCGAGCTCGAGCTCGGATGCTCCGGGGCCCCCGTGAGCGCTCCAGCCGACCAGGAGCAGCACGAAGAGCAAGCCCTCACGGAAGCGCCGGCAGGCGATCGCCCCCCAGAGGGCGGCGGCCAGCGCGAGCCCGGCGACGAGGTTGGCCGGGACGGCGAGCGACCAGAGCGGCGAAGGGGGCAGCCGCGCGAGCGCCTCGAAGGGCAGGGCCGCGAGAGCGAGCGCGGGCCGGAGGAGCCGGGCTCCGGCGGGCAGGCCGGCGACCTCGAAGGCGCCCGCCAGCAGCCCGGCCACCAGACCGACCGCCGCGGCCGGCACCAGCGCCAGATTGAGCAGCGGCGCGGCGAGCGGCAGCCGGCCGAAGGCTTCGACCGCGAAGGGCGTGGCTCCGATCTGTGCGCCGAGGGAGACCGCGAGCGCCTGAGACAGAGCGCGCGGGCGTTCCGGAAAGGCGGCGAGGAGGCGGGGTGCGAGCGCGAGCAGGCCGCCGGTGGCGGCGACCGAGAGGCGAAAGCCGATGCGGTCGACCACCCCGGGCTCGAGGAGCGCCATCCCTCCGGCGACCCAGGCGAGGGCGTGCAGCGGCGTCGGCGCGCGTCGCAGCAACAAGGCTGCCGCGGCGGCTCCGGCCATCGCCGTGGCGCGCACCAGGGAGGGCTCCGGGCCGACCAGCGCCAGGTAGCCGCTGGCGGCGGCGACGCCGTTCGCGAGGGCGAGCGGTCGCGGCAGTGCCGCGCTTGCGAGCAGCGCCGCCCCGGCGACCAGCGCGACGTTGAAGCCCGAGACGGCGATCAGGTGCGCGAGGCCAGTGCGCCGCAGCGCCGCCTGCCAGGGTCGCGGCAGGGCCTGGGCGTCGCCGAGAACGAGAGCGCGAGCGAGCGAGGTCGCGGGGTCGAAGGATGCGGCGGGGCCGGGTGCCCAGGCGCGATCGAGCCGCCGCCGCAGCTCGGCGACCCAGACGAGCGGCGGCGGCGGCGTGCCGCGCACCTCGAGGAATGGGGCGGCCTTGACTCGAAGCGACCAGCGCCCGGGGGGTGAGCGGTCGGCGTTGTCGTGACCGGCGCTGCGGCGCAGCGTCCCGCGGGCGTGCACTCGAGCTCCGAGTGGGGGCGGCGCCAACCCGGGGGGCAGGTCGAGGCGCAGGCGCACCTCGCCGGGAGCGACCCGGGCTCCCCGTCGCACCAACTCGGCGCAGAGGGTCACCGACGTGCTCCCCTCGAGAAAGCGTTGGGGGTGGCTGCAGATCGTTCCCGTCGCCGCCACCGGCGCTCCCGGCACGAAGTCGGCCAGGCGGGGGCCGGAGCCGCCGGTCAGGGCTGCGAGCAGCCCGAGCGCGAACGGGACGACGGCGCGCGTCCCGAGCCCCCCGCCGAGGGCGGCGCCCAGCGGCACGAGCAACGCCGCGACACCCACCGGCGGCGGCAGCGCCAGGGCGCGGGCCAGGGCGACGCCGGCCAGCGCGGCGGCGGCGGGGAGCAGGGCCGGGGCCTGGAGCGGCGCGCGCGACACGCACCGAGAGTCGGAATTCGCGCCGCCGAACTCGCGCGCCGGCGCGGCCTCGAATCCTCCAGCGTCTCAGTCCGGGTCGGCTTCGCGCGCCTCGGGCGAGAAGAGCGAGAGCAGCGGCAGGCGCCAGTGGCGCCGCAGCGCCTGGACTCGCAGCCGCTCGGCCGTGCCCTGCCGCTCGTCCGGCTCGAGGCGGTCGCGCAGCGGCGCGAGAGCTCCCTGCACCGACCGGTCGATCGCCGCTCGGTCCGCTTCCCCCAGCCCGCTCTCGAGACGATCGAGCAGGGCCCGGTCGAGCCGCGCCAGGCGAGGCTCGACCTCGGCGACCGAGCCGGAGAGGGCACGGATCTCCTCGGCCAGCCGCTCGGCTCCGGGGAGATCGGCAGGCAGGCTCGCCGCCAGGGCGGCGAGGCGTTCGGGCACGGCGGGCGGGCGCTCCTCGAGCCGCGCGCCGCCGGCCTGCAGCTGCCGCCGCTCGTCCCAGGCCGCGGCGACGGCCGCTCGGAAGTAGCGCAAGCTCGAGATGCCCCGCCGCGAGCGCCGCTCGCGTTGCCGCGCGAAGCCGCGCTCCATGGTGGCGATCACCAGATCGAGCGGCACGCCGCTGCGCCGCCAGGCGCTCGCCAGCTGCCAATCGTCCGCGGCGAGCAGCGTGCCGCTGCCGCGCAGGCGGAGGAACGCCGCCTCGAGCGTCTGGAAGTAGGCCTGATCCTCGGCGCTGCCGGCCGTGTCAACGTCGGTTGAGCGCATGGATCAGACGCAGGCCGACCAGCGTCAGCCGCGGCTCCACCCGGTTCAGATGGACCGAACCCGAGGCGATCATCTCCGCCTGGCCGCCGGTGGCCACCACCGATTCGAGCCCGGGAAACTCCGCCTTGAGGCGCGCGAGGATGCCGTCGACCAGCCCGACGTAGCCGAAGTAGATCCCCGCCTGCATGGCCGCCGCGGTGTTGCGGCCGACCAGCTCGGCCGGCGCCTTGACGTCGACGCGGTAGAGCCGTGAGGCGTGGGCGAACAGCGCCTCGGCGGAGATCAGCACTCCGGGTGAAATGATGCCGCCAGCGTACTCGCCCTTGGCGTTGACGATGTCGAACGTCGTCGCCGTGCCGAAGTCGACCACCACGACCGGAGCGCCGTAGAGGTGGCGCGCCGCCACGGCATTGACGATTCGGTCCGCGCCGACCTCGGCGGGATTGTCGTAGCGGATCGGCATGCCGGTGCGCACGCCCGGTTCGACGAAGAGCGGACGGCGTCCGAAGAAGCCCTCGGCCAGCCGCGCCAGCGTCGGATTGAGCGGCGGCACGACCGAGCAGACGACGACATCGGCGAAGTCGGTCGTCGCCAACCCCGCGCGGGCGAGCAGCGTCGAGAGCGTGGCGCCGTACTCGTCCGAGGTTCGCTCCACGTCGGTCGACAGGCGGTAGCTCTGAATCAGCTCCTCGCCGCGATAAACGCCGAGAACCGTGTTGGTGTTGCCCGCGTCGATCGCGAGCAGCAGCTCCCCCCGCCCGGCGGCCGGGGTCACGAGAACACCTCGCCCGAAGCGACGACCCGAGCTCCTGTAGGCGTGTCGAGCCGGAGCCTGCCCCGGCCGTCGAAGCCCTCGAAGCGGCCACGGAGCCGCTCGCCCGAGCCGAGCTCGCACACGAGCTCGTCGCCCGGCTCGTGAACGCTGGCCCGTCGGTAGCGATCGAGCCAGTCGCCGTCGCCCGACCGCGCCCCGGGCTCCCGGACCTCGTCGAGCAGGGCGCCGAGCAGCGCGGTCGCCAGCTCTTCCAGCGGCGGTGGCGCGGCCGCCTCGAGAGCCAGCGAGGTCGCCCCCGGTATCGGCAGCTCGCTCTTCGAGTGCCCATGGTTGACACCGAAGCCGACGATCGCCCAGCCGCCGCCGTCGGCGCGCGCGATCGCGTCGACCAGCAGACCGCCGAGCTTGCGCCGCTCGACCAGCAGGTCGTTCGGCCACTTGATCCGCGTCGGCTGTCCGGTCCAGCCCGAGAGGGTCTCGGCGAGCGCGAGCGCGGCGCGCAGGGGCATCGCCTGCAGCGACTCCGCCTCGTCCACTGGCAGCGCGATCGAGGCCCAGACGCCGAGGCCGGCCCGGCTCTCCCAGAGGCGACCGCGGCGGCCGTGGCCCGCGGTCTGGCTCGCCGCGACCACCGCGAACGGCTCGGGCGCCTCGTCGTCCGCCAGGTGGCGGTCGACCAGACGACGCGCCAGCGACTGGGTCGAGGTCAGCGAGCTGGCGACCAGCAGGTTGATCCGCCGGCGCAGTGCGGCCGGCCAGCAGGCGGCCAGCCGCGCCGCCGCCACGGAGGCGCTCGCCGGGCGGCCGTTCACGGCGCCGCTCCCGCCGCGGCGAGGGATTCCGCCAGGCGCGTCCGCTTCTGCGCCAGCTCCTCGACGCTGCGTCGCGCTCCGGCGACCACGGCCTCGGGCGCCTTCGAGAGAAAGGCGGGATTCTCGAGGCGGGCGCGCGCCCGCGTCAGCGCCTCCTCGACCTCGACGAGCTGGGCGCGCAGGCGTGCCGGGTCGACGCCGCCTTCGGCATGCTCGAAGACCGGCGCGACGACCAACCCGGACACCGGGTGGCGGTGGAGCGCGCCCGCGGGGGGCTCTTCGCGGTGGATGCGCTCGACGCCGCAGAGAGCGCGCAGGAGCGGCAGGGTCGAGGGCGAGAGCAGGAAGCGCTCCGCTGCCTCGGCCCCCGCGCCGGGAGCGATCCAGAGCTCGGCGGCGGCGCGCGGCGGCGCCTTCTGGTCCGCGCGCTCGTTGCGCACGATCGCGACGACGCGGCGCAGCAGCTCGATCTGCTCGGCGTCACTCTCCGGCGGCGTCCAGCCGGCTTCGGGGCCCGGATAGGGCGCCAGGCAGATGGTCCGCGCGGAGACCGACTCGTGGCCGGGCAGCCGTTGCCAGAGCTCCTCGGTCAGGAAGGGCATCACGGGATGGAGGAGCCGCAGCGCGCGATCGAGCACCGTGAGCGTCACCTCGCCGACTCGGGGTCGCGCGCTCTCGCCGTCGAGACCGGGCTTGGCCATCTCGATGTACCAGTCGCAGAAGTCGCTCCAGAAGAGGTGGTAGAGCTCGCTGCAGGCCAGGTCGAAGCGGAAATCCTCGAAGTGACGATCGACGCGCCCCGCGACCTCCGAGACCCGCGCCAGGATCCAGCGTTCGGGCAGCGCGAGACCTTCGAGGGTGAGATCGCTCGCGACGCGCGCCTCGCCGACGCGCGATAGCGCGAAGCGGGTCGCGTTCCAGATCTTGTTGCCGAAAGCCCGGTAGCCGGCCATGCGCTCGGCGTCGAGCGGGATGTCGCGCCCCGGGCTGTCGAGCTGAGCGAGGGTGAAGCGCACGGCGTCGGCGCCGTACTCCTCGATCAGTTCCTCGGGATCGAGCACGTTGCCCTTGGTCTTCGACATCTTCTGCCCTTCGGCGTCGCGCACCAGGCCGGTGAGATGGACCCTGGCGAAGGGCGACCGGCCGGTGAAGTGCAGGCCGGTCATCACCATCCGCGCCACCCAGAAGAAGAGGATGTCGAAGCCGGTGACCAGCACCGAGGTCGGATAGAAGGTGCGCAGGTCGACCGTATCGTCCGGCCAACCGAGGGTCGAGAAGGGCCAGAGCGCCGAGGAGAACCAGGTGTCGAGGACGTCGGGGTCTTGCGTCAGCCGGTCCGGCGCCGTGCCCGCGGCGCGCGCGGCCTCCTCGCGGTCGAGCGCCACGAAGCAGCGTCCGGCCTCGTCGTACCAGGCCGGGATCTGGTGCCCCCACCAGAGCTGGCGGGAGATGCACCAGGGGCGGATCCCGGACAGCCAGTGCTCCCAGGTCTTGCCCCAGGACTCGGGCACCAGCTCGAGCTCCCCCTCGCGCAGGGCGGCCAGCGCGCGGGGCGCCATGCCGGAGACGTCGCAGAACCACTGGGTGGAGACCAGCGGCTGGACGCGCACGCCGCTGCGCTGGCAGAAGCCGACGTTGTGGACGTAGCGCTCCTCCCGCACCAGCAGACCGGCGGCGCGCAGCTCGGCGACCACCCGGTCGCGCGCCTCGTCGACGGTCAATCCCGCGAACCGCTCCCCCGCCGCCTCGGTCATGCGGCCGCGGCGGTCGATCACCTGGAGGCCGGCCAGGCCGTGCCGCCGGCCGATCTCGAAGTCGGCGGGATCGTGCGCCGGCGTGACCTTGACCAGGCCGCTGCCGAACTCCCGCTCGACCACCTCGTCGGCGACGAAAGGCACGGCGCGCCCGGCGACCGGCACCAGCGCGCGGCGGCCGGCCAGGTGCCGATAGCGCTCGTCCTCCGGGTGATAGGCGATCGCGACGTCGCCCAGCATCGTCTCCGGCCGCGTGGTCGCCACCACCACCCGCTCGTCGCCGCCCTCGAGCGGATAGGCGACGTGCCAGAGGCGGTCCTCGACCGAGCGCATCTCGACCTCGAGGTCGGAGATCGCCGTGTCGAGGCCGGTCGACCAGTTCACGATGTACTCGCCGCGGTAGATCAGCCCTTCGGAGTGCAGGCGCACGAAGGCCTCGCGCACCGCGCGCGAGAGCCCCTCGTCGAGGGTGAAGCGCTCGCGCGTCCAGTCGCAGGAGGCGCCCAGCCGGTCGAGCTGGCGGCGGATGTTGCCGTGGTACTGCCCCTTCCAGCGCCACATCCGCTCGAGGAAGCGCTCACGGCCGAGGGCGTGGCGGTCCGTGCCCTCGCGAGCCAGCTCGCGCTCGACCATGAGCTGGGTGGCGATGCCGGCGTGATCGGTTCCGGGCAGCCAGAGCGCGTTGTAGCCCTGCATGCGCCGCCAGCGCGTCAGCAGATCCTGGAGGGTCGACTGCAGGGCGTGCCCCATGTGGAGCTTGCCGGTGACGTTGGGCGGCGGGATCATGATGCAGTAGGGCGGCCGCTCGGAGGGCGCCGGGCAGACGAAGAACTCGCCCTCGGCCCAGAAGCGCTGCCAGCGCGCCTCGTACGATCTGGGATCGAACCTCTTGTCCATCTCCGACATCGCCACCCCCCGCGCGGACACGCCGACCCAGGGCCGGGGGGCCGGCCGGGCCGTGCGCGTCGCGCACGATTGCCTTACTCTACCGAGGACTCGAGCTCGCGGATGCGAGCCTTGAGCAGGACCTCCGCCAGGTCGGGCACGACCTCCCAGGCGACGTCGCGCACCACCCGGTCCCCGATCAGCTCGGCGAGCCGGCGGGCGATCCGCTCGACGTCCTCGTCCGAGAGCGAGCCGTTGGCGGTTCTGGCGGTCGCGCCCGCTCCCGGCGCCGGCTCGGCGTGCCACTCCAGAGCAGCGCTTAGCGGGGGCGCGGGCGGCGCCGGCTCGGCCTCGAGCTCGAGGTCGGGGAGATCCTCGAGCGCGGGCGGTGCTTCGAAGGTCTCGGCGGGCTCGGCCAGCTCGAAGCTCGGCTCGGGTGCCTCAACCGCCGGCTCGGGCGTCCAGTCGCCAGCGCCGAGCTCCTCGTCCGGCACCGGGATCGACCAATCGGAGAGCGCCGGCGCGACGGAGGGCGTCGGCAGCTCGTGCGTCTGGGCCGAGTAGGCCTCCGTCGCCGGCGGAGCCGCGGCCGGGGCGGGCGCGGATTCCGCCAGCTCGCGGACGCGACGCAGCAGCTCCTGCGAGTCGAAGGGCTTCTTCAGGTGCGCCGCCGCCCCGACCGTCTCGGCCCGATCGGCGTCGAACACCTCGAAGGTCCCGGCGAGCAGCAGCACAGGCGTGCCTGGACGGGCCGAGCGCACGTGCTCGGCCACCTCGTAGCCGTCGGCGCCCGGCATGTGCACGTCGGCGATGACCACGTCGGGGGCGACTTCGTCGAGCCGCTCGATCGCCTCCGTGCCGGTTCCGACCGAGACGACGCGGAAGTCCTCGTCCATGAAGGTGAGCTCGACCACCTTCTGAATCGTCACGCTGTCGTCGGCCAGCAAGATCGTCCTGGTCATCTCGTCCTCGGTGTCGCGCGCCGCGGCTCAGGCCGCGCGCAGCCGCCGGTTCAGGTAGGCGACGATGTCGCCGGTCGGCGTGCCCGGCAGGAAGATCTCGTCGATTCCGGCCTGTTTGAGGCCCTCGATGTCGCGCTCCGGAATGATGCCCCCGGCGAACACCAGGATGTCCGCGCCTCCGGCCTCGCCGAGCCGGCGGGCGACCTCGGGAAGCAACCGGTTGTGGGCGCCGGAGAGGATCGAGAGGCCGACGGCGTCGACGTCTTCCTGGATCGCCGCCGCGGCGATCTGCTCCGGTGTCTGGCGCAGCCCCGTGTAGATGACCTCGAAACCGGCGTCGCGCAGCGCGCGCGCCACGACCTTGGCCCCGCGGTCGTGCCCGTCGAGACCGGGCTTGGCGATCAGAATGCGCGGGCCGGAGTCGTTCATGCGCGGAATTCTAGCAGCAGCGCCGGGATCAGAGCGCCCCCCGCCAGTACACCAAGTCGGTGGGTGGCGGCGCGTGGCCGAGTTGGCGCATCTGCGCCGCGACCTGGCCGCGGTGGTAGCCGGAGTGGTGGACGACGTGGAGCAGAGCCTGGCGGTAGGGAACGGTGTGGCTTTCGCCGCGGCTGTTCGTCCAACTGAAGTCCTGCTCGAGCTGCTCGTCGGTGAGCGAGGCCAGGAAGTACTCGAGCTGGGGCCAGAAATCCTCGAAGCTCGCGGTGAGCAGCGAGGCGCTCGGAAAGTCGGCCAGGTCGGGCAACCGGCGCAGCGGGACTCCGAGGAAGCGCGACAGCCAGACCTGCTCGGATCCGAGGATGTGCGCCAGGGTGCCGAGCACCGAGCCGTGGCTGGCCCCGGTCTCGCGCAGCTGGTCCTCCTCGGGGAGAGCGCTCACCGCGCGCAGCAGCTCGCGGTCGGCCCAGATCGTGTAGGCCAGCAGGCCGCGAATCGTGTGGACGAGGTCGGCCATGGCTGCTCAGAACACCGCCGGCTCGTCCCAGGTGCCGAACACGTCGCGCAGCGCGTCGGAGATCTCCCCCACCGATGCGTAGGCGCGCACGCAATCGAGGATGAGCGGCATCGTGTTCGCGTTGCCCGCTGCTCCCCGCTTCAACGCGTCGAGAGTGCGGGCGACCGCGCCGGCGTCGCGGCGCGCGCGCACGGCCTCCAGGCTCGCGACCTGGAGGTCGGCCAGCGAGTCGTCGATGTAGAGCGTCTCGAGAGGCTCCTCGTCGGCGACCTCGAAGGCATTGACGCCCACGATCAGCTTCTCCCGCTTCTCCACCGCCTGCTGGAAAGCGAACGCCGCATCCATCAGCTCGCGCTGCGGAAAGCCGGCCTCGATCGCCTCCACCATGCCGCCGAGCTCGTCGATCCTCCGGAAGTAGTCGAAGGCGCCGTCGACCATGCGCCGGGTGAGCTCCTCGACGAACCAAGAGCCGCCGAGCGGGTCGATCGTGTTGATCACCCCCGATTCGTGGGCGATGATCTGCTGGGTCCGCAGCGCGATGCGAGCGTTCTCCTCGGTCGGCAGCGCGAGCGTCTCGTCGAGCGCGTTGGTGTGCAGGGACTGCGTCCCGCCGAGCACGGCGGCGAGGGCTTGGATCGCCGTGCGCACGACGTTGTTGACCGGCTGCTGCGCGGTCAGCGAGCA
>WYBK01000011.1 GCA_011525905.1 Acidobacteriota bacterium
GCAGCCTTCTCCGAGGAGGCGGCGCTGGCGAAGTTGCGTGGGCTGCTCGAGGGGCGGGAGTCGGAGCCGGCCGAGGAGGTCTTCGAGTCGATCGAGGTGCTCCGCGGGGTGCCGGCGGGGCGGCTCCTCTCGATCATGGAGCTCGGCTACAGCCGCTCGCTCGGGGTCACCTGCACCCACTGCCACGACCCCAAGAACTACGCGGCGAACGGCAAGCCGGCCAAGCGCACCGCGCGCCGCATGGCGCGCCTCGTCGAGCGCTTGAACCGCGAGCTGCTGCCCGAGGCGGTGACCACCGAGGGGAGCGAGCCGACGGTCAACTGCACGACCTGCCACCGCGGCGAGAAGCGTCCGGCGCTGCGGCTCGAGCCCCGGCGCGACGAGCCCCTTCCCGCCGGCGGTTGAACCGCGCCGGCGGCGCGCGGCCGACCGCGGAGCCGCCGCGCGGGAGTGCTAGATTCCGGTCGTGCGCCCCCCGTTCGCCCGGCCCGATTGCCCCGAGTGCTCCGGGACCGGCTGGGTGCGCGTCGAGGACGGCGGCGCCGGCGCGGCCCGCCCCTGCGACTGCCGGCGCGCGCTGGTGGTGCCGGCGCTGCTCGAGGCCTCGGGCATCCCGCCCCGCTACGCCGGATGCACCTTCGACAACTTCACCACCGGCCTGCGCTCGGACCCGCACAACCAGCTCTACGCGGCGCTCATGAAGTGCCGCAACTACGTCGACGACTTCCTGTCGCTCGACGAGGCCGGCTTCACCGAGAAGGGGTTGTTGCTCGCTGGTCCGCCCGGCGTCGGCAAGACCCATCTCGCCACGGCCGTGCTCTCCGAGCTGATCCGGCGCTATCGAGTGCGCGGCCGCTTCATCGACTTCACCTCGTTCATCAGCCGGGTGCAGTCGACCTTCGACCCCTCCAACGAGGAGTCGAAGCACTCGGTGATCGATCCGGTGCTGCGGGCCGAGGTGCTGGTGCTCGACGAGCTCGGCGCCCAGAAGCCGACGCCCTTCGTCCAGGACACGCTCTACCTGATCCTCAACACGCGCTACAACCAGAAGCGGGCGACGATCTTCACCACCAATTTCCGCCTCAAGGCGGGGGTGAAAGCGACCGCGGCGCCCTCCGAGCCCGCCGCCGGCCCCTGGCCCTTCCACCTCGACGGCGAGGCGCCCTCGCGGCACGAGCTGCTCTCCGAGCGGCTCGGACCGAATCTCATCTCGCGCCTCCACGAGATGGCCAAGCTGATCGCGATCGAGACCGAGGACTATCGCAGGCTGCCGAGCGCGAGCCGCACGGAGCGAGCGCGCGCGTGAGCGCCGGGGCGCTTTCCGGGATCGACGCGCTCGGGCGCGGTGTGTCCAGCCTGCGGGCCAATTGGGAGCTGATCCTGGTGGCCACCGGCGGCACCCTCGTGGTCGCGCTGGTCGCCCTCGCCGGGCTCGCGCCGGCCGTGGCGCTCGTCGGCCTCTCGCTCGTCGACCTGCTGGGCGCGGCGGCCGGTGCCTCGACGTCGGCCGCGCTCGCGCTGCGCGATCTCGATCCCGCGGCGCTCGGCGGCGCGGCGCTCATCGCGGCGGCGCTCGCCTTCGTCGGCGCGCTGCTGGTCGCTTCGCTCGTCCAGTGCTGGGTGCAGGCGGGGATCCTCGGCACGCTCTGGACGGCGGACGCCCAGGCGCCGCCCGGCCCGCGCCGGCCGGCGCTCTCCTTCAGGACCTTCTCCCCGAGGCTCTTCGCCGCCGAGGCGCGCCGTAACTTCCTGCGCCTGCTCGGCTTCTACGGCGTCGTCCTCGCCTTCGGGATCGTCTGGACGCTGCTGGCGGCGGGGCTCGTGGCGGGCGCGGTTGCCGCCGGCCAGGGGCTCGACGGCATCGCGGGCGTCGCGATCGGCTGCGGGGGCGCCATCCCCCTCCTGTGCGCGCTCGTCATCCTGGTGCTCGGAGTGGCGGTCGGGCAGGCCGACGTCCCCCGGCCCGAGAGCTCGGCGCTCGGGGCGGTCGAGACCGGCTTCCGGGTCCTCGGCCGGCGGCTGGGCGCCTGCGCGCTGCTCTACCTGATCTTCATCGCGGTCGCCGTCGCGGTGGCGACGGTCGAAGGGCTCACGAGCTTCACCTCCAGCCTGTTGCTCGCCGACGCTCCCGCTGCCGGGCTCACGGTCGGGATCCTGCTCTTCGTCGCTCAGACCCTGGTCCAGACCGCGTTGACGCTCGGCCTGACCGCCGGGCTCGTGGCGCTCGTGCGCGCCGAGGCGGCACGGGGCGAGATCGCGGCTTGATGCGCCGACGCTGGCTCGGCGGCGCCGTCGCGATCTCGACGCTCCTGCTGGCCGCGGCCTCGGGGTGCGGGCGGACCGTACCGCCTCCGGTCCTGCCACCGCCCGAGGTCGCGCCGCCGGCCGAGCCCCTCCCTTCGCCCACGCCGACCCCCGAGGCGGAGCCCCCGGGGGCGGCGGTCGAGCCGCCGCCGCCCCCCTATCGGGCCCCGGCCTGGGTGCGGATCGGCCTGGCCACCGACCTCGAGCAGGTCACGCTCCCCTGCTGCGACGGCGAGGTGGTCGCCGCGCTTCCGGGCGAGACCCTGGTGGTCGCCGCGCCGGTGACCGTGCGTCCGGCCGGCGGCATCGCCGGCGCGGCGGTCTACCGGCTACAGATCGCGGCGCTGCGCGACGAGGCGCAGGCCGAAGAGCTCGCGGCGCGGCTGGCTCGCGCCGGCGTGGTCGACAGCGATGCGCGCTTCGACGCCGAGAGCGGCCTCTACCGGGTGCGAGTCGGCCGCCACCCGACGCGCGAAGCGGCGGAGACGGCGGCGCGGGCGCTGACGCGTCACGGCGTCGGCGCCTCCTGGGTG
This sequence comes from Acidobacteriota bacterium, assembly GCA_011525905.1. Classification (GTDB taxonomy): domain Bacteria; phylum Acidobacteriota; class Thermoanaerobaculia; order Multivoradales; family JAGPDF01; genus JACTMI01. The sequence continues at coordinate 2,838 of WYBK01000011.1, forward strand.
GTCTCCGAGGGGGGAGGGCTGGCGGACGCGGCGCTCGAGATCGTGCAGCGCGGCAGCGTGCGCCGGGTCGAGGGGAGACGCTTCTCGCTCGAGGCGGCGCCCGACGCCGGGCTGCGCGTCGAGGGCCGGCGCTATCGGGGGCGCCTGGTGGTCTACCTGAACGACCGGGGGCGGCTCAACCTGGTCAACGAGCTGCCGCTCGAGGCCTACCTGCGTGGCGTGGTGCCCCGCGAGCTGGGGCCGGGCGCCTATCCCGAGCTCGAGGCGCTCAAGGCGCAGGCGGTCGCCGCGCGCACCTACACGCTGCGCAACCTCGGCGAGTTCGCCGACGAGGGTTACGACTTGTGCGGCACGCCCCGCTGCCAGGTCTACGGCGGCATGGAGGACGAGCACCCGCTCTCCGACCGCGCGATCGCCGAAACCGCCGGCGAGGTGCTGCTCTTCGACGGCGAGCCGATCGATGCGCTCTACAGCGCCACCTGCGGCGGGCACACCGAAGACGTCGCGACCATCTTCCCGTTGAAGCGCGCCCCCTATCTGCGCGGCGTCCCCTGCATCGAAGCGGGGCTCGCCGAGCTCGCCGGCCGCCTCGACGCCACCTTCCCGGCCTCGGTCACGCGCGCCGCGCTCGAGCACCCGCCCGGAAGGCTCGCCACCGCCGCCGACCTCGAGCGCGCGCTCTTCGCGGTGGCGATCCGCGCCGGCCTCACCCCCGCCCCCGCCCGGCTGCCGTCGCTCGCGACGCTCGACCTGCTGCGCTTCCTCGACGCCGCCTTCGCCTTCGGCGCGGAGGCGCGTCTCTTCGTGCGCGCGGAGGAGGTGCCCTACCTGGTGGCCGACGCCCCGCCGGGCTGGAGCGCGGACGAGCTCCTGCTCGCCGCCTGGGGGGTGAAGAGCGGTCTGCTGCCTGGGGGGCCGGAGGCGGAGGTCGCCGCCGCCGAGCGCGAGCGGCTGCTCTTCCGCTTCGCGCTGCGGCTCGGCGCGCTCGAGGAGCGCGAGCTCGCCTTCACGCGCGCGAGCGAGCGGGAGCTGGTCCTCGCCGACGGCGACAGCGAGGTCCATCTCCCGCGACGACCCGACCTCGCGATCTTCCGGCGCGAGGGGGATTCGGTGCGCGCCGGCGTCGCCCGGCTGGCGGCCGGCGACCCGGTGCGCCTCTACCTGGCCGAGGGCGCGCCGGTCGCGCTCGTGCACGAAGTCGACCCGCGCGGCGCCGCCTTCGACCGGACGCACCAGCGCTCGAGCTGGACCCGCTTCAAGAGCGACCGCGAGCTGGCGGCCAACGCCGC
>WYBK01000145.1 GCA_011525905.1 Acidobacteriota bacterium
AGCGGTGCCGTGGCCGGGGCGACCGGCGCGAAGCGCAACCACTCGTCGCCCAGGCGGAGAACGACCGGCTCGGCGGCCGCGAGCGCCGCAAGGCGCGGGTGTCGGGCGGCCAGGGCGCCTCGCTCGGTCGCCGTCGCCTCCCGCCAGCCCGAGGCCGGCGCGCCGGCCTCGCGCCATTCCCGCGGCTCGCGGCGCAGGACGCGCCCGTCGAGGTGTATCTCGACCGGCACCTGCCGCAGCGCCGCGGGCGCGCCGGCCGCCGGGGTCGGGAGATCGAGCGCCTCGCGCCCGGCGGCCAGCACGAAGAGCATCGCAGCCAGCGCCGCCACCGCCGCGAAGGGCAAGGCGAGGGGCGTGAGGAATTGCAGCGCCTCGACCGGCCGGAGGCCGGCGTTCCCGGGCGCCCGGCGGGCGCGCGCCCTCCGCGCGACGGCCAGGTCGAGGGTGGGCGGCGGCGGCAGGCGCTCGAGCGCGCCGAGCCCGCGTGCGACGGCCCGCAGACCGTCGAGCCGCCGCCGGCAGTCGAGGCAGCTCTCCAGGTGTTCGTGGACCGCCTCCCGCTCGCCGGCGGCGAGCTCGCCGTCGAGCAGGGCGGAGAGGTTCTCGAGCGCGACGTGAGCCGTCATCGAGTCGCCTCCAGGGCGAGGCGCAGGGCCTCGCGCCCGCGAGCGATCCGCGAGCGGACCGTACCGGACGGCAGGCGCAGCACCTCGGCGATCTCCTCGTACGTCAGACCCTCGAGGTCGCGCAAGACCACCGCCTCACGGAAGGCCGGCGGCAACGTCGCCAGGGCGCGCTCGAGCCGGCGCTCGAGCTCGGCGCCGGCGGCGACCGCCTCGGGGTCGGGACCGGGGGCCACGGGCTCGACCGGCTCTCGCTCGCGCCGAGCCTCGAGCGAGACCTCGGGACGGCGGCGCGCCAGGCGGCTCCGGCAGTGGTTCACCGCGACCCGGTAGATCCAGGTGCGCAGCGTCGAGCCGCCGCGAAAGCGGCCGACGTGCCGGTACACGCGCAAGAAGACCTCTTGCGCCAGGTCTGCGGCTGCCTCGCGCTCGCCGGCCAGACGCAGGCAGAGGTTGAACACCAGCTCGGCATGCCGGACGTAGAGCTCGCGGAATGCCTCGTCGTCACCCCGGGCGCAGCGCCGGGCCAAGTCGGCGTCCGCCGCGTGGGGCGGCTCGAGCGTGAGCGGGAGTGCGGGGGTCGCCGGCATCTCTGGAGCGTTGGACCCGCCGGGGAGCGTCCGGGTTCCCGGCAGCCACCGCGATCCGGACGTGCAAGCGCCGGACCGCCCCCCGGCGCGGCCTGGATGCCTCAGCCGTTCTGCCCGAAGTAGGCGAGCAGCCCCTCGACCACGGTGGCTGCCACCTTCTCGCGGAACTCCCTTTGGGTCAACAGTTTCCGGTCGGCGGCATTCGCTAGGTTGCAGACCTCCAGCAGGACCTTGGCGGGCACGGCATTGTAACGCAACACCGCGGGCACCCAGGCGCGCCGACCCCGGAAGATCCGATCGCGAACCGGCTGATAGGGGTGCACCGCGAGGTCGGAGCCACGGAACGAGGAGACCAGATGGCCGGCGAGATCTCGAGACAGGCCTTCGCTCCTCTGGCGTTCGCGCTGCGAAAAGCTCACGGTCGGCTGCTCGCGGTACTCCTTGCGGCTCGAGAAGACGGTGCCCGACTTGCCGTACTGTCCGCCGGTCAGCGCCGCGCTGGGCACGTAGACCGTCGCCCCGCGAATCGACGGGTGCAGCGAGTCGGCGTGAATCGAGACGAACACCACCTTCTCGTCGCCGCCGGCGCGCGCCTGGCGGAAGATGCTGTTGGCCAGGTACCAGCGCAGGTTCACGCCGATCGTCGAGTCGCCGATGCGGTAAGGCGGCGTCGTCAGCACCTGATGACCGCGCGAGTATGGCAGGACGTCGCGATCGACGACCTCGAAGGACGAGCCGTCGCGCGTGGTCGCGTGCACCCGAGCAAGCGTGGAGCTCTCGAGCCGGCGCTTGACTCGCAGCATCACGTCGTAGACGTAGAGACTCTCCCAGACGCCGGCGCTCGAAGCGCCGACGTCGGCGCCGCCGTGCCCGGCGTCCAGGATCACGGTCACCCCCTCGAGCCCACGCGCCCGCGCCTCGTTCTTGAACTGGTCGGCGACCCGGCGCTCCGCCTCCCACGCGAGCCGCGCTGGATCGCCGGCGGGTAGGAACTCCGGGAGGAGCAGGTCGAAGCCGATGCGCACCGGATAGCCGACCGGGATGTCGGTGACGTCCGCGATGCCGCTGCGCTTCGCGATCTCGACCGCCAGCGCGTTGACGTCTTCGGCGTGGATGCGTCCGGTGAAACGGACGACCACGGCGGAGTAGAGCGCCTCGCCGGGTCGCAGCCGATAGACGGCATGCTTGCCCGTCTCGTCCTCGGCGTAGTCGAGCAGGCGCGCGGGGTCGTCCGCCGCGAACGGGAGTGCGACCGGCGCCACGATCGCGCCGCCCGGGGTCGCGGCGGCGCCCCCGGCCGCGGCCTCGCTCGGCGCCGGGAGGGGCGCCGGGGCGACCCAGCGGAAAACCTGCAGGAGCAGCTCGTTGGGCACGCGCACCGGCCGCTCCGGCGTCCCGCGCTCGGGGCCGGCGGCGTTGGCCGCCCGCAGGGCCGGCAGGTTCCGCTCACTTCCGGTGAACCAGGCGGCGACGCTGGCGAGCTCGCCGCCGCCGGTGTGCAGCCACCCCTGGGCCGAGGCGCGGTCGCCCGGAAAGAGGGCCCGGATCGCGCCGAGCTTCCAGTCCTGCGCCAGCACCTCGTAGGGAATCCGGTAGCGCACGCCGGCCAGCAGCTTTCGCGGATTGCGGTTGAGCCGGGCGATCTCGCGATACGCCTCGGTGGCCCCCGTGAAGCGGCGCGTGAAGGCGAGCAGACCCTCTCCGGCCAGCGGCGTCGCTTCGAGGTAGATGGCCCGCTGGTCGACCAGCGCCGCCCGCGGGCCTCCGGCCACGGTCGCCCTCCGGGTCGCGCCGCTGCCCGACGAGGCCAGCGTCAAGAGGCCGAGCAGGCCGAGGGCGAGAGCGCCACGCGCCGTCGCCCGCCGCACCGCGACCGCCTCAGACCGTAGCGCTCGCGTCACGGAGCTCCGGTGAGAGGCGCCAGCCGGTCGCGACCTCGAGCGCCCGCGCGGCACGCAGCAGCCCGCCCTCGTCGAAAGGCCGCGCGAGCAGTTGGAGCGAGAGTGGGAGCCCCCGTCGGTCGAGGCCAGCGGGCACCGCGATCGCCGGCAGTCCGGCGAGGTTGGCGGGAACGGTGAAGACGTCGGACAGATACATCGCCAGCGGGTCGTCCAGCTTCTCGCCCAGCGCGAAGGCGCCGCTCGGCGCCGTCGGCGTGGCGAGCAGGTCCACCCGTTCGAACGCGCGAGCGAGCTCGGCGCGCAGTTGCTCGAGCAGCGCCCTAGCCCGGCCGTAGTAGGCGTCGTAGTAGCCCGCCGAGAGCGCGAACGTGCCGAGCATGATGCGCCGCTTCACCTCGGGGCCGAAGCCCTCGGAGCGGCTGTCGAAGTAGACGTCGGCGAGGCCGCGCGCGCCGCTCGCCCGCCGCCCGTAGCGCACGCCGTCGAAGCGGGCCAGATTGGCGGAGGCTTCGCAGTTGGCGATCACGTAGTAGACGTCGATCGCCGCCGCGATGCTTGGAACCGAGACCTCGACGATCTCGGCTCCGAGCGCCGCCAACCGGTCGAGCGCGGCGTGCCAGACCGCCAGGAGGTCGGGCTCGAGGCCCGCGGTCCCGATCTCCGCGATTACGCCGACGCGTCGGCCGGCGATTCCATCCTCGATGCCCGTGAGCAGGTCGGGCGGTCCGAGCGCGGCCGCCGTCGAGTCGCGCGGATCGGCGCCGGCGATCGACTCGAGCGCCAGCGCGACGTCGCGGCAGCTCGCGGCGATCGGCCCGATCTGGTCGAGCGACGAGGCGAAGGCCACCAGGCCGTAGCGTGAAATCCGGCCGTAGGTCGGCTTGAGCCCCACCACGCCGCAGAAGGCGGCCGGTTGGCGCACCGAGCCGCCGGTGTCCGAGCCGAGCGCGAGCGGCACGCAGCCCGCCGCCACCGCCGCCGCCGAGCCGCCCGAGGAGCCGCCGGGCACGCGGCCGAGATCCCAGGGATTGCGGGTCGGACCGGCCGCCGAGCTCTCGCAGGAGGAGCCCATCGCGAACTCGTCGAGGTTCGTCCGGCCGATCGGAATCGCCCCGGCGGACAGCAGGCGCTCGACCGCCGTCGCCGTGAAGGGCGAGACGTAGCCCGCGAGGATGCGCGAGCCACAGGTCAGCGCGTCGCCTTCGAGGGCCAGGTTGTCCTTGAGCGCCACCGGCACGCCGGCGAGCCGGCCGATCGGCTCGCCGCGCTGGCGACGCCGGTCGAGCTCCTCGGCCCGGCGCCGCGCGCCGTCCGGATCGAGCCGCAGGAAAGCGCTCACGCGGGGCTCGATCTCCGCCGCCCGGGCCAGGGCCGCGTTCACGACCTCGACGGCGGCGAGCGCGCCGCTCGCGACGGCCGCTGCGATCCCCTCGGCGCCGAGCCCGAGCGGCTCAGCCATCGCCGGTTCCGAGCACCTTCGGGACGGCGAGGAAAGGGCCGTTGGCGGCGGGCGCGTTGGCGAGGAAGCGCTGCCGCTCGAGGCCTGGCGCCGGCTCGTCCCCCGCCTCGGGCGCCGCTGCGGGTGAGCCGTGCGGGGCATCGGCGGTGGCGAGCGCGCGAATCTGATCGATGTGCTCGATGACGCGACCGAGCTGCGCCGCGAAGAGTCGCTCTTCGTCGGGAGAGAGGCGCAGACGCGCCAGAGCGGCGATGCGATGGACCTCGCGGACATCGAGCGACATACTCAGCGCGCGAGATCCTAACAGATGCCTACCAGCGCCCGACCGCTCGCTGCCGCCGTCGCGCGCGAGCGTATTCGCGCGCTGACGAATCATCCCGCGGCGCGAGCGCTCCTGCTGGCGGCCGCGCCCGAGAGGGTCCTGCTGGTCGGCGGAGCGCCGCGCGACGCAGCGCTCGGCCGGCCGGTCGGCGACCTCGACGCGGTGGTCGCTCGCGACGGTGAGCAGATCGCCGACCGCCTCGCCGCCGCCCTCGGAGGACGAGCGATCCGGCTCGCGCCGGGTCGCTTCGCGGCGCTGCGGGTCGCCGCGCCCGAGCTCGAGATCGACCTCTGGGATCTCGAAGGGGGCGATCTCGCCGACGACCTCGCGCGGCGCGACCTCACGGTGAACGCCCTGGCGCTCGACCTCGCGAGCGGCCGCATCCTGGATCCACACGGCGGGCTGGCCGATCTCGCGGCGCGCCGTCTGCGCGCCGTGCGCCTTTCCACCTTCGCGGCCGACCCGCTCCGCGTCCTCCGACTGGCGCGTCTCGCCGTGAGCCTCGGCGGCTTCGAGATCCAGGCCGCCACCGCGCGCGCCGCGCGCGCCGCCGCGCCCGGCCTCGGGCACGTCGCGGGCGAGCGCATTCGCGATGAGCTCGTCCAGCTCGCCGGGGCCGCGGGCCCTGCCGAAGAGCAGCGCGCGCTGACGCAGGTCGGCGCCTTTCCGGGCCTGTGGGACGACTTCACCGCCGGACCGCCGGCAGCGAACCGGTCGGCCGCCGAGCTTTTCGTACGCTACGAAGCGGCCCGGGGGGCTCTCGGTGGACCGCATGCGCTCGCCGGCGAGCTCGCCGCGCGCCACGCCCTGCGGCTCCGTGCGGCTCGCTCGGAGCTGCCGCCTCGAGCCCGGCTGGAGAGGCTCGCTCGGCGAGCCATCGTGACGCGCGCGGAAGGTCGTCGGGTCGCCGCGCTGCTCGAGCTCGAAGTCGCCGCGCCGCCGCGAGGGGAACAGCGCCTGCTCGAGCTGGCGCGTCACGGCGGCCAGTGGCAGACGGCGCTCGCGGTCGCGGCCGCGGCCGCGCCGGCGGGAACCCGCCGGGCTTGGCGGCGCTACTTGGTCGAATCGCGCGCGGCGGTCGCAGCGCGCGGTCCGGCACTGCTGGCTCCCCGGCCGCTGGTCGACGGCGCCGAGGTGCGGCGCCTGCTCGGCCTGGCGGAGGGGCCGGCGGTGGGCGCCGCCTTGTCTGCGCTGGTCGAGGCCCAGCTTCTCGGGCGAGTCAGCGACGTGGCGAGCGCCCGCCGATTCCTCCGGCAGTGGTACCGGCCGGGGATGCACGTCTGAGACCCGGCGGCCGCGACCGCCGCCCGGCTCAGCGGAAGATGCTGGACTTCTTCTCGCCCTCGGAGCCACCGTTGCCGATCAGGCGCTGGTTGAGCTCCTTGATGCGGTCCATGAGCTTGTCGATCTTCTCCTGCGCTTCCTGGCGCAGCCGGTTGTAGTCGCCGCGCATCTTCTCCATCTCGGCGTGGGTCTCCTGCAGCCGCCGCTCGAGCTCGGAGAGCCGCTGATCGCGTCCTTGGATAACCCCCTCGAGGTCCGCGATCCTCTCGTCCTTCTCGGCGATGCGCAGACGGGTCTTCTCCTCCTGCTCCTCGTACATCTTGCGATACTGCTGGAGCATGAGGATCTCGGCGAAATCTGCGGTCGACGGATTCATCTGTCCTCCTCGCTCCTCGATGTTGGGGAACATCTTGCGGAGCTTGAGCGAGAGGTCCTCGGGGTCGGACGACTGGCGCATCGCCTCCTGGTAGTCGATCGTGCCGTGCACGAGCAGGGCGAGGAGGGACTGATTCATCGACTGCATCCGGTAGTAGCCGACCGAGGATTCGAGCTCCTCGAGCAGCAGCGACGTCTCGCCCTTCTCGATCAGCTGGGCGATGCGCGGCGAGGCCTTCATCACTTCGAGCGCGGCGACCAGGCCCTGGCCGTCGGCCCGCTCGACCAGTTTCATCGAGACGACGCCCTTGAGAACCTGCGCGACTTGCGCGCGCACCTGGTTCTGCTGGTCGGCGGGAAAGGCGTCGAGGATCCGGTCGATCGTCTGCGTGGCGCTGTTGGTGTGCAACGTCGAGAAGACCAGGTGGCCGGTTTCCGCCGCGGTGATCACGGTGGCGATCGTCTCCGGATCGCGCATCTCGCCGACCATGATCACGTCTGGGTCCTGGCGCATGACGTTGCGCAGCGCCTCAGCGAAGGTCGGAGTGTCGGTGCCGACCTCGCGCTGCGAGATCGTGGCCACGCCGTCGGTGAACAGGAACTCGACGGGGTCCTCGATGGTCACGACGTGGACCGGCCGCCGCCCGGTGATGTACTTGATCAGCGCGGCGAGCGTCGTCGACTTGCCGCTGCCGGTCGGTCCGGTGACCAGCACCATGCCCATCGGGATGTCGCAGAAGTCGAGCAGCACCTGCGGCAGATTGAGCGTCTCGACCGTGCGGATCTCGTAGGGGATGCGCCGAAAGGCCGCGGCGAGGGTGCCCCGCTGCACGTAGATGTTGCTGCGAAAGCGCGCCAGCCCGTGGACGCCGTAGCCGAGGTCACACGACATGCGCTCCTCCAGCCGCCGCCGCTGGTGGGGCGCCAGAATGCCGTCGACCATCGCCTGGATCTCCTCGACGCGCAGTGGCTCCTCGCCCAGCTGGGTGAGCTTGCCGTTGATGCGGATGAGCGGGGGCCGCGTCGGCTTGAGGTGCAGATCCGAGGCGCCGCGCTCGGTCATCCGCCGCAGCAGGTCGTCGAGCTGTCGCATGAGCGAGGGCATTCTACCGCCGAACGGCCGCCGGAGGGGTCAAGCCGGCTGCGGACCTGTCGACCCGGAGGCTCAGTAGCGGCGCATCAAGCCGACCACGATCCCCTGGACGCGGACGTCGCCCGCCGGGAATCGCAGCGGCGACATCGACGGATTGGCCGGTTGCAGGCGGATCTGGGCGCCCTCCGGGAAGAATCGCTTGAGCGTGACTTCGTCACCGACTAGCGCGACCACCATCTCGCCGGGACGCGCGCTCTCCCGCCGTTCGACCACCACCCAGTCGCCGTCGTGGATCCCCTCGTCGATCATCGAGTCGCCCGCCACCCGCAGGACGTAGTGCTGCTCGGCCCGGTCGCCGAAGAGGTGGCGCGGCACCGGCAGTGATTCCCGTCCGCTCACCGCCTCGATCGGTCGTCCCGCGGCGATCCGTCCGAGGAAAGGGAGCTCGGCGCCGGCCTCGATCCGCTCGCCCGCCGCGACCGGGGTGAGCTCGAGCCCCCGCCGCTGATGGCGATCTCGACGCAAGTAGCCTTTCTCGACCAGCAGCTTGAGGTGCTTGTACGCCGTCCCGTAGGACGAGAAGCCGAAGCGCTCGCAGATCTCCCGGTGGGTGGGAGCCACGCCGCGGCGGCGCTGGAAGTCCTGGATGAACTCGAGGATCTCTTTCTGCCGCTCGGTGAGGAAGGCGACCATGGGCCGAGGTTACGGCGGTAAAGCGGCGTAAGTCAATCCCTTTCCCGGCACCGCGGCGGCGCGGGCACGCTTGCAACGGCCAGGGTCCACTGATAGGTGTCTCCAATGGAACTGGGAATCCCCCTGGGAATCGTCCGCCACCGCCTGGCCAACGGGCTGCGGGTGGTCGTGCACTCCGATCCCGCGCTCCCCCTGGTGGCGGTGAACCTCTGGTACCACGTCGGCTCGAAGAACGAGCGGCCGGGACGCACCGGCTTCGCGCACCTGTTCGAGCACATGCTCTTTCAAGGGAGCGAGCACGTCGGCACGAACGACCACTTCCGCCACCTGCAGAGCATCGGCGGCGTCGCCAACGGCTCGACCTGGTACGACCGCACGAACTACTACGAGACGGTACCGGTCCACCATCTCGACCTGGCGCTCTGGCTCGAGTCGGATCGAATGGGGTTCCTGCTTCCCGCGCTCGACCAGAAGAAGCTCGACACGCAGCGCGACGTGGTCATGAACGAGCGCCGCCAGAGGGTCGACAATCAGCCCTACGGCCGCCCCTACGAGCGCCTCTTCGAGCTGCTCTTTCCGCCCGACCATCCCTATCACTGGCCGGTCATCGGTCGGATGGAGGACATCGCCGCGGCCTCGCTCGAGGAGGTGCGAGAGTTCTTCGCCACCCATTACGTTCCGGGCAATGCCGTGTTGACGCTCGCCGGCGACCTCGAGGCGGAGGCGGCGCTCGCGCGGGTCGAGTACTGGTTCGGCGAGCTCTCGGGAGGACCCCAGCCGCCGCGCGTCGCGGTCCCGATCGGGCCGCTCGAAGCCCCGGTTGCCGAGACGGTCGCGGACGACGTCCAGCTTCCGCGCGTCTACCTGGCCTTTCGCATCGAGCCCTACGGCGAGCGGCCGTGGTACGCCGCCTCCCTGGCCGCCACCCTCCTCGGGGACGGCAAGTCGAGCCCGCTCTATCACGACCTCGTCTACCGGCGGCAGCTCGCCCAGGATGCCTCCACCTACGTCTATCCGACCGAGGCGGCCGGCATCTTCCTGGTCGCTGCGACCGCGCGGCCGGAGACCGAGCCGGCAGAGCTCGCCGAGGCGCTCTGGGAGCATCTCGCTCGCCTCGGCGACGGGCCGGCGCCGGCACGAGAGATCGAACGGACCCGCAACACGACGCTGGCCTCGCTCTGTGGCCAGCTCGAGACACTCGATCACCGCGCCGATCAGCTCTCGATGTTCACGACGCTCTGGGACCGCCCGGAAGCCGCCTGGAGCGAGCCCGAGCGCTACCTGGAGATCGAGCCCGAGGAGCTCGCCGGCTGGGCTCGCAACCGGCTCGCCCGCCACCGCGGCGTCGAATTGACCGTGCTGCCCCGCGGAGCGCGACCGTGAGCCGCGCCCGCCCCGACCGGAGCCATCCCCCGGCGGCCGGAGAGCCGCGCCGGCACCCCTTTCCGTCCTTCCGGCGCGGGCGTCTGGCCAGCGGCCTCGAGCTGCTCCTGCTGCCCCGGGCCGGCGTGCCCAAAGTCGAGCTGGCACTCGTCCTGCCGGCCGGAGCAGAGCGCAATCCCATGAAACGTCCGGGCCTCGCCTCGCTCGCGGCATCGCTGGTCGACGAAGGGACGCGGCGCCGCGACGGACCGCGCATCGCCGCCGACGTCGAACGGCTGGGCGCGACCCTCGCGACCCGCGCCGACTGGAGCTCGGCGCAGCTCGAGGTCGAGCTGCTCACCAAGGACCTGGAGACCGGGCTCGACCTGCTCGCCGAGCTGGCACGCGAGCCGGTCTTTCCAGAGGCCGAGATCGATCGGCTGCGCAAGCAGGCGCTCACCGAGCTGCTGCGCCGGCGAGATCGACCGGCCGTGCTGGCCGAAGAGGCGCTCGCCCGCGAGCTCTACCGCGGCACTCCCTACGCCGAGCTCCTGATCGGCACGGAGGCGTCGATCGCGGCACTGGATCGCCCGGAGATCGTGACCTTTCACGAAGGGCACTACGGACCGCGCAACGCCGCCCTGGTTGCGGTCGGCGCCTTCGACGCCGATGCCGCACAGCGCCGGCTCGAATCGCTCTTCGGGAGCTGGGCGGCCCAGCCCGAGCCCGCCGAGCCCAAGCTGGAGCCGCCGCGGCGGTCGGGGCGCAGCGTCCTGGTGGTCGACCGGCCGGCGGCGGCGCAGACGGAGCTGCGCCTCGGCCACGTCGGCGTCTCGCGAACCCATCCCGACCGCAATCGACTGACCCTGCTCAACGCGGCGCTCGGCGGCAAGTTCACTTCGCGAATCAACCTCAACCTGCGCGAGCGGCATGGCTATACCTACGGCGCCTCGAGTCGCTTCGTCGACCGCCGCGGCCCTGGACCTTTCGTCGTCGCCACGGCGGTCGCCACGCCGGTCGCCGGTG
>WYBK01000146.1 GCA_011525905.1 Acidobacteriota bacterium
CGCGCGCCGCGGCGAAGGCTCGCTCGGCGTCGTCGTGCCAGGTCGGGGGCGTGGCGCCGGCCGGTATCGTGACGAGGGCGGCGAGGAGCGTGAGGGCGGTCGGCAGTCGCATGATCGGGGCTCGTCCTATCTCGGGGTGTCTCGTATCGGGGCCGCGGAGCGGGCCGGGCCCGGTGGTAGCATGCAACATATGCGCCTATCGAGCCGAGTGGGACGGATCGCGGAGTCGGCCACCCTCAAGGTGTCGCGCCGCGCGTCCGAGATGAAGGCCCAGGGGATCGACGTCGTCGATTTCGGCGCCGGGGAGCCCGACTTCGCCTCGCCCGCCGTCGCGGTCGAGGCTGCCCGTCGCGCCCTCGCGGAGGGGTTCACCAAGTACACCCCCTCGAGCGGCATTCCGACGCTGCGCCGGGCGGTCGCCGAGCGCTATGCGCGCCACTACGGCGCGCCCTGGCCGGCGGCCCAGACCCTGATCTCGGTCGGCGGCAAGGGGGCGCTCTTCGAGTCGATCCTCGCCCTGGTCGAGGAGGGCGACGAGGTCGTGCTGCACACCCCGGCCTGGGTGAGCTTCCCCGAGCAGATCCGTTTCGCCGGCGGGCGGGTGGTCGAGGTGCCGACCGACGGCGCCGACGGCTTCGCGATCCACGCGGGTCCGATCCTCGCCGCGCTGGGCGAGCGGACCCGCGCGGTGATCCTCAATTCTCCCTGCAACCCCACCGGCGGCGTGATCGGGCCGGAGGACCTGCGCGCGGTCGTCGCGGCCTGCGCCGAGCGCGGTATCGTCCTGCTCTCCGACGAGACCTACGAGCGCTTTCTGTACGACGGGGCGGCGTTCGCGAGCGCCGCGGCGCTCGCCGCCGAGTTCCCGGAGACGGTCGCGGTGGTCGGCTCCTTCTCGAAAACCTACGCGATGACCGGTTGGCGCCTCGGCTACCTTCTCGGGCCCAAGGCGCTGGTCGACGCCGCGGCCAACATCCAAGGGCACGCGACCTCGAACCCGACCTCGTTCGCCATGGTCGGGGCGCTCGCGGCGCTCGAGGGCGCCGAGGGCGACGTCGCGGCGATGGTCGCCGAGTATCAGGAGCGGCGCGATCTGCTGGTGCCGGCGCTCAACGCTCTGCCGGGCGTCACCTGCCAGCCGCCGCGCGGCGCCTTCTACGCCTTCCCCGACGTCTCGGCCGCCTACGGCGACGACATCGACGGCTCGATCGCCTTCGCCGAGCGCCTGCTCGAGGAAGCCCACGTCGCGGTGGTCGCCGGCGAGGCCTTCGGCAGCGACCGCCACGTGCGCATCAGCTTCGCCTGCTCGCGCGCCGACCTCGAGCGGGGCGTCGAACGCTTCGGCCGCTTCCTCGAGCGACGCCGCCCGGTCGCGCGCCGCGCCTGAGAGGCACGCCCTCCGCCGCGCCGATCGTCGCGGTCTAGAATGAGGTCGGGCGCGCTCGCGGGCGCGCCACCGCCGAGGAACCCGCACGGCGGTTTCCGGCGGCCGACGGAAGCTCAGGAGGTAGGCGATGGCATCGAACGGCACGAGGGATCGGGCCCGGGCGTGGGTCCGTGGCATGGTCGCCGCCGGGCTCTGGCTGGGCGCGGCGCAGGCGGGATGGACGCAGGCTCCACCGACCGCGGCGGAGGCGATGGCCTTCGTCGAGGCGGCGGAGGCGGAGCTGCTCGACCTCTGGATTCGCCGCGAGCGGGCGGGCTGGGTGCAGTCGAACTTCATCACGATGGACACCGAGATCCTGGCGGCGCAGGCCAACGAGGCGACCATCGCGGCCACCATGCGGCTGGCGCGCGAGGCGACGCGATTCGACGGCCTCGAGCTGACGCCCGAGGTCGCGCGCAAGCTCGCGCTGGTCAAGATGGCGCTGACGCTGCCGGCGCCGTCGGATGCCGCCGCGCGGGCCGAGCTGACGCAGATCGCCGCCGAGCTCGAGGGAATGTACGGGCGCGGCAAGTACTGCCCCGGCGCGGGTTCGAAGCTCGGCGCCGACTGCCTCGACCTCGAGCAGCTCTCGAATCGCATCGCCACCTCGCGCGACCCGGAAGAGCTCGAGGAGGCCTGGCGCGGCTGGCACGAGACCGCGCGGCCCATGCGCGAGAAGTACCGGCGCTTCGTCGAGCTGGCCAACGCCGGCGCGCGCGAGCTCGGCTTCGCCGACCTCGGTGCCCTCTGGCGGTCGAAGTACGACATGCCGCCCGACGCCTTCGCCGCCGAGCTCGACCGGATCTGGGAGCAGGTGCGGCCGCTCTACGAGCAGCTGCACTGCTACGTGCGCGCGCGCCTGGTCGAGACCTACGGCGCCGACGTAGTCGACCCGGACGGCCCGATCCGCGCCGACCTGCTGGGCAACATGTGGGCGCAGCAGTGGGGCAACGTCTACGACCTGGTTGCTCCCCCGGGCGTTCCGGGCACGGGCTACGACCTGACCGAGCGGCTGGCGGCCGCCGGCTACGACGCGCAGAAGATGGTCGAGACCGGCGAGCGCTTCTTCACCTCGCTCGGCCTGGAGCGGCTGCCCGAGACCTTCTGGGAGCGCTCGCTGTTCGTCAAGCCGCGCGACCGCGAGGTGGTCTGCCACGCCAGCGCCTGGTCGGTCGACCAGGCCGAGGACCTGCGGATCAAGATGTGCATCGAGGTCGACCAGGAGGACTTCGACGTCATCCACCACGAGCTCGGCCACAATTTCTACCAGCGCGCCCACAACACCCTGGCGCCGCTCTTCCGCGACGGCGCCAACGACGGCTTCCACGAGGCGCTGGGCGACACGATCGCGCTGTCGATCACGCCGAAGTACCTCGAGGAGATCGGGCTGATCGAGGCCGAGCCGCCGGCGGAGGCCGACCTCGCGCTGCTGATGCGGCTGGCGCTCGACAAGGTGGCGTTCCTGCCCTTCGGCCTGACCATCGACAAGTGGCGCTGGGGCGTCTTCTCGGGCGAGATCCCGCCCGACCGCTACAACCAGGCCTGGTGGGACCTGAAGCTCCGGTACCAGGGGGTCGTGCCGCCGGTCGCGCGCGGCGAGGCCGACTTCGACCCCGGCGCCAAGTACCACGTGCCGGGCAACACCCCCTACATGCGCTACTTCCTGGCGCACATCCTCCAGTTCCAGTTCCACCGCGCGCTGGCGTCGGCGGCGGGCGAGAGCGGGCCGCTCCACCGCGCCTCGATCTTCGGCTCCGAGGCGGCGGGCGATCGGCTCGAGAAGATGATGCTCCTGGGCTCGTCGCGTCCCTGGCCGGATGCGCTCGAGGTCCTGACCGGCGAGCGCGAGATGGACGCGCGCGCCATCCTCGACTACTTCGCGCCGCTCTCCGAGTGGCTGGCGCGACAGAACCAGGGACGGGTCTGCGGCTGGTGAGAGCCCGCCGCGAGGGGCCCGAGAGACCGTGAGCGAGCCCACGCCGCGCCGCGCGAAAGCGCCGCCGCCGACCGGCGGCTGGTCGGTGCGCGTGGGCTCCGCGCTCGGCGTCCCGATCCGCATCCACTTCACCTTCGTCCTGCTGCTGCTCTGGTTCGGCGCGGTCTCGGCGAGCCAGGGGGAGGGTTTCCTCGGCGGCGTGGTCTTCCTGCTCCTGCTGTTCGGCTGCGTCGTGCTACACGAGCTCGGCCACGCGACGATGGCGCGCGCCTTCGACGTCGAGACGCGCGAGATCGTCCTCTACCCGATCGGCGGCGTGGCGCGGCTCGACCGGATCCCCTCGGGCAAGGCCGAGCTGCTGATCGCCCTCGCCGGGCCGGCGGTCAACCTGGTGCTCGCCGGCGCGCTCTTCCTCTACCTGATCTTCCGGCAGGTGCGGGCGCCCGGGTCGGCCGAGGAGCTCTTCGGCGGCGGCGCGCCGGTGGTCTGGCAGCTGCTGATGGCCAACCTGATCCTCGCCTTCTTCAACCTGATTCCCGCTTTCCCGATGGATGGCGGTCGCGTCCTGCGCGCGACGCTCTCGCTCTTCCTGGGCGAAGACCGAGCCACCGACATCGCGGCGACCGTCGGGCAGGGGATGGCGATCCTCTTCGCGGTGCTCGCGCTCTTTCCGCCGCCGGTCAAGCCGGTGCTGCTGCTGATCGCGATCTTCGTCTTCCTCGGCGCCGGGCAGGAGGCCGCCTTTCAGCGCGGCCGCTCCGCCGTCCGCGGCTTGACGGCGGCGGCGGCCATGGTCACCCGGTTCGAGACCCTACGCCCCGACGACTCGCTGGGCCGGGCGGCGGAGCTGCTGCTGTCGACGCACCAGCACGACTTTCCGGTGCTCGACGCCTGGGGGCGCGTCGCCGGCCTGCTGCACCGCTCGGCCCTGCTCGCCGGCCTCGCCGGCGAGGGGCGCGACCATCCGGTGCTCGAGCTGATGGACCGCGAGCCGCTAGCGGTCGCCCCCGGGACCTCGCTCGAGGAGGTGCTGCGGCTGCTCCAGGCGCGGCCGCTCGGGCCGATCCTGGTGGTCGACGACGGCCGGCTGGCCGGCATGATCACCTTCGAGAACTTCGGGGAGCTGATCGAGGTGTCGCGCCGGCTGCGCCAGGGGAACCCGGCGACCTGACCGGGCTCACTCGACGCGCGCGCCCTGCATCACCTGCGCCCCCTGCGTGAAGGTGAGCGCCTGCGCGCGCCCCTCGCGCACCTCGAAGAGCACGCTGCCGAAGGCCGAGGGGAGCGAGAAGGCGTGCTCGCCGGTGGGCAGCAGCGGCACGCTCTGGAAGCCGACCGCGTCGACCACCAGCGCGCCGTTCTCCAGACGGACCACGGCCTCGAGCCCCGGCCCGAGGGCGTAGCGGCCGACGTAGATCTCGGGCCGCTCGATCGCCGCCGGCGGCGTGGGGGCCGCCGGCGGCGCGGCGGCGAGCTCCTCCTGGAGCTCCTCGGCCACCCGCCGCCACCGGATCTCGCCCCGGTAGGGGCGGCGGGCGACCAGGCGGAGAACCCGTCCGTCGGCGTCGCGCTCGACCTCGAGCTCCTCGCCGTCGCCCGGCCGGAAGAGCTCGTCGGGCGACCGGGGCAGCGCCGGGCGGGCGCCCTCCTCGCCGGCCGCCGTGAGCAGATGGTCTCCATCACGCGTCACGGTCATGCGCAGCGCCCGGTCGTGCTCGGCGAGGTAGACGCCGGCGATCTGCTCGAGCAGCGCGCCGTCGAGGGTCGCCGGGGCCTCGCGCGCCGGCCAGCCGGCGGCGAGCATCACGGCACGGACGAGCCGCGAGCGCGCCTCGTCGCCGAAGCCGTAGCGGTTGGTCATGACCGCGCCCCAGACGCCCTCTTCGGGGAGCCAGACGACGGCCGAGTAGTAGCCGTAGCTCGCCCCGCCATGCTCGAGCACCGTGCGGCCCCGCTGGCGTGAGACGGCCCAGCCCGCGCCGTAGCCGGTGCGCCGGCCGTCGACGAGCACCCCCGGCGTGGTCATCTCCGCGAGGGCGGCGGGGGAGAGCAGCCGCCCGCCCGCGAGCGCGCGGTGGAAGCGCGCCAGGTCGTCGAGCGAGGAGCGCAGCGCGCCCGCCGCGTAGAGCTGCGAGGGGTGGAGCTCGGCCTTGGTGTTCTGCCAGCCCTCCTGGGCGCGGGCGTAGCCCGGGACCCGGCCCGGCACGATCGCGCCCGGGTCGTTGACCGCGGTCGAGGCCATGCCGAGGGGGCGGAAGATCCGCTCGTCGAGGAACTCGGCCCAGCTCTGGCCGGTGAGCAGCTCGATGGCGCGGCCGACCAGGACGTAGCCCGAGTTGTTGTACTCGAAGCGGGTGCCCGGCGCATCGACCAGGGGCTTGCGCCGGAACAGGTCGATCAGCTGGTCCGGCGTGCTCTCCCGCCCCCAGGTCGCCGTCCACTCCGGGACGTTCGCGAAGTTGACCAGGCCGGTGGTGTGGCCGAGCAGCTGCCGCACCCGGATGCCGGCCCCGGTGATCGGGAAGCCGGGAACGAGCGAGGCGAGAGTCGCGTCGAGCGAGAGGCGTCCTTCGTCGACCAGCAGGAGCGCCGCCGTGGCGGTGAACTGCTTGGTCAGCGAGCCGATGGCGTAGACGTGGCGCGGGTCGGAGCGCACTCCCAGCTCGGCGTGGGCGAGCCCCCAGGAGCCGCGGAAGACCTCCTTCCCCTCGTCGAGGATCAGCACGACGCCCCCCGGCTCGTCCGGGGCGATCCACTCGGCGAAGACGTCGTCGACCTGCCGGGCGAGCTCGGGCGGCAGGGTCGACGTGTGGCCCGCCAGGGCGGGCGTGGCGAGCAGGGCGAGCAGGGGGAGGCGGAGCGCGAGACGCGGGATCATGTCGTTCACCGGGCCGGGGGTCCGGAGGGAGGGCGGAATCGTCCGCTCCGGAAGCGGGAGGATACCAGCTGCCGCCTTCCCGCCGCCGTGCTACGTTGGGCAGGGGAACGAGGCGCGCCGCTTGCATCCCGCTGCCCGCAGGTACGTATCTGACGCAAGGAGTGGTGTCGACTCCATGGCCCGACCACGCCTCGTCCAGCTCCTCTCGATCCTCGGCGCGCTCGCCTTCCTGCTGGCGCTGCTGTCGATCGTCGATCTGCTGGTGCCGCGCCCCTACGACGGCGTGGTGCTGGAGAGCGATGCGCCCGGCTCGCTGCGCGTGCGCGAGGTGCTGGGCGGCTCGGGCGCGGAGCGCGCGGGCATCCGCGCCGGCGACCGGATCGTCGGCATCGACCGCGCCGTGCTGCGCTCGACCGGGCACGCGGCCGAGCTGCTCGCCAGGCGCGACATCGGCGACGTGGTCCCCTACCTGGTGCGGCGCGGCCCGTTGCTCGAGGAGGTCGAGGTCGAGCTCGGCCGGCGCTTCATCGGCAGCGCCTCCTACTTCTTCGCCTGCCTGCTCGGCTTCGCGATCTTCGGAGTGGGCCTGTTCGTGCGCAGCCGCCAGCGCGAGCAGCGCGCCGCGCAGATCTTCTTCCTGCTCTCCGCGCTCTTCCTGCTCTTCCTGGTCTGCCGGCTACGGCCGGCCTCCTACGGCTGGATCGACGACTTCGTGCTCGAGGCGGGCGCGGTCGCGCTGGTGCTGTTGCCCGCCTCCTTCCTGCACTTCTTCCTCGTCTTCCCGCGGCCGATCCCGCTGCGTCCGCACGGCGGCGAGCCCGGCTACCGCGGGCGCCGGGCGCGCTGGCTCGCCCTGCTCGGCTTCGTCTATTTCCTTCCCGTGGGCGTCGCTCTGGTCTCCGGGCTCGGCGCCACGCGCGGCTGGATCGCGCCACCCCGGCTGATCGCCGGCGCGCCGGCGGCGAGCTGGTGGGTCCTGGGCGCCTACTTCTTTCTCGGCCTGGCCGTGCTGCGCCTCAACTCCCGGCGGATCGCCGACGCGCGCCAGCGGCGGGGCGTGGGCCTCGTCCTGGTCGGCTCGTTGCTCGGGCTCGGCCCCTTCCTGACGATCGCGGTGGCACGCCCCGGCTGGCTGCACAGCGACCCGCAGGCCTTCGCCGCGCTGGTGCCGCTGGCGCTGGTCCCGATCACCTTCGCGATCGCCATCGTCCGATTCGGGCTGCTCGACATCCGGGTCATCGTCCGCCGCAGCCTCTTCTACACCGCGGTGACCGCCCTGATCGCGGTCGCCTACGCCGCCGCGCTCGGCCTGTTCAACGCCTTCGCCATGGGCTCGCGGCTCGCGGCCTCGCCCTACTTTCCGCTCGTCCTCACCCTCGCCGTGCTGCTGCTCTTCGAGCCGCTGCGCTTGCGCTCCCAGGCCTTGCTCGACCGTTTCGTGCTCGGCGACCGCCTCCGCCTGCAGGAGGAGGTGCGGGAGATGGGCAGGACGATGGCCGCGCAGGTCGACCTGCAGCCGGTGGTCCGCGACCTGGTCGACCGGCTGCCCCGCTTGCTCGGCTTGCACTTCGCCGCCCTCTACCTGTTGCGCGACGGCGAGCTGGTGCGCGAAGCCGGGCCGGAATCGCTGCCCGAGCGGCTGCCGACGGTGACCGCGCTGCACGAGGCGCTCGCCCGCAGGCGCACGCTCGTGCCGCTCGCCGAGCTGCGCCAGCTCGGTGGGGATTCGGAGGAGTGCCGGCGCTGTCTCGACCTGCTCGAGGGCGCCGGCGCCGAGTGGGTGACCGACCTCACCTCGCCGCGCCGCCGGATCGGCCTCGCGGTGCTCTCCGGCGCCTCGGGCCAGATCGCCCTCGGCAAGGAGGAAGTGGCGCTGCTCGACAGCCTCTTCGGCCAGGCGGCGATCGCCCTCGAAGCGAGCCTGCTGCTCGCCGAGCGGACGCGCCAGGCCGAGCTCGAGCGCGAGCTCGAGATCGCCTCGGCCGTCCAGGCCGAGCTGTTGCCGCGCGAGCTCCGGTTCGGCAGGGGCTGGCGGGTCGCCGCGCTCTGCCGCCCGGCCCGGCACGTCGGCGGCGACTTCTTCGCCGAGCTGCCCGGACGCAACAACGGCGACACCGCGATCGTATTCGGCGACGTGGCCGGCAAGTC
Source organism: Acidobacteriota bacterium (assembly GCA_011525905.1). Classification (GTDB taxonomy): domain Bacteria; phylum Acidobacteriota; class Thermoanaerobaculia; order Multivoradales; family JAGPDF01; genus JACTMI01. Next base: position 8,389 of record WYBK01000146.1, read on the forward strand.
GGTGGCGGGGGCCCTGCGCATGATGGCGGCCCACGAGGCCCTGCAGAGCCTCGCGCTCACCCACCGCGATCCGGAGACGCTGTTCGATCTGGCCAATCGGCGGCTCCACGGGCTGGGCGCGAAGAAGTCATTCGTGGCGCTCGCTTACCTGGCCGCGACCCCCGACGGCGGCGTCGAGTACCTGGTGGCCGGTCAGCCACAGCTGCTGGTGCGCGGCCGCGACGGGTCGGTGCGGGCGCTGCCGCTGCCGACCCACCGGCTGCCGGTCGGCTCGCTGCGCGAGGGCCGGTACGCCCTCTCGCGGGCCCGGTTGGCACCAGGAGAGCTGATTCTCGGGTACTCCGACGGTGTCATCGAGGCACAATCCCCCACGGGGGAGTTCTTCGGCGAGGAGCGCCTCGTCGAGACCCTGGCCGGCGCCTCCGCCGATCCGGAACGGGCGGTGGGCGTCGTGCTCGAAGCCGTCGAGGAGTTCGCCCGCGGCGCGGAGCCCTACGACGACATCACTCTGGTCGCGCTGGCGCGCGACCCCGAGGTGACGACATGAAGAGGACCCTGCTCGGATGGACGGCGGCGGTCGCCGGCCTGGCGGCGGTGGTCGCCGCGCTCCTGATCTGGTCGTTTTCCGACCGTCGGGAGTGGACGACGGAGTCGAAGCCGGCGCTCGCGGCCTACCGGGAGGGCCTCGAGGCGCGCATGCGGCTCTACGTCCCGGACGCGATCGAACGTTTCCGGCGCGCGGTCGAGCTCGATCCCGGCTTCGCCGCGGCGCGGGTCCAGCTCGTCGAGCTGTCCAACGACCCGAAGGAGCGGCGCGCCATGGCCGAGGCGCTCCGCGAGGTCGACCCCGAAAGCCTCACGCGTCGGGAGCGATTCCTGGTCGAGCTGGCGCTGGCGCGCGCCGAGCGCGACGGCGAGCGCGTCGCCGCGACCGCCGAGCGTTTCGCCGCGGCCCTGCCGGAGGACCCCTGGGCGCTGTTCGTCGTCGCCACGCGCGCCTGGGAGGCGCAGGAGTGGGAGCGCGCCGAGCAGCTCTTCCGCCGCCTGCTGCAGGCCGATCCGAACTGGGTGATCGCGCGCAACCACCTGGGCTACCTCGCCATGGCGCAGGGGCGTTTCGCCGACGCCGAGGAGCACTTCCGCACCTACGAGTACGTGGCGCCCGACCAGGCGAATCCGCACGACTCGCTCGGCGAGCTGCTGGTGCTGACGGGCCGCTACGAGGAGGCGAGAGAGGAGCTCGAAGCGGGTCTCGCCATGCGTCCCGACTTCTGCGCTTCCTACCGGAATCTGATGGGAATCGCGCTCTTCGAATCGCGGCTCGACGAGATGGAGCGCGTGCTCGACCGGATCGAAGCGCACTGCCCGGGCAAGGAAGCGGAGATGGCGCGCTGCGAGGCGCGGCTCACCGCGGCCTTCTTCGACCGGGACTGGGAGCGCCCCTGGCGCGAGAACCTCGACCTCTGCCTCTCGGCGCCGCACGACCGTGGGCCGCTCTTCCACCGCGTCGCGCTGCTCGCGGGGCGCGAGGAGGTCGCGGCGGCGGAGGAGCAGGCCTGGCGCGAGCTGGCGGCCAAGTCCACCCGCTACGTCGGCAAGATGGGGGGGCCGCAGGCGCTCGTGCTCCACCTCGAAGGGGTGCGGGCGCTCGCCGAGGGGCGGCCCGGAGAGGCGGCCGAGAAGCTGGCGGCCGCCGATCAGCGGATGCTCTACTGGGGGCTCGGCGACGGCCGGCTCAAGCTCTTCACTCAGATGAACCTCGCGCTGGCGCTCGAGCGCAGCGGCGACTCGGCCGGCGCGCGCCAGGTGCTCGAGCGGGTGCGCGCGGTCAACCCGCGCTGGGTCGACTTCTACGAGGAGCTCGACGAGCGGACGCCGGGCGGCGCGGCGTAGCGCGACTGAAGGCTGCGGGCGCGCGCGGTAGAGTCGCCGGCGTGGGCCGCGACCGCCGCCGTTCCGGGACTCTCCTGCTGGCGCTGACGCTCGCGGCCGACACGGCACGCGCCGGAGAGCCGGTCGCGACGGTCGCGCCCGGCGGCCTGGTCCGCTGGTCGGGCGCGCACCTGCTCGAGTGCGAGCGCGACGGCCGGCGCTGGGCGCCGCTCGAGGGAGCCTGCTGGTACCCGATCGACCTCGAGGCGGAGGGCGAGCTCGAGCTCGTGCGACGCTCCACGGGGGGCGTCGCGGCGCGCCGCGTTCGGGTCGGCGTCTACCCCTATCCGGTGCAGGAGCTCGAGGTCGAGGAAAAGTACGTGGCGCCCCCCGCCGATCAGCTCGAGCGGATCGAGCGGGAGCGGCGCGCGGTCGCCGCCCTTTTCCGCCTGGAGACGCCGCGGCGCTTCGCGCCGCCGCTCGCGCCGCCCCTCGAGCGCCTGCCCGCCAGCGGACGGTTCGGCGCGCGGCGGGTCTTCAACGGCCAGGCGCGCAGCCCCCATTCGGGCGCCGACTACCGAGCCACCCCTGGGACGCCGGTGCTCGCGGTGGCGCCGGGGCGGGTGGTGCTCGCCGCCGAGCACTACTTCGCCGGCAAGTCGGTCTTCGTCGATCATGGCGACGGCCTGATCTCGATGAGCTTCCACCTCTCGGACATCGAGGTCGAGGAGGGCAGCGAGGTGCGCGCCGGCGATCGTCTGGGACGGGTCGGCGCCACGGGCCGGGTGACCGGACCGCACCTCCACTTCGGCCTGCGTTGGCACGGCGCGCGGATCGACCCCGGGCTGTTGCTCGGCGCCGACGCGGTCGCCGGGGTGGTCGAGATCCGCTGAGTCGGCCCCGTCAGGGTTTGCCGTCGGCGAAGACCAGCCGGGTCTCGCGTCCGAGCAGCTCGCCGAGCGGGCTCTCGTCGAGCGCGATCGCCTCGCCGCGCGCGAGCGCCTCGTCGAGCGGCAGGCCGAGCTCGCGAATCAGGTAGGCGGTCCAGACGTAGCTCGCTCGCCAGGCTACCGTGCAGTGGAGCAGGACCGGTCCGCGGTGGCGGCGCAGCACGTCGGCCAGGCCGTCGATCACCTCCGGGCGCCAGGGGTGGTCGTCCCCGCCGATCGGCAGGTGGACGTACTCGAGCCCGAGCCGGGCCGCGAGCGCCGCCTCGTCGTAGGGCACCTGCTCCCGGTTGTCCATCTCGCGCTGGGTCCGGAAATTGACCACCGCGGTCACGCCCAGCTCCTTGAAGCGGCCGAGCGCCTCCTCGCTCGGCTGTCCGGCGATGAAGACGCGGCCGTCGCGGAAGAGCCGGGCCTGGACGCCGGCGGGCTCCTGGAGCTCGGCCGGGAGCGCGGCGCGGTCGATCTCGATCGCCGCCGGGGCTGCCGCCTTCGGGCTCGGTGGCTCGGCCGGGAGCGGCGCCGGCCGGAGGGCCGCCAGCGCCGCCAGCAGGCCCGCGGCCGCCAGCCGGAGGGGGGCGGGGTGGAGCTTCGTCGTCGCGACTGCGGTCATGCGAACGCTCCTTTCGCTTGTCCGGCTGATTACGCAGGGAGCGACGCCGGGGTTCCGGCCGCGGCTGCGGAGCGGGCGCGACGCGTGGCGACGGGCGCGCGAAAGGGCACGCCGAGCGGCGCCGAGCCGGTCTGGGCCGCGCGCGGGGCGGTCCGGAACCGTCGGTCGCGCTTTTTCGTATCCTGCCTCGGACCGGCAACTCGACCCGGAGGATCCCCTTGCGACTCTCGAACGCCCTCGGCCTGACCCTCTCTCTGCTCACGCC
>WYBK01000012.1 GCA_011525905.1 Acidobacteriota bacterium
CCGAGCCGGCGGTAGGGCGCGAGCTGGGCGAGCTCCGGGTCCGCCGCGCGCGACTCGCGCGCGAGGTCGACCTTGTTGACCGCGATCGCCGCCGCGACGCCGCCGTGCGCGAGAGCGACCAGGAAGCGGTCGATCAGGCCAGGGGAGAGCGGCGGTCGGCGCAGTGAGACCACGACGACCGCCAGGTCGACGTTGGCGGCGATCACCCGCTCGCGATGAGCGAGGAAGGGATCGGGGCGCGACAGCCGGCTGGAACGAGGCAGGATCGCGGCGAGCGCCAGTGACCCACCCGGCCGGCGCGCGAGCGCGACCCGGTCGCCGACGGCCAGGTCGTCGCCCTGGCTGAGCGCGAGCGCCTTGGGGACGTGGCAGACGAGGAGCTCGCCGTCGAGCTCGACCTCGCACTGACCGCGGGTGATCGAGACCACCAGCCCCTCGCCGGCCAGCCGCTCGTCGAGCCGGGAGCTCGCCGCGGCCTCGGCGCTCTCGGCGCGCAGCCGGTCGACGACCTTGCCGAGCGGCTCGTTGCGCCGCTCGGCGCGCTGCTGGCGCTGCGGCAGCGAGTCGAGCTCCCAGCTCTCCCAGTCCTCGACGTCGAAGCGGGCGCGCTGCGGCCCGCCCTCCGCCCGCTTCGCCGCGGTGCGCGCCTTGGCGGCCTTCTGGCGCTCCTTGACCGCCTCGTGCCCCCCCTCCTTGGCGGCGAGGTCGCGCTCGTAGCGGCGCAACTGGCGGTCCGTGAGGGAGGGGTGGCGCGGCGGCAAGGGGAGGTCAGGCGTCGGCCGAGCCGGTCAGTCCCGCCTTCTTCGCGTAGTAGCGGAAGGAGCGGAAGGTCATACCCAGGATCTCGGCGGCCTGGGTCTGGACGCCGCCGGAGCGCTCGAGGGCCTGGCGCATCATCTCGGCGCGAATCCGCTCGAGGTAGCCCTCGAGGTCGAGGCCGTCGTCCGGCAGCAGCAGCTCGGGCTGGCTGCGCTCGCCGCCGCCGAGCAGGTAGGCGGGCAGGTCGGCTGCGGTGATCACGCCGGACACCGAGAGCGCGACCGCCCGCTCGATCAGGTTCTCGAGCTCGCGCACGTTGCCCGGCCAGGAGTAGCTCTCGAGCATGCGCATCGCCTCGGCGGAGATGCGCTTGGCCTCGACGCCCATGGTCTCGCTGTACTTGGTCAGGAAGTGCGAGGCGAGCAGCGGGATGTCCTCGCGCCGCTCGCGCAGCGCCGGCAGCTGGATCGGGATGACGTTGATGCGGTAGTAGAGATCCTCGCGGAACTCGCCGCGCGCGATCTTCTCCGGCAGCTGCTGGTTGGTCGCCGCGATGATGCGCACGTCGACCGATTCCTCCTCGGTGCCGCCGACCCGGCGGATCACTTTGTCCTGGAGGGCGCGCAGCAGCTTGACCTGCATGGTCAGGCTCATCTCGCCGATCTCGTCGAGGAAGAGGGTGCCGTGGTCGGCCTCGTGGAACAGCCCCTTCTTGTCGCGCACGGCGCCGGTGAAGGCGCCGCGCTCGTGGCCGAACAGCTCGCTCTCGAGCAAGTTCTCGGGCATGGCGCCACAGTTGACCGAGAGGAAGCGGCGCGCCGCGCGCGCGCCCGAGAAGTGGATGGCCCGTGCGATCAGCTCCTTGCCGGTGCCGCTCTCGCCCTGGATCAGCACGGTCGAGGCGGTGCGCGCGATGCGCTCGATGAGCGAGAAGATCTGTCGCATCCGCGGGCTGCGGCCGATGATGTTGTCGAAGCCGTAGCGCTGCTCGAGCTCGCGCCGCAGGTAGACGTTCTCTTCGTAGAGCCGGCTCTTCTCGAGCGCGCGTTGGATGACCGCCTTGAGCTCGTCGACGTCGAACGGCTTGGGCACGTAGTCGTAAGCGCCCAGCTTCATCGCCTCGATCGCGCTCTTGGTCGACGTGTAGGCAGTCATCATGACCACCGAGGGCGGGGTCTCGCGCTCGCGGATCTCGCGCAGCAGGTCGAGGCCGTTGCCGTCGGGCATCATCATGTCGCACAGCACGAGGTCGGGCGAGGAATCCGCCAGCCTCTCGCGCGCCTCGCCGACCGAGCGCGCGGCCGCGACTTCGAGGCCCTCGCCGGAGCACAGGACGGTGAGGAAGTCGACGAGGCTCTCCTCGTCGTCGACGATCAGCACCCGTCCCGTCACGCGTGCGCCTCCGCCGGCGTCGCGGCGACGCCCTCGAGCGGCAGCGACACCGCGATCGAAGTTCCCTGGCCGGCCCTGCTCTCGACGTCGAGGCGGCCGCCGTGCTCCTGGACGATGCGGTAGACGATCGCCATGCCGATGCCCGAGCCGCCGTCGAAGAAGCTCTGGAAGGGCTGGAAGATCTTGGTGCGCTGCTCCTCGGTCATGCCGCGGCCGTCGTCGCGGAAGAGGATCCGGTAGCGGTCGCCGGCGAGCTCGCCGCGAATGGTCAGCGTGCCGCCGTCCGGCGTCGCGCGCAGGGCGTTGCGCGCGAGGTTCCAGAAGATCTGGCTGATCTGGTCGGGGTCGGCCACCAGGTAGGCGGAGGGCGGGTCGAGCTCGAGCGCGAAGCGGTGCCGCCCGGTCGCCTCCTCGCTGTTGCGCAGCAGCGCCACGTTCTCGGCGAGCAGGGCGGCGATGTCGAAGCGCGAGGCGGCGCGTTCACGCGGCCGGGCGAAGCGCATGAATCCCTTGATCGTGCGGTCGAGCCGCTGGCTCTCCTTGAGGATGATGCCGAGCAGGCGCTGCTGGGCATCGTCGGCGGGCAGCGCGGCCGCGAGCAGCTGCACGGAGCCGCTGATCGCGGCGAGCGGGTTGCCGACCTCGTGCGCGAGACCCGCGGCGAGCTCGCCGACCGCGGCCATGCGGTCCTTGATGCGCAGCTCCTCCTGGAGCTTGCGCCACTGCGACAGGTCCTGGAAGACCACGATCCAGCCGGCGGCCTCGCCCCCGGCGTCGGTCAGCCGGGAGAGCGTGAAGCCGATCGGTACGCGCTCGCCGCGCCGCTGGAGCTCGAGCTCGGAGCGCTCGGGCCTGGCCAGGTCGGCGGTGCGGGCGTGGTGGGGCCACTCCTCGGCCGAGAAGAGGCCCGAGTCGGAGATCGGCCGGCCGACCAAGTGATCCTCGGAGCGGCCGAGGATCTCGACCGCGGCGCGGTTGGCCGAGGTGATCCGCCCGGCGAGGTCGGTCGACAGGACGCCCGAGGAAATCGACTGCACGACGTCGCGGTGCAGCACCTCGAGATAGGCCAGGGTGTCGCGCTTCTCCTCGAGCTCGCGCTCGGCGCGCGTGACGTTGGCGGCGAGGTAGGAGGTCAGCAGTGCGACCGCGTAGAAGCCGAAGAGGTGGACCGCCAGGTTGTAGGGCAGGCGCCAGGCGATCTCGGCCTGTGAGATCTGCCCCGGTGGCGCGGCGATCCACCCATGGGCCAGGCCGGTGAGCAGGGTGGCGTAGAGCACGTAGGCGGCGGAGGCGACCAGCAGGCCGGCGCGCCGGCGCAGCAGCGCCGAGGCGACCATGATGACCACCAGGTAGAAGAGCGAGAAGGGGCTGCCGATGCCGCCGAAGAAGTAGACGAGGCCGGTGACCAGCGCGAGATCGCCCGCGAACTGCAGGGCCGCGTGCCAGGCGGGCCGCTCGCGCAGGATGCGCAACAGCCCGATGTAGACGAGGCTCGCCAAGTAGGTGGCGCCGGCCAGCAGGAAGAGCAGGTCGAAAGTCGGCGGCTGGCGCTCCGGCAGCGCGATCTGCAGCAGGAAGTAGGGCAGAACGACGCTCGAGATCACCACCAGCCGGATGGCGATCAGCCAACGCAGCAGGCGGGTGAGCTCGCCGGGGTGGCGACCGGCGGCGTCCGCGCCGGGCGCCGCGGCGACGGACGCCGCCGCGGAAGCGCCGGCCGGGCGGCCCCGGACCGCGTCGTCGGGCGGGACCCGGCTCGTCGTACCCCCCTTCAGCCGATCTTCTGCAGGATCGCGTACATCGGCAGGTACATCGCCGTGACGATCGTGCCGATGATGCCGCCGAGGATGACGATCATCAGCGGCTCGAGCAGCTTCATCAGGCCGGCGACGGCGGTGTCGACCTCTTCCTCGTAGAAGTCGGCGATCTTCGAGAGCATCTGGTCGAGGGCGCCGGTCTGCTCGCCGACGTTGATCATCTGCACCACCATGGTGGGGAAGACCTTGGTCTCGGCGAGCGGCCCGGAGAGCGTCTTGCCCTCCTCGACCGCCTTGCGCACGGCCATGACGGCGTCCTCGATGATCGCGTTGCCCGAGGTCTTGGCGGTGATCTCGAGGCCGTCGAGGATCGGCACGCCGGAGCTGGTGAGCGTCGACAGCGTCCGGCAGAAGCGGGCGACCGCGATCTTGCGGATCAGCATGCCGAGCACCGGCAGGCGCAGCAGCATGCCGTCGATGATCCGTCGGCCCCTCTCGGTCTTGTGCCAGCGCCGGATCGCCATGTAGATCAGCATGATGCCGGCGATCACGAAGATGAAGTAGCGGCCGACGAAGTTGCTGGCGTCGACCACGATGCGGGTCAGGAACGGCAGCTCGCCGCCCAGGCCCGCGAATAGCTGGGCGAACACCGGGATCACCTTCCAGAGGATGATGACCACGACGCCCGCCGCGATGACGATCACCGTGACCGGGTAGACCAGCGCCGAGCGCACCTGCGAGTTGAGCTTGACGACCTTCTCGATGTAGGTCGCCAGGCGCTGCAGGATGATGTCGAGGATGCCGCCCGCCTCGCCGGCGGCGATCATCGAGACGTAGAGATTGTTGAAGGCGCGCGGGTGCTTGCGCATCGCGTCGGCGAGCGAGGCGCCCGACTCGACGTCGGTGCGCACCGCCTGAATGATCTCGCGGAAGTTGCGGTCCTCCTCCTGCTCGCCGAGGATCTCGAGGCACTGGACGAGCGGCAGGCCGGCGTCGAGCATCACCGAGAACTGGCGGGTGAAGATCGCGACGCGCTTGGAGCCGACCTTGCGCGGGAACTTCGGGATCAGCCGGATCTCCTTGCCCTTCTCGCGGACCGAGGTGACCTGGATCGACTGGCGGCGCAGCGTGGCGACCGCGGCGTCGCGGGAGTCGGCGATCAGCACGCCCTCCTGGAAGGCGCCGAAGCGGTTCTTGCCTTTCCAAACGAAGCTGGGCATCGGACTAGCTCCTCGCCGCGGTGGTGGCGCCCTGGCCTTCGACCAGGTTCGGGTTCAGCGCGGTCGGGCCGCGCGAGATGATCTCCTGCAGCTCGTCCGGGTAGGAAGAGCGCGCCAGCGCGGTCTGCAGCGTGATCATGCGCTTGAAGTAGAGCGAGGCGAGCGACTGGTTGAAAGTCTGCATGCCGTACTTCGCCTGGCCGGTCTGCATCATGCCGTAGATCTGGTGGACCTTGTCCTCGCGGATGAGGTTGCGGATCGCCGAGTTGGGCACCAGGATCTCCATGGCGAGAGCGCGGCCCTTGCCGGTGGCGCGCGGCAGCAGCGACTGGCAGAGGATGCCCTCGAGCACGAAGGAGAGCTGCACGCGGATCTGCGACTGCTGGTGCGCCGGGAAGATGTCGACGATGCGGTTGATGGTCTGCGCGGCCGAGTTGGTGTGCAGCGTCGCGAAGGTCAGGTGGCCGGTCTCGGCGATGCGCAGCGCCGATTCGACCGTCTCGAAGTCGCGCATCTCGCCGATCAGCACGACGTCCGGATCCTGGCGCAGGCAGGAGCGCAGGGCGTTCGAGAAGCTGTGGGTGTCGGCGTGCAGCTCGCGCTGGTTGACGATGCACTTCTTGTGGCTGTGCAGGTACTCGACCGGGTCCTCGATGGTGACGATGTGCTCGGCGCGCTCGCGGTTGACCTTGTCGAGCATCGCGGCGAGGGTGGTCGACTTGCCCGAACCGGTCGGGCCGGTGACCAGCACCAGGCCGCGCGGCTTCTCGCAGATCTTCTCGACGATCGGCGGCAGCCCGAGCTCGCGGAAGCTGCGGATCTCGTAGGGGATGGTCCGGAAGGCGGCGGCGATCGCGCCGCGCTGGTGGAAGACGTTCGAGCGGAAGCGCGCCAGGCCCTTGATGCCGAAGGAGAAGTCGAGCTCTAGGTCCTCCTCGAGTCGGTGCTTCTGATTGTCGGTCAGGATCGAGTAGGCGATCTGCTTGGTCTCGGTCGGCGTGAGCGGCGGCAGGTTGAGCGGCTTGAGCAGCCCGTCGACGCGGATCTGCGGCGGCGAGTTGGTCGTGATGTGCAGGTCCGACCCCCCCTGCTCGACCATCGTCTTGAGCAGCTGATTCAGCGTCGGCGGCATCTTCGTCCTCCGGTGGTCCTCCGCGCTCCGACAAGAATTGTCACCGGCGAGTGTACACAAACCCCCCCACGGGCGCCAGTTAGCGCGATCACAGGTCGCCGGCCGCGTGGAGAGCGTTCTGCCGGTGGGCCGGCTGCGCACGCGCGGAGTCGGGGTCGAGAACGACGGGCGTGCGCCGCTCGAGACCTCGGCTGGAAGGCCGTCCCACCCCGGGGTTCGCGCTAGGCTGACGGGCCTGCCATGGGCGAGCCGCTCGATCCGCACGCCGAAGAGCCGCTGGGCAAGGCCTACGACGCCCGCCTGATGCGCCGCCTGCTCGGCTACCTGGCGCCGCACGCGCGCCTCGCTCTGGCCGCGCTCGGGCTGATGCTGCTCTCCTCGGCGGCGCAGCTGGCCGGGCCGCTGGCCACGGCGACGGCGATCGACCTCTTCCTCGCGCCGGCGCTCGGGGTCGAGGGGGCGCGCTCCGGCGTCTCGGAGCGGGTCGCGGCCGCGCTCGCCGGCGCCGGCCTCGCTCCGTCGCCGCTCGCCGGGGTGCTCGGCGCCTCGGCGGTCTACCTGCTGGCGCTGGTCCTCGCGTTCGTCACCCTGACCGCCCAGGCCTACCTGCTCCAACTGCTCGGGCAGCGGGTGATGGCCGACCTGCGGCGCGACGTCTTCGCCCACCTGCAGCGCCTCGAGGTCGCCTACTTCGATCGCACGCCGGTCGGCCGCCTGATCACCCGGGTGACCAGCGACGTCGACGCCCTGAACGAGCTGTTCGCTTCGGGCATCGTGTCGATCGTCGGCGATCTGCTGCTGCTGGTCGGCATCGCCGCCGTGCTGCTGGCGCTCGACTGGCGCCTCGCGCTCGCGGCCTTCGGCGTCCTGCCGCTGCTCGCGCTGCTCACCTTCTGGTTCAAGAGCCGGGCGCGCGAGAGCTTCCGCGAGGTGCGCACGGCCGTGGCTCGCCTGAACGCCTTCCTGCAAGAGCACCTGTCGGGCATGTCGGTGGTGCAGCTCTACGGACGCGAGCGCGCCGCCGCCGCCGCCTTCGGCGGGATCAACGCCGAGCACCGCGACGCCAACATCCGCGGCATCCACTACTACGCGATCTACTACCCCGGCGTCGAGATCCTGACCGCGCTCGGGCTGGCCGCGATCCTGCTGATCGGCGGCGGCGAGGCGCTCGCCGGCACGCTCTCGGTCGGCGCGCTGGTCGCCTTCCTGCAATACGTCCAGCGCTTCTATCAGCCGCTCGCCGACCTCTCGGAGCGCTACAACGTCCTGCAGCAGGCGATGGCCTCGTCCGAACGCATCTTTCAGCTGCTCGACCGGGAGCCGGCGGTGATCTCGCCCCCCGACGGACACCGGCCCGCCGTGGTCGCCGGCGCGATCGAGTTCGACGCGGTCGAGTTCGCCTACCGCCCCGGGGAACCGGTGCTCCAGGACGTCTCGTTCCGCATCGCCCCGGGGGAGACCGTGGCCGTGGTCGGGGCGACCGGCGCCGGCAAGTCGACGCTCGCCAACCTGCTGCTGCGCTTCTACGACGTCGACCGCGGCGCGGTGCGGGTCGACGGCGTCGACGTGCGCGCCTGGGACTTGACGGCGCTGCGCTCCGCGACCGCGCTGGTGCTCCAGGACGTCTTCCTGTTCGCCGGCGACATCGGCTCGAACATCGCGCTCGGCGAGCCGTCGATTCCACCGGAGCGGGTGCGCGCGGCCGCCGCCGAGGCGCAGGCGCTCGATTTCGTCGAGCGGCTGCCCGGCGGCTTCGCCGCGCCGGTCGAGGAGCGCGGCCAGGGGCTCTCGGTCGGCCAGAAGCAGCTGCTCGCCTTCGCGCGCGCCCTCGCCTTCGACCCGGAGATCCTGATCCTCGACGAGGCGACCGCGTCGGTCGACACCGAGACCGAGCGGCGCATTCAGACGGCGCTCGAGCGCCTGCTGGTCGGCCGCACGAGCCTGGTGATCGCCCACCGGCTCTCGACCGTCCAGCGCGCCGACCGCATCCTCGTGATGCACAAGGGACGCCTCGCCGAGCAGGGCAGCCACCGCGAGCTCCTCGCCGCGGGTGGCCTCTACCGCAAGCTGCACGACCTGCAGTTCCGGGACACCGCGCCCGTGCCGGCGAGCCGCTGAC
>WYBK01000147.1 GCA_011525905.1 Acidobacteriota bacterium
ACAGCGCGGCTGGCTCTGCCTGCTCGGCGGCGGCGAGTTCTCCTTCGGGGAGACGGTCGCCGCCGACCGGGCTTGGCTGGAGAAGGCGCCACCGGGCGCCGTGGGTTTCGTGCCCGCCGCCTCGGGGAGCGTCGACTACGGCCGGCACCTCGCCGAGTACCTGGAGCGCGAGTTCGGGCGGCAGGTCGAGACGATCCCCATCTATCGCGACCGGGATGCGCGGCGGGGCCGCAACGCCGAGCGGATCGGCGACGCCGCCGCGGTCTACCTGGGAGGCGGCGTGGCCGACCACCTGGTCGAGGCCCTGGCCGGCTCGCCGGCGCTCGAGGCGCTCGCGATCAAGATCGCCGAGGGGGGCGTGGTGGTGGCGATCGCCGGCGCCGCCCAGGCCTGTGGCGCGAGCATCCGCAGCGTCGCCGGCGGCCGGGCCGAGGCCGGCCTCGGCCTGATCGCCGACACCGTCCTCGAGGCCAACTTCGATCCCGCCCACGACCGGCGGCTCCGCCAGCTGATGCGGGCCGCCGGCGCGGCGCGGGCGATCGGGATCCCGGCGGGCGCCGCGCTCCTGCTCGGACCGGGTGGCGCGTTCGAGGCGGTCGGCACGGTGCTCGCCCTGGCCTCGCCGGACGGCGATCTGGTGCCGCTGACCGGCGACGAGGTCGAGGCCGAGGAAGCGGAGCGATAGGCTCCGGTCATCCCGCGCGCGCGGCGCGACGTAGTGTGGGCAGGGAGGAGTCGGCATGAAACGGCAGCGCTGGATCCCGGTGGTCATCCTCGCGATCGGAGGTCTCATGTTCTTCGGGCTCATGGGCAAGGCGGCGGAGCTGGAAGTCGGCGCGGCGGCGCCCGATCTGACGGCGCTCGACCAGAACGGCAGGGCGGTGCGATTCGCCGACGTCTACGCCAAGGGCTACACCCTGGTCTACTTCTACCCCAAGGCGGACACGCCCGGCTGCACCAAGCAGGCCTGCAGCCTGCGCGACGCCTACGCCCGGCTCACCACCGAGGGGATCCAGGTGATCGGCGTCTCGACCGACGGCGTCGCCGAGCAGAAGAAGTTCGAGGAGAAGTACAAGCTCCCCTTCACGCTGATCGCCGACACCGACAAGAAGGTGCTCGAGGCCTTCGGCGTGCCGCACAAGCTCGGCTTCGCCTCGCGCCAGGCCTTCCTGGTGAAGGAGGGCAAGATCGTCTGGCGCGACCTGACGGCCTCGACCGAGCAGCAGGCCGCCGACGTGCTCGCCGCGATCGCCGAGCTCGAGCGCCAGGGCTGACCCGGGCGCGGGCGCCAGCCCGCGCAACGACTCACGGGGCGAGCCCGTCGAGGCGGCGCACCCGTGGGCCCGGGCCGGCGCTCGATGCGCCGACGACGGGGGGTCCCCGTGCCTCGGCTCCCTCCGATCACCACGGGGTTCCTCGCAAGCAGCGAGTGCCGGTTCGGGCCCTCCGACGCCGGCGATCGATCGGGCTCGCTCCACCTCGGCGCAGCGGCCCAGTCGGTCCGGCGTGATAGCGTTCGATGGCGCGGCGTCGCCGGCCTACAGGCTCTCGACGCAGCTCCCTGAATCAGCCTCCGCAGCCGCCGGCCGCCCCCCGGGCGCGCGCCGCGCCGGCGCGGAGCACGAAACCGCCACGAACTCGGAAACGGAGACTCGCCCCATGGAGACCACGCTCGCCATCCTCAAGCCCGACACCGTCGCCGCCGGCAACGCCGGCAAGGTCCTCGCGCACCTCGAGAGCGCCGGCTTCACGATCCGCGGCTTGCGGGTGATGCACCTGACCCGCGCCCAGGCCGAGGCCTTCTACGCGGTCCACCGCGAGCGCCCCTTCTTCGCGTCGCTGGTCCAGTTCATGACCGAGGGGCCGGTCGTCCCGGTGGCGCTCGAGCGCGACAACGCCGTCGCCCACCTGCGCGAGGTGATGGGCGCGACCGACGTCGCCAAGGCCGCCGAGGGCACCGTGCGCAAGCTCTACGGCACCTCGATCGAGCGCAACGCCATCCACGGCTCCGACTCGCCGGACAACGCCGCCAAGGAGCTCGCCTTCTTCTTCGGCCACTCCGACCTGATCGCCGCGCGCTAGGATCGGCGCGCCCGCGCTCGAAGGGAGGGGCCATGTACCGATCGCTCCACGCCACGCCCGCGTCGTCGCTCCCCCCGGAGCGACGCGGACGCCTGGTCGGCAAGTTCTGCCGCGCCTGCCAGGGCGTCTATCCGGCGCTCGCGGCGCGCCACGCCGGCAAGCCCGTCCACGGCAAGGACCACGTGTCCTCCCCCTGCGCCTACGAGGGCCGGCGCTTCGACGCGGGCGCCGACTGGTGGGAGCCGGCGGTCGAGGCGCTCGAGGCGCCCGCCGCGCCGCCGTCCGCCGCCTGAGCGGCGCTCCGTCATCCGCTCCGACTCTCGCGCCGTAGAGACGGCTGAGGCTCGATCCCGAGCCGCCAGCCGTCCAACGACGCAAGCGAGGAAGAGGAGGATCGGACCATGCGTGCCCTTCGTAGCGGAGCTCTACTCACCGCCATCGCCCTCACCGCCGCCGCCGCGGCCCAGGCCGCCGCGCCGCTCGACGCGCTCTTGACCGTCGACAACGCCAGCGCCAACCCGGGAGACGTCGCGCGCGTGCGCGTCGTGCACAACTCGCCCGACGCGCCGAGCGTCGACGTGCGGGTCGACGGCGCCCTGGCCTTCGCCGGCGTCGCCTACCGGGGCATCACCGAGCTGGCCAGCCTGCCCCCCGGCACCTACCAGATCCAGGTCGAGCCCGCGGGCGCGGGCGGCGCCGGGCCCTTCGTCATCGACGCCTCGGTGCCGCTCGCCGCGGGCATCGACTACACCGTGATCGCCTCCGACTTCCTCGCGCAGATCTTCCCGGCCGTGCTGACCGACACCAACGGCGAGGCGCCCGCCGCGGGCAACGCCCGCGTCCGCTTCTTCCACGGTTCGCCCGACGCTCCGGCGGTCGACATCGCGCTGCTCGGCGGTCCGGTCGTGATCCCCGGCGTAGCGTTCGGCGAGAGCGCCTCGATCGAGGTCCCCGCGGGCGCCTACGATCTCGAGGTGCGCGTCGCCGGCAGCGATCTGAACGTGCTCGAGCTGCGCGGGCTCGCGCTGGCGGCCGATGTCGAGTACACGGCCTACGCCACCGGCCTGGTCGCCGACGGCTCGGCGGACCGCACGCTCTACCTGGGCGAAGGGGATCGTTTCCGGGTCGAGGCCGCGTGGCAGGACTTCCAGGGCGGCAGCGGTTTCGCGCGCGCCTTCGGCGCGAGCGCCGACTCGGGGCAGTTCTGGTTCTTCCGCCCCGACTGGACCGAGCTGATCGTCAAGATCGTCGACGGCGGCGAGGTCAACGAGCGGTTCTGGGTCTATCTCGGCTCGCTGTCCAACGTCGAGTTCTCGGTCACCGTCACCGACACCCTGACCGCGGAGTCCAAGACCTACGTCAATCCGGCGGGCAACTACGCGAGCTTCGCCGACAACGACGCCTTCCCGACGAACTGAGCTTCGAGGCGGCGCCCGGGCGGTCACTCGTGGAGCGCGCGCACCAGCTCCCGGGCGACCGCCTCGATCTCTTCCACCGAAGTGACGTACCAGGCGCTGCGGAAGCGCTCGCGCAGCAGCCGGTTGAGCCGATCGAGCGGCAGGCGGGCGGCGGCCGAGCGGAGCACCTGCCACTCGGCCGCCAGCTCCTCGATCTCCTCGAGCTCGGCGGCGGCGACCCAGTGGTAGGCGGCGGCCGCGGCCGACCCGTGGACCGGCACCAGGTCCTCGTGCAGATAGGCGGCGAGGAAGTCGGCCAGCCGGGGGAGGTCGCGGGGGTCGAGGCGGTCCTCGAGCTCCCGGTCTTCGGGCGCCTCTCTCATCGTTCTTCCTCGATCGGATAGGCGGTCAACACGAAGAAGCCGCCCTCGCCTCGGCGGCGCAGGACGACGCGGGCGCCGGTCGCCGCCACCGGAGCCCGCGCGCCGCGCAGCAGCACGCGGCCGAGCGGCCCATCCGCTCCACCGCGCAGGTCGAGGGCGAGATCGGCGCCGGCGCGGCCGGCGAGCCAGCGATCGATGCGGCCGCGATGGTGGTCGAGCGTCGCGGCGACCGCTCGCTCGGCGGTCCTCCGGTCGACGAAAGTCGACGCCGCGCCGATCGAGGGCTCTCGCCGGAGGCGCTCCGCGAGTTGTCGGTCGGTGAGGCCGACATGGCGGTCGAGCGTGTGCCCACCGGCCGCCTCGTCGGCGACGAGCCGGCCCTCCGCGAGCCGCGCAGCGCCAAGTTGCGCGCCTCGCGGCGCCTCCCGGTCCGAGCGCGCGAGCGCGAAGGCCGCGAGCGCGCCGAGAAGGAGCAATCCCAGCCATGGACCCCGGCCGCGCATCGGGGGGAATCTAACCCAGGCTCTCCCCGGAGTGCCGCGGTTCGATCCGGCTCGATCCGGCGCGAGCCGGCTCGAGCCGGATCGCGGCCGTGCGCGTAGGGGAAGAGCAGGAACGGCCTCGGAGGAAGCGCGTTGCGGATCTTCGAATCGAACCACGAGCTCTGGTTGGCGCGGCCCCTCGAGGAGGTCTTCGACTTCTTCGCGGACGCCGCCAATCTCGAACGGATCACTCCCCCCTGGCTGGAGTTCCGGATCGTCTCGCCGCTGCCGATCGCGATGCGCCCGGGGGCGCTCATCGACTACCGCCTGAAGCTGCGCGGCCTGCCCCTGCGTTGGCGCAGCGAGATCACGGCCTGGCAGCCGCCCTATCGTTTCGTCGACGAGCAACGGCGCGGCCCCTACCGGCTCTGGTGGCACGAGCACACCTTCGAACGCCGCGACGGCGGCACGCTGGCGCGCGACCGGGTGCGTTACGCGGTCTGGGGCGGAGCGCTCGTCGAGCGGCTCGTGGTGCGGCGCGACGTGGCCGAGATCTTTGCCTTCCGCGCCCAGGCGCTCAAGCACCTCTTCGATCCGGAGGGAGGGTTGGAGCCGGCGGTGCCGCGCGCCGCGCGAACCGCTCCGGCGCTCCGGCTGATCTCCTGACCGTCCGAGGCCTCGCGCGAGCTCAGCCCGGCGGCGGCGCCGATCCCAGCCGGCCGAGCCGGCCGAGCCGCTCGAGGTGCGCGACGATCTGGCGCTCGGCGAGCGGCCGGATCCCGGGACCGACGTCGGGGTAGATTTCGCCGACCATCTCGGCGGGCGCGCGTTGGCCGGCGCGCCAGGCGGCTAGAACCTGCGCCTCGCGCGCGAGCCGGTGGGCGAGGTACTCGTCGAGCTTGCCGTCGACGTCGAGGATCGCCGCGCCGTGGGAGGGGAACAGGGTACGCAACCCGCGGCCGCGCAGCCGTTCGAGCGAGGCGAGGTAGTCGTCCATGTTGCCTTCCGGCGGCGCGATCACGATCGTACCGAAGCCCGCCACCAGGTCGCCGCCGAGCAGGTCTCCGGCCCCCTCGACCTCGAGCGCCAGATGGCCGCGCGCGTGCCCGGGGGTGTGGTGCACCAGCAGGGTCATCGGCGGGTCGCCGGCCAGCTCGAGTCGTTCCCCGTCGGCGAGGTCGCGGCTGAACGGCAAGCCTTGCTCCGCCAGCCGGTCGCGAGTTGCCGCGTGCGCCCAGATCGGAAGATCGAGGCGGTGCGCCATCTCGGCGGCGCCGGCGACGTGGTCGGGGTGGTGGTGGGTGAGCAGGATGGCGAGCGCGCGCCGCCCGAGGCGACGTTCGGCCGCGGCGAGCGCCGCTTCGAGCCGGTCGCACTCGCCGGGATGGCGGGACCCGGGATCGATCAGCAGCGCCTCGCGCCGGCCGACCAGGAAGGCGTTGGTGTGCGCCGCAGGGGGGAGCGTCGCGGTGGCGAGCGGGAAGAGCAGGATCCCCGGACGCAGCTCGATGCGGCGCAGCGGGCCGAGGTTGGCCTCCGCGGTGTCGAGCAGGCGGCCGAGGCCCGCCTCCGGACCTTCCTCGGCGAGCACGCGCAGCAGGTGGACGATCGGCGGCGCGGCCAGCGCGTCGCCCGACTCGACCCGCTCGAGCGCCCGCTCCGGCGCGATCCACTCGCCGCTCTCGCTCTCGGGCGGCCGCACCGAGGGCGCGCCGTCGGCAGCGTGCCACTCGCAGAGGAAGAAGCGGTTGTCGAAGCGCACCGGGGTGAAGGGCGGAGTCAGCCAGCGGCCGGCGAAGACGAGGCGGCCGGCGTCGAGCCGGGCGTGGCGCTCGGCGAGCCCCGCGGCGAAGGCGTCGGCGCCGCCGAGGCAGGCCTCGCGAAAGCCTGCCAGAGCCGCCCGCGCCGGCGGCGCGGTGAGCAGCACGCCGGCTTCCTCGAACAGCTCGCGCAGCGCTCCGCCCGCCACGCCGGGCGACAGATCGGGCTCCGCCGGCAGCTCGGCGAGATCGGGAAGACCCGGCGTGCGCGCCGCCGGGTCCGGATGCCGGGGCGCTCCGGCCACCGGCAGCGCGCGATCGGCGCGATCGATCGCGCCGCCGGGGAAGGCGTGCCACCCCCCCATGAACGGCAGGGTCCGGCCGCGCCGCAGCCAGTAGACCTCGAGGCCGCCCCCGCGCCGGCGCCAGAGCACGACCGCGGCGGAGGCGCGCGGAGGCCGAGGCATCGGCGCGGCACCGCCAGCCGCCGCCAGCACCTCCTCGTAGAGACGCTCGGACCCGCTCAAGAATGGGCGGCGAGGGCGTAGGTCTTCTCGCCGGCTTCGATCCGAATCTCGAGCCGGTTGCCCGGTGGCGGCAGCGGGCAGGTCGAGTAGACCGAGAAGACGCAAGGGGGGTTGTAGGCGCGATTGAAGTCGAGCACCGTCCGCCCCTCGCGCGGCGGGTCGGCGTAGAGGAAGCGCCCACCGCCGTAGGTCTCGCGGCCGGTGGTGCGATCCGCGAAGACCAGGAAAAGGCGGCCGTCGCCGGTGTCGTCGAGCGCGAGCAGCCGGTGCGTCTTGCCGCCGAGCTCGAAGACCACGTGGCCGGGCGCCGGCATCTTCTCGGCGAAGCCGAGGACGTTGGGCACTTCGACCGTGGTCGCGTCGGGGGCCGGCTCGAAGCGAGCCTCGACGCGCCACGCGGGATCCACCGGGAAATGGTCGATGCCGGCGAAGCGCTTGCGCGCCGGCGCCTCGCTGTCCTTCACCCGGATCGCCGGCCGGCCGCCCCGGTCGATCCGGTAGAAGGTGACCGAGCCGTGGGTGATCAGCGTCGGGTCGCCGGTCGCGTCGGAGCGGAGGCGGAGGCTCGAGACCGGCACGCCGTTCGAGGTGGCGAGCGCTCCCGGCGCAGCGGTGAACGTGACCTGGTCGCCCTCGACGCTGACCACGCCGAGCCGCGCGGGCGCGCTCGCCGGCAGCACGACGCGGGCCTCCGGGTCGGAACCGATCGGATTGGCGCCCGGCTCGAGCCAGGCGAAGCCGACCAGCGAGAGCCAACCGTCGGGCCGCAGCAGCCGCTCGACCCGACCCTGGCGCCAGCGTTCGATCTCCGCGAGATAGGCGGGATCGGCCTCGGCGGCGGGGAGCTCCGGCGCGAGCAGCGCTGCGGCGAGCGGCACGAGGGCGAGCGGGGCGAGTCGGGCGGGGCGAGCTGGCATCGATCCTCCAGGTCCGGCGCCGGGCCGGAAGGGCTGACGGGGCGGCGCTCCGGCGCGAGGGCGAGCGCCTCCCGCCGAGTCGACGCTAGCGTAGCGCACCCGGCCCGGAGCGCGGGCTCAGCCGCCGGAGAAGTCGTAGTCGCGCAGGTAGTGGCAGGAGTAGCCGCCCGGGTTCTTCTCGAGGTAGTCCTGGTGGTACTCCTCGGCGGACCAGAAGGGGGTGGCCGGAACGATCTCGGTGACGATCGGCCGCCGCCACTCGCCCGAGGCCTCGACCCGGGCCTTGACCCGTTCGGCGACCGCGCGCTGCTCAGCCGAGGCGTAGAAGATGGCCGAGCGGTACTGGCTGCCGACGTCGTTGCCCTGGCGGTTGCGCGTCGTCGGGTCGTGCATGCGGAAGAACCACTCGAGCAGCTTCTCGTAGGAGAGGCGCTGTGGGTCGAAGACGACCTTCACCGACTCGGCGTGTCCGGTCGTGCCGGTGCGCACGTCGTTGTAGGTCGCTTTGGGCAGCTGGCCGCCGGCGTACCCGACCTCCGTCTCGATCACCCCCGGGATCTCGCGCAGGATGTCCTCCATCCCCCAGAAGCAGCCGCCGGCGAGGATCGCGGTTTCGCGCGCGCCCGAGTCGCGCGCGATCACTCCGGCGCGCTCGAACTGCGGCAGGTAGGCGCCGTAGCCCTCGGCCTCGAGCCGCTCGACCGGCACGAAGCGCAGCGCCGCGGAGTTCATGCAGTAGCGCTGACCGGTGGGCCCCGGCCCATCGGGGAAGACGTGTCCGAGGTGCGAGCCGGCCTGCTTCGACCGGACCTCGGTGCGGGCCATCCAGAGGCTGCGGTCCTCCTTCGTCACGACGTTGTCCGGCTCGATCGGCCGGGTGAAGCTCGGCCAGCCGGTGCCGGAGTCGTACTTGTCGAGCGAGGAGAAGAGCGGCTCGCCCGACACGACGTCGACGTAGATGCCGTGCGCCTTGTTGTCCCAGTACTCGTTGTCGAACGGGGGCTCGGTCCCGTCGTGCTGCGTCACCTGGTACTGCCGCGCCGTCAGGCGCCGGGCCAGCTCCTCTTCGGACGGCTTGACGTAGTCGGTCATGGTCTCCTCGCTCCCGGGCGGGGTCGCGGCCGTTTCGACCGGCTCGACCGCCTCGGCCCGGCAGGCGGCGGTGGCGAAGGCGAGCAGCATCGTCGCGAGGGCGGCGGCTGCACGTCGGGAGTGGCTCTGGCTCATCGGTCGATCGCCTCCTGGGAGCTTACGCTCCGCGCCCTCGGTTCGGATGCAAGCGGGCTGCCGGAGGTTTCACGAGCCGCGGGAGATTCCCCCGCGGGCTCTCAGCCGCGCAGGTCGGCGCCTCCGCGCGCGGCGAGGGCGAAGAGCGCTTCGACGATGCTCGCGTCCCAGCGCCCCGCGGCGGTCTCGCGCGCCAGCAGGTCGAGCGCGCCGCGGGAGGAGAGGCCCGGCCGATAGGCGCGCTCCGAGGTCAGCGCGTCGAAGGCGTCGGCGACCGAGAGGAGGCGGGCCTCGTAGGGGATCACTTCGCCGGCCAGGCCGCGCGGGTAGCCGCTGCCGTCGCGGCGCTCGTGGTGATAGAGGATGCAGTCGAGCACCGGCGCGGCACTGCGCAGACGGCGGCAGACCTGGTAGCCGATCTCCGGGTGGGCTTTCACCTGCGCCCACTCGTGCGGATCGAGCACCCCCGGCTTGTTGAGCACCGCCTCGGGGACGGCGACCTTGCCGATGTCGTGGAGCAGGCCGGCGGTGCGCAGGCGTTCGATGCGCGCGGCGTCGGCCCCCAGCTCTCCCGCCAGGCGCGCCGCCAGCTCGCCGACCCGCTCGCTGTGGCCGCGGGTGTAGGCGTCCTTGGCCTCGAGCGCCGCGGAGAGCGAGAGGACGACCTGCTCGTGGCGCACCAGGTCCCGGTGGTAGAGCTTGAGCCGGAGCAGCGAACGGACGCGCGCGACCAGCTCGAGCCGGTTGACCGGCGCGATCAGCAGGTCGTCGGCGGCGGCGTCGAGCGCGCGCAGGCGCGCGCCGCTCTCTTCGTAGGCGGTGACCAGCAGGACCGGCAGGTAGCTCGATTCCGGCTCCGCCTTCACCCGCCGGCAGACCTCCTCGCCCGAGATCCCCGGCATGCGCACGTCGAGGATGAGCAGGTCGAGCGGCGTGCGCTCGTGGATCGCCAACGCCTCCTCTCCCGAGGCGGCGAGGTGGACCTCGAAGCCGTGCTGCTCGAGCAGCTCACGGTAGAGCTGCCGGTTGGTCCGGTTGTCGTCGGCGACCAGAATGGCGCCGCCGACCTCGAGCACCGGCACCGGCAGCAGGTTCTCGAGCGGCTCGGGCTCGGCCTGGGTCGTCGCGGCGGCCAGCACGGCATCGACCGTCGCGGCGCGGAAACGGCCGCGCCCGACCTCGGCGCGCAGCAGCGCGGCGCCGTCGCCGCCGGCGCGGTGCGCCGCGTCGAGGGCGTTGGCGGCGGCGACCAGCTCGATCGACGGCGGCAGGGCATCGCCGGCCAGGCCATCGGGATAGCCGCTGCCGTCGAGCCGCTCGTGATGGTGGCGGACGACCGCGAGCGCGCCGGCGAGCGACTCGATCGGCGACAGGATGCGGGGACCGATCTCGACGTGTGAACGGTAGAGCGCCGCCTCTTCGGCCGACAACTCCTCTTCGCCGCGCAAGAGCACCGTCTCCGGGACGCCGAGCTTGCCGAGGTCGTGGAGCGCCGCGCCGAGCACCAGGTCGTGGAGCTCGCGCTGCGTCAGGCCCGCTCGCCGCGCCGCCCCGGCGGCGAGCGAGGCGACCTGCAGCGAATGGCGCCGCCGCCGTGGATCGCGGTTTTCGAGCAGCTCGACCATGCTCACCAGGACGCCCTCGGTGGTGTCGAGCTCGTCGCGCAGCGCGCGGATCCGCAGCAGCGAGCGCAGGCGGGTGACCAGCTCGACGCGGTGGAAGGGCTTGTCGAGGAAGTCGTCCGCTCCGGCGTCGTAGCCGCGCACCTTGCTCTCGACATCGGACAGGGCGGTGAGCAGCAGGACCGGCAGGAAGCAGGTCGGCCGCGCCCCCTTGAGGCGGCGGCAGACCTCGAGGCCGTCGAGGCGGGGCATCATGATGTCCAGCAGCACGGCGTGCGGCGAGCTGCGCTCGACTTCCTCGAGCGCCTGCACGCCGTCGACCGCGAAGCAGACGTCGAAGCCTTCGTCGCCCAGCAGGGCGCCGAGCAGCTCTAGGTTCTCGGGCTGGTCGTCGACGGCGAGGATGCGCGGCGCGCTCATTCGAGCTCCTCGGCCAGGTGGGCCTCGACTTCGGCGACGAAGCGCGCGGTCTCGATCGGCTTGGAGATGTAGCCGGTGCAGCCGGCCGCCAGGAAGCGCTCGCGGTCGCCGCGCATGGCGTGCGCCGTGACCACGACGATCGGCAGCTGCCGCCCCGGCACGAGACCGCGCAGGCTCGGCACGAGATCGAGGCCGCTCCCCTCCGGCAGGTTGACGTCGAGCAGCACCAGGTCAGGGGGCGGGGGCGACGCGGCCAGCAGCGACCGCAGCTCGTCGCCGTCGCGCAGGCGCAGGACCCGGTGGCCCGCTTCCGCGAGCAGGTAGTCGATCAGGTCGAAGTTCTGGTCGTTGTCCTCGACCACCCAGATGCGCCGGCCGCTCACCGCGCCACCGCCTCGGCCGCTCCCGGACCGCCGAGCCGCCGAATCTCGGCGAGCAACCGGCGCCGGTCCTCGGGCGCCTTGGAGAGGGCCGCCTCGGCGCGCGTCGCGAGGCGCTCGCGATCGGCGGCCGAGATCTCCTTCGAGGTGAATACCAGGATGGGGATGTCGGCGGTCTCGGCGCGCTGCTTGAGCTCGGCGGCGGCCTCGAAGCCGTCCATCCCCTCCATCAGGAGGTCGAGCACGACGACCGCCGGGCGCCGCGCCACCGCGAGCGCGACGCCCTCGGCGCCGCCGGTGGCGCCAACGAGCTCGTAGCCCGCCTCGGCCAGCTCGAGCTCGAGCAGGTCGTGGACCTGCGGGTCGTCGTCGATCAGCAGCACCGTCGGGCGCCGGTCGCCGCCGGTCGGCGGCACCAGCTCGCGCAGGCGCGCCAGGAAATCGGAGCGGTCGAGCGGCTTGACGAAGTAGTCCGCCGCGCCGAGCGCGAAGCCGAGCTCGTGGTTGGCGACCAGGCTGACCACGATCACCGGGATGCGCGCGGTCGCCGGATCCTCCTTGAGGGCCTTGAGCACTTCCCAGCCGTCGAGCCCGGGCAGGACCAGGTCGAGCGTGATCGAGCCGGGGGTCAGGGCCCGTGCCTTGACCAGCGCCTCCTTGCCGTCCCGCGCGCGCTCGACGCGGTAGCCGGCCGCTGCCAGGTCGCCCGCGAGACCGCGGAAGAACTCGTCGTCGTCCTCGGCGACCAGAACCAGCGGCCGCGGGTCGAGCGCGGCGCGGGCGTCGGCGACCTCGAATCCGAACGAGACCGGGTCGCCGGCCGCCCGCCGCCCGGGCGCCCGGCGGGCGTCGACCGGCAGGACGACCCGGAATCGGCTTCCCTCGCCGGGCTCCGACTCGCACTCGATGCGACCGCCGTGCATCTCGGTGAAGCGCTTCACCAGGGCGAGGCCCAGCCCGGTGCCGCCCATGTTGCGCGTGGTGCCGCCGTCGACCTGGCGGAACTCCTCGAAGATCAGGCGCTGATCCTCGCGCCGGATGCCGCGCCCGCGGTCGACGACCTCGAGCACCACCCCGTCGCCGCCCAGCGCGGCCTCGGGCTCCGGCAGCCGGCGGGCCGAGATGCGCACCGGCGAGCCTTCCCCGGAGAACTTCACCGCGTTGGCGAGCAGGTTGTAGAGGATCTGCTTGAGTCGGGGCGGATCGGCGATCAGCGGCGGCAGCTCGGGCTCGACCTCGACCGCGATCTCGATTCGCTTCTGCGCGGCCACGCCGTGCATCACCGAGGCGACGCCGTGGACGACGTCGGTGACCGAGACCGGCTCGAAGGCGAGCTCCATGCGGCCGGCCTCGATCTTCGAGAGGTCGAGGATGTCGTTGATCAGGCCGAGCAGGTGGCGGCCGCTGCCGAGGACGTTCTGGAGGAAGCGGGAGAAGCGGGGATCGATCCGGCCGTCGAGCTTCTCGGAGAGGATCTCGGAGAAGCCGATGATCGAGTTGAGCGGCGTGCGCAGCTCGTGACTCATGTTCGCTAGGAACTGGCTCTTGGCGCGATTCGCCTCCTGGATGCGCTGGTTCGCCCGTTCGAGCTCGCGGCCGCGCCGGTCGAGCTCGACCGTCAAGCGCGACAGCTCGGCCAGGCGGGCGCTCTTCTCCTGGTTGAGGGCCGCGATCTGCAGGCGCTTGTCGCGCAGGTCGGCGATGCCGCGCACCATGAACCAGGTGCCGCCGAACAGCAGGATCAGCCGGCCGGCGGCCAGGGCGAGCTCGCGGTCGAGACCCTGGATGCGGCCCATGCCGATCAACAGCGACAGGTAGGCCGCCACGCTCGCCGCCATCACGGCGAGGGCGGCGCGGCGGCCGGCGACGAAGGCGGCCGCCGTGGTGTTGGTCAGGAACCAGATCAGCCAGAGCGGCGAGCTGTCCTCGACCAGGTAGACGGTGAAGCAGAGAATCGCGATGTCGAGCGCCATCCAGCCGTAGTGGAGGGGCGCGCTCGAGCCGCGCCGGGCGGCGGCTCGGTAGAGCGCCATGAACAGGAAGGCGGAGCCGACGCCGACGGCGAACGCGATCGCGCCGCCGAGCCAATCGAAGTGGACGAGCCCGGTGGCGCGGGCCACCATGGCGACCGAGCCCATGAGCAGGATGACGCCCAGCCGGCTGCGCTGGACCACGAGGTGGAAGCGCAGCGCGCCGTCGGCGGTCGCGGCCGGCCCAGCCTGCTCGCGCGGTTCCGCGGCGTCCGGGTCCAATGGCACCTCCTCGTCCAGGTCGATGGCGGCATTCTAACGGCGGCCGCCGGGGCCGGGGAGTGGGCTAGGGCCGCAAGTGCCGGTCGAAGAACTCGGTCATCCGCCGGTAGAAGTCGCGCATCGCGCCCGGCTCGAGCGCGTGCTTCTCGCGCGGATAGAAGAACTGCTCGAAGGAGCGTCCGGCGGCGACCAGCCGCTCGCTCAGGGCGACCGAGCTCTGCGGATGGACGTTGTCGTCGCCCGTGCCGTGGACGAGCAGCAGCGCGTCGGCGAGCGACTCGGCGGCAGTGAGCGGGGAGGCACTGCGATACCCCTCGGCGTTGGCCGCCGGATGGTCGAGGTAGCGTTCGGTCCAAATGGAGTCGTAGTAGCTCCAGTCGGTGACCGGCGCGCCGGCGACGGCGGCACGCCAGGTGCCCGGAGCGTGGAGGAGTGCGTAGAGCGTGTTGGTGCCGCCGCCCGACCACCCCCAGAGGCCGAGGCGCGAACCGTCGGCGTAGGCCTGGGTGCGCAGGAAATCGACCGCGGCGAGCTGGGCCGAGAGCTCGAGGGGGCCGAAGTTCCGGTGCAGGCGATCTTCCCCGCGCTTGCCGAAGAAGAGCGATGCCTCGTTGTCGACCAGCAGCACGACGTAACCGCGGTCGGCCATCCACTTGTGCCAGAGCGACCGCCGCGTCCAGCCGTCGACGACCACCTGCGACCCGGGACCGCCGTAGTGGTACATCAGCACCGGGTAGCGCCGCGCCGGGTCGAAACCGGTCGGCAGCAGCAGGAGCGCCGGCAGCTGCGAGCCGCCGGG
This sequence comes from Acidobacteriota bacterium, assembly GCA_011525905.1. GTDB lineage: Bacteria > Acidobacteriota > Thermoanaerobaculia > Multivoradales > JAGPDF01 > JACTMI01. Next base: position 14,249 of record WYBK01000147.1, read on the forward strand.
GCCGGGGATCCGCTGCAGGCGGGCGCGCGGGAGGGCGGCGGGATCGAAGGAGTAGTCGGGGGCCCCCGGCAGCTCGAAGGTGACCCGTCCGGCGGTGGTCTCGACGGTCTTGCGCACCGGTTGGTCGCGATCGCTCCACTCGTGCACCCAGAAGCGGCCGGTCGGGTCGACGTCGGCGCCGTGCCAGCCGTCACCGTCGCCGATCCGGCGGACCTCGAGCGTGTCGAGGTCGATGCGCAGCACCTGGCGCTCGGCCGGCCCCAGGCCGTCGCTGCGGAAGGCGGTGACCACGACGAAGCGCGCCAGGTCGTAGACCCCTTCGAGCTCGGCGAGCGCCCAGCCCTCGGGCGTCACCGCGCCGCGCCGGCGCCCCAGTCCGTCGTGGCGGTAGAGGCGGCGCCACCCCTCGTCCTCGGCGCTCCAGAGGAAGCCGCCCTGCGGCAGGTAGCGGAAGTCGTCGTTGAGGTTGACCCAGGTCGCGGCGCTCTGGCTCGCCCAGACGACGCAGTCGCCGCGCAGAGGATCGCAGGCGAGCAGGTCGAGCTGGGTCTGCTCCCGGTCGAGGCGCTCGACCGCGATCTGCCGGCCGTCGAGGCTCCAGTGGACGCGCGCCAGGTAGTGCTCCGCCTCGTCCCCCGTGGCGAGCGTGCGCAGAGTCTGCGTCGCGGCGTCCGCCACCACGACGCGCACCCGCGGATTGGCGGTCCCCGCCTTCGGGTAGCTCTGCCAGCGTACCCGCGGATAGGGCGAGCGCTCGTCGAGCAGCGGGTAGCTGCCGACCTCGCCGAGGTCGAAGCGGTAGAAGGCGATCGCATCCCCCTGAGGCGACCACCAGATCCCGCGCTCCCGACGGTTCCAGATCTCCTCCCAGTAGACCCAGTCGGTCTTGCCGTTGAGGATCGCCCCCTCGCGGCCGTCGCGGGTGATGCGCACCTCGCGCAGCGTGTCGAGCTCGACCAGGTAGAGATCGGCGTCGCGGACGAAGGCGACGCGCGACCCGTCGGGCGAGAAGGTGGGGTTCTCCTCCTCGCTCTCCGAGCGGGTCAGGCGGCGCAGGTTGCCGGTCGCGGGCTCCAGGCGGTAGAGGTCGCCGTCGGCAACCAGCAGCAGGAGGTCGCCGCGCGGCGACCAGATCAGGCGCTCGGGCTCGATCGCGACGTCCGACCCCTCGGGCGCGAGGCGCGCGAAGGGGAGGTCGAAGACGGTCGCCCCCGAGGCCGAGTCGAGGCCGCGCAGCGACCGGGCGCTGCCCTCCTCCCAGAAGAAAGCGAGGACCTCGCCGTCCGGGCGGAAGGCGGGCTCGGTCGCGCGCCACTCCGCGCGCGGGTCGAAGAGCGCGGCGAACGGCACGCGCTCCGTGCCGCTTGCGGGGTGCGCGCCGAGCAGGGCGAGCAGGGCGACGGCGAGCGCTGGGGCGCGGCGCATGCGGACCTCCTTTGGCGGCGACGCGGCGCGGCCGGTGGCCTCGGCCCGCCTACATCCGGCCGTAGTTCGGGCCGCCGCCACCCTCGGGGGGTACCCAGGTGATGATTTGGTAGGGGTCGGCCACGTCGCAGGTCTTGCAGTGGACGCAATTGCTGGCGTTGATCTGCAGCCGTCGGCCCGCCGGGCTCGCCGGATCCTCGACCATCTCGTAGACCGCCGCCGGGCAGAAACGCGTGCAGGGATTGGCGAACTCACGCGCGCAGCGGTCGACGCAGATCG
>WYBK01000148.1 GCA_011525905.1 Acidobacteriota bacterium
AGGCTGCCGCAGATCTCGGCCTCGCGCACGAAGCGCTTGCGCGTCTCGGCGTCCTCGGCGCTGCACGTCTTGATCGCGACGTGCCGCTTGATCATCGGATCGAGCGCCTTGTAGACGACGCCGAAGCCGCCGACGCCGATCTTCTCGACGATCTGGTATTTGCCGAGCTTCTCCATGCCGAGTGCCGGGGGGGATGCTAGCACGGCGGGCGCCGCGCGAAAGAGTCAGCGAGTGACGGGCGCCGCGGGCGTGACGGTCGCGCGGCTCGCGAGGCTCGCCTGGAGATGACGCCAGAGCGCGGCGGCCAGGGCGGGTTCGAGGCGCGGCGCCGGGGGCGCCGGCGGCGCGAGCTCGAGGCGGGTCGCGCCCGCGAGCTCTGCGGCGGGCACGGCGGCCCCGCCGCTCGCCTCGCCGGGCGCTTCGGCCGCGGGCCGCGGCGCGCTCACCAGGAGCAGCGGCGCGCGCGGCGCGCCGGCCGCGAGAGCCCCCTCGGCGGGGTCGATCGCGGCGACGGCGATCCAGGGGTGACCGGCGGCCGCGGCCTCGAGCGCCGTGGCGCCCGGGCGCGGCCCGAGCGCGACCAGCGCCAGGCGTCCAGGGGGGAGCTCGGCGCGGCGCTCGAGCTCGCGCGCCGCCGCATCGAGCAGCGCGCGTCGCTCGCCGGCGGTCGCGCCCTCGCCGCGCGCGCGGAAGGCGCGGCCGAAGCCGTCGGCGCCCGGGAGGCGCAGGCGCAGCGTCGCCACGCCGCGCTGGGCGAGGAACTGGAGAAAGGGGTCGAACTCGAACCAGAGCGCCGGGCCCTCGTCCCGATCGATCCAGACGATGCCGGCGCGCCGCTCGGCGCCGCGCGGTCGCCAGAGCTCGGCCGGCACCGGGCCGCCGGCCGTCGCCAGCTCGAGCGCCTCGGGCGCGACCAGGTCGGCCGGATCGATGCGCGGCGCGAGACCGTGGGCCAGCGGCCGGGGCGCGCTCTCGCCCGTCGTCCGCCAGAGGTCGCGCGGGCGGCGCGCCGAGGCGACGGCGTAGAGCCAGGCAGCTTCTCCCTCGGGCCAGGCCTCGACCGGGCGGGAGTCGGCGGGCGCCGGCAGCTCGACTCGCTCGCCTCCCGCGAGCAGGAGCAGCTCGGCGCGCCCCCGGCAGGAGAGCGCGACCGCGACGTCTCGCTCGCCGCGCGCGGACGCGCCGACCGCCGCGCACTCCGGCGGCGAGAGCGGCGCGCGGTCGCCGGTCGCCAGGTCGAGCCACTCGGCGCGCGGCAGATCGGAGCGGTCGTCCGCGATCAGGAGCAGCCGGCCGCCGTCGGCGGAGAAGGCCAGGGGCTGGAAGCGGCCCTCGGCGTCGAACGGCAGCAGCAGGCGCGTCGAGCCGTCGGCGCGCTCGTGCAGGAAGAGCAGGTCGCCGCCCGCGGGCTCGGCGCGCACCAGCGCGAGGCGCGCGCCGTCGGGCGAGGCGACCCGGGCCTCGAGGCCGGCGGGCAGCGCCCCGAGGTCGCGGACGCCGCCGGCCCGATCGACCCGCCAGAAGCGATCGCCGTCTCCGGCGACCGCGAGCCAGATCGCCTCCTCGCCGACGCCCAGCACGCGCGTCGAGGAACCTGGCGGGCCGATCGTCCGGCCGCCCGCCGCGCCCGCTTCGAATCGCAGCATGCCGGCCCTCTCGACCAGCAGCGCGTCGAGCCCGAGCTGCGCGAGCGCGCGCGAGGGCGTCGCCGCGGCGAGCGGCCGGGCGCCGGGATCGAGCGCTCGCGCGCGCATGCCGGAGGGGGAGACGAGGGTGGCGAAGCGGTGCTCGACGCCCGGGGGGGCGGGCGCCGGCAGCAGCCGGTAGCTGTCGAGAAAGGCGTCGAGCGAGTCGCGCGCCGGCGGCGGCTGGGGCGTGGCCGCGCGCTCGCGCGGCTCGCCGCGGCAGGCGGGCGCGGCCGCGCCGAGCGCGCAGGCGAGCGTGCCGCCGATCGCCCGCCGGATCGCCCGCCGATATACTGCGCGCATGTCGGAGCGAAAATACCAGCAGCGCGGCTACATGGAGTCCGACGAGCGCGAGCGCGGCCGGCCGGAGCGCGAGCGCGGCCCGCGCCCGCCGCGCGATCCGCGCGACGCGCCGCGCGGCCGCGGCCTCGGCGGGCCGACGACGAGCGTCTTCCGCTGCGCCCGCTGCGGCAAGGCGGAGAGCGTGGCGGCGGCCGCCGCTCTCGACGGCCGCTGCGCCAGCTGCGGCGCCGATCTGCACAGCTGCTCGAACTGCCTCTCCTTCGACACGGGGGCGCCCAACCAGTGCCGGGTGCCCGGCGTCGCGCGCGTCAAGCGCAAGGACGCGCGCAACGAGTGCGCCTCCTTCGAGCCGCGCCTGCGCCAGGAGTCGACCGCCGAGACGCCCGCCGGCCGGCCGAGCGACGCGCGCGCGGCGTTCGACGCCCTGTTCGACAAGCTCTGAATCGGCGTCAGACGGGCCGGGCGGCGCCCGAGGCGAGCTCGCGGCGCAGAATCTCGCGCAGCAGCTCGCGATCCTCGGCGGTGAGATCGAGGTATTCGACCGCGACCTCGTAGATCTCGCGTCCGGGGATCAGGGCGCGCGAGCCGACGACCCGCGCCCGGCAGGCCAGCGTGCGCTCGGGCAGCCGCAGCTCGACGTCGCAGACCACGTCGGGGTCGAGGCGCAGCAGGGTCTCGACCGCCATGCCGTGCAGGTTGATGGCGCGCACCTCGAACTCCGCCGTGCTGCTCACCGCGACCGAGCTGTTCTCGATGCGGAAGCGGCCGAAGATCCGCGTCTCGAGCGTGACGATGGCGTGCGCCTCGAGGAAGGAGAGGAGGCTGCGCGCGCCGTCGGCGAGCACCCCGGAGAACTCGATGCCGGCGCGGTAGAGCGGGATCGTCTCGCCGTTCTCGGCGGCGCGCGTCCCCTGCAGGAAGCACCAGACGACCCGCCCCTCGAGCTGGAGCAGCTCGGGGCCCTTGGCGATGCGCAGCGCGATGCGGTGGTGGGGTGAGAGCCGGGAGTTGGTCTCGATCGCCATGCCGGCGACGCTGATGTCGAGCACCCGGCCGTCGAGCGAGACCACCAGGCTGCCGTGGGTGTCGGGCAGAGCGACCCGACGGCTGCGCCGCCGTTCGTGATCGGCCGCCTCGCTCATCGTCCCGGCCCTCCTCTAGCCGCCAATATACGACATCTCGATGCGCCCGCCGGCCGGCGGCGTGCGGCCGGTGCGCTCCTCCGAGTAGCGGTCGGCGCGGCGGCTCCAGACGCCGGCGAGCCGCTCGCGGAGCTCCCCGTCACCGGCGCCGCCGCGCAGCAGCGGCCGCAGGTCGAACCCGGCGCGCGCGAACAGGCAGGTGTAGAGGTGGCCGTCGGCCGACAGCCGGGCGCGCGTGCAGTCGCCGCAGAAGGGTTGCGTGACCGAGGCGATCAGCCCGATCTCGCCGCCCCCTTCGGCGAGCCGCCAACGGCGCGCCACTTCGCCCCTATAGGCGGGAGCGACCGGCGCCAGGTCGAGCTCGGCCGCCAGCCGCTCGAGGATCTCGGCGGCGGGCACCACTTCGTCCATGCGCCAGCCGTTGGTCGTGCCGACGTCCATGTACTCGATGTAGCGCACGGCGTGGCCGCGCGGCGCGAAGCGGCGGGCGATCGGCACGATCTGCGACTCGTTGAGGCCGCGCCGCACGACCACGTTGATCTTGACCGGCGGAAAGCCCGCCTCGTGGGCGGCGTCGATGCCGGCGAGCACGGCGGCCAACGGGTACTCGGCGTCGTTGGCGGCGCGGAAGAGCTCTTCGTCGAGCGCGTCGACCGAGACGGTGAGCCGCCCGAGGCCGGCGGCGAAGAGCGCTCCGGCGTGCCGCGCGAGCAGGCTGCCGTTGGTGGTCAGGGCGAGGTCGAGGCCCGGCCGGCGCGCGAGCATCTCGACCAGCTTCGGCAGGTCGCGGCGCAGCAGCGGCTCGCCGCCGGTCAGCCGGATCTTGCGCACGCCGAGGCCGGCGAACAGGCCGGCCAGCCGGTCGATCTCCTCGAAGGTGAGGATCTCGCGGTGCGGCAGGAAGGCGTGGTCGCGGCCGAAGGCGCTGCGCGGCATGCAGTAGGGGCAGCGGAAGTTGCAGCGGTCGGTGACCGAGACGCGCAGGTCGGCGAGCGGCCGGGCGAGCCGGTCGAGCCGCGCGGGAGCCGCGGCCGGCGCGTCGCTCTCAGGTGGCACGGTAGAGGTACTCGGGGTAGAGGAGGTTGAGCGCCAGCGTGTGGAGCGGATCGAAGACGTAGCCGAACAGCCGCCAGGCGACCAGGATGCCGGCGAGCGCGAGCATCGGCTGGCGCATCAGCTCGAGGTAGGGGAGCGCCCAGCGCGCGGGCAGCAGCAGCGGCAGGGCGCCCGAGCCGTCGAGCGGCGGCAGCGGCAGCAGGTTGAAGGCGAACAGCACGAGATTGAGGGTGAACAGGATGCTGACCACGGTGCCGGCGCCCGCGGCGAAGCCGGGCGCGGCCGCCACGACGCTCGAGAAAGTCGCGGCGGCGGGCGCCTCGAAGGCGCCGACGGCGATGCCGACGCGGATCGCCAACGCCGCGAGCAGGACGAGCAGGAGGTTGGCCGCCGGCCCGGCGAGCGCCATCCAGGCCGCGCGCCGGGGGTGGCGCGCGGCCCACTCGGGGTCGTAGGGGGCGCTCGCCCAGCCCATCATCCACTGCCGGGTCAGCGCGAAGGTCAGCAGCGGCACGACCACCGTGCCGAAGATCTCGCGGCGGACGTGGGGGATCGGATCGAGCGAGACCTGGCCGCCGTGGTAGGCCGTCGGATCGCCCAGCCGCAGGGCGGCCCAGGCGTGCGCCGCCTCGTGGCAGCAGGTCGAGAAGAGGAAGACGACGTACCAGGCCGCCCCCAGCATCACGAGATCCGTCAGCTCCGCGCTCACCGGCCGATTCCTAGCACAGTCGCGCGCGCCCCGCCTCCCGGGCGGGGGCGCGGCGCCGCGCGGACGGTAGGATGCCGCGCGGCCGAGAGGAGGAGGCGAGATGAGGGACGGGGCGAGACGGCGAGGGGCGAACCGGTGGCGCGCGGCGGCGGTCGTCGCCCTGCTCGGGGGCGGCGGCTGGGCGGTCGCCGAGGCGCAAGAGACGCCGGAGGCGGCGGCGCTGCGGGCGATCCAGACCGCGGCGGCGACCGGCGACGGCGCCTACGGCCTCGTCCGCTCGCTGACCACCGAGGTGGGCCCCCGGCTGGCGGGCTCGCCGGGCGATCGCGCCGCGGTCGCCTGGGCCGAGCGCAAGCTCACCGAGCTCGGCTTCGACCGCGTCTGGAGCGAGCCGGTCGAGGTGCCCCGCTGGGTGCGCGGCGAGGCGGCGGCCGAGGTCGTCGCCCCCTACCCGCAGCCGCTGGCGGTCGCCGCGCTCGGTGGCAGCCCCGGGACGGACGGCTGGCTCGAAGGGGAGGTGGTCGCCGCGCCGGACGTCGCCGCGCTCGAAGCATTGCCCGACGAGGCGGTGCGCGGCCGGATCGTCTTCCTCCATCGCCGCATGGAGCGGCGCCCCGAGGGCGGCGCCTACGGCGCGGTGGTCCCCAATCGGGGGAAGGGACCGGCGGTGGCGGCGGCCAAGGGGGCGATCGCGGCGGTGATCCGCTCGGTCGGCACCGATTCCCACCGGCTGCCGCACACCGGCTCGGCACGCCACGAGGGCAAGCTCCCGGCGATTCCGGCCGCCGCGCTCTCGAACCCGGACGCCGACCTGCTCGAGGCGCAGCTCGCCCACGGTGTCCCGGTCCGGCTCCGCCTGCGCCTCGGCTGTCGCGACGAGGGGACGGCGAGCTCGGCGAACGTGATCGGCGAGATCACCGGCGGCGAGCGCCCCGACGAGGTCGTCCTGCTCGGCGCGCACCTCGACTCCTGGGACCTCGGCACCGGCGCCGAGGACGACGGCGCGGGCGTCGGCGTGGTGATCGAGGCGGCGCGCCTGGCGGGCCGGGTCGGCGGCCCCCCCCGGCGGAGCCTGCGCGTCGTGCTGTTCGCCAACGAGGAGTTCGGGCTGTCGGGTGGCCGCGCCTACGCTGTCCGGCCGGCGGACGAGCTCGCCCGCCACGTCGCGGCGCTCGAATCGGACCTCGGCTCGGGCCGGGTGCGGGCGCTGCGGACGCGCTTCGCGCCGGCCGACGCGAAGCTCGCCGAGCGCCTGGCGGCGGCGCTCGCGCCGCTGGGCATTCCCGTCGAAGCGAAGGAGGCGTACGGCGGCGCCGACATCGGGCCGCTGCGCCGGCTCGGCGTCCCGGTGGTCGACCTCGCCCCGGACGCCTCGACCTACTTCGACGTCCACCACACCGCCGACGACACGCTCGACAAGGTGTCGGCCGAGGGGCTGCGCCACCAGGTGGCGGCCTTCGCCACGGTGGCGCGCCTGCTGGCCGATGCGACGGCGGCGCCCGCGCGCCTGCCCGCCGAAGAGGATCAGTCGCGCTCGAGGTAGGTGTAGCCGGACAGGCCCTGCTCGTAGACGCGCAGCAGCTGGCGCGACTCCTCGAGCGTGATTCGCTTGGCGCGCAGCGCCCGCTCGGAGAAGCGGCGCACGCTCGAGATCAGGTCGGCGGGGTCGTAGCTGACGTAGCGCAGCACGTCGTTGACCGAGTCGCCGGTCAGCACGTGGTCGATGTGGTACTCCCCCTCCTCGCCGAGCGAGACGTGCAGGGTGTTGGTGTCGCCGAACAGGTTGTGCAGGTCGCCGAGGATCTCCTGGTAGGCGCCGACCAGGAAGACGCCCAGGTAGTAGTCCTCGTCGCGCAGCGGGTGGAGCTCGAGCACGTCCTTGACGTCGCGCCGGTCGATGAAGTGCTCGATCTTGCCGTCGGAGTCGCAGGTGATGTCGGCCAGCACGCCGCGCCGCGTCGGCTCCTCGCCGAGCCGGTGGATCGGCAGCACCGGGAAGAGCTGGTCGATCGCCCAGGAGTCGGGCACCGACTGGAAGACCGAGAAGTTGCAGAAGTAGGTGTCGGAGAGCGAGCGCTCCAGCCCCTCGAGCTCCTCGGGCACCTCGGGCAGCTCGCGCACCAGCCGGAGGATCTTCGTCGACAGCGACCAGAACAGGTCCTCGACGAGCACCCGCTGCTCGAGCGTCAGGTGGTTCAGGTTGTAGAGCGAGAGCGCCTCGTCGCGGTAGCCGACCGCGTCGTGGTAGGCCTCGAGCAGGTTCTTGCGCGAGACCTCGCGGTAGGTCTCGAGCAGGTTGCGGATCGGCGCCGGCGTCTCCTCGTCGAGGCTGTCGGGCAGCGGTCCCACGGTGAATTCGCCGACGCCGAGCACGTCGGTGACCAGCACGGCGTGGTGGGCGACCAGCGCGCGGCCCGACTCGGAGACCAGGGTCGGGTGCGGGACCTCGGCCGCGTCGCAGTGCTCCAAGGTGCCGAAGACGATGTCGTTGGCGTACTCCTGGAGCGTGTAGTTCATCGACGAGCTGAAGTTGGTCTGCGAGCCGTCGTAGTCGATGCCGAGGCCGCCGCCGACGTCGAGGTAGCCGAGCGGCGCGCCGAGCTTGTAGAGCTCGCAGTAGGTGCGCACCGCCTCGCGCAGCGCCTCCTTGACGTTGCGGATCGAGGAGATCTGGCTGCCGAGGTGGAAGTGCAGCAGCTGCAGCCGGTCGAGCAGGCCGCGCTCGCGCAGGAACGCGACCGCCTGGTAGAGGCCGCGGGCGCCCAGGCCGAACTTCGAGCGGTCGCCGCCCGACGCCTCCCAGTGCCCGGCGCCCCGCGCGGTGAGGCGCGCCCGGATGCCGATCATCGGCGCCACGCCGGTGCGCTCGGCGATCTCGGCGATCAGCGGCAGCTCGGAGAACTTCTCGACCACCAGCACGACCCGTCGCCCGAGCTTCGAGCCGAGCAACGCGGTCTCGATGTACTCCTCGTCCTTGTAGCCGTTGCAGACGACCAGCGCCTCCTCGTCCTCGAGCAGGCCGAGGACCGCGAGCAGCTCGGGCTTGGAGCCCGCCTCGAGGCCGAAGTGGTAGGGGCGGCCGGCGTCGAGCAGCTGCTCGACGACGTAGCGCTCCTGGTTGACCTTGATCGGGTAGACGCCCCGGTAGGTCCCCTGGTAGCCGTACTCGCGGATCGCGCGCAGGAACGACTCGTTGAGCTCGGCGACGCGCGCCGCCAGGATCTGCTTGAAGCGGATCAGCAGCGGCGGCGCGATGCCGCGCTGGCGCACCTCGTCCACCAGCTCCTTGAGGTCGGCGCTGGGCGCGCCGTGGCCGCCCGGCTGGACGATCAGATGGCCGTGCTCGTTGGCCGCGAAGTAGCCGTTGCTCCACTGCCGGATGGCGTAGAGCTCGAGCGCGTCCTCGACCGACCACTTGCGGTGGAGACCGTTGTTCGCCATCTCGGGAAGGCTCTCCTCTTCCTGCGCGCCCTCGCCGCGAGGGCGCGGAAACTGTAGCACCGGCCCGCCCGCGCCGATCTAGGGCGAGCTCTCGAGGTGGGTCACCTGGCCGGCGATCGGATCGACGAGCAGAGCGGAGGCCGCGAAACGGATGCCGGAGGCCCGGAAGACCGCGGTGAACGGCTGCGGGCGCAGCTCGAGCTTGCGGAAGAGGTCGGTCAGCCCGCGCAGCCGCACGCCGCCGACCTCGAGCTCGAACAGCGCCGAATCGACCAGGGCGCCGATCCCGTCGTAGAGCGCCATCGACACGTAGCCGCCGGCGCCGTCGAGGTTGACGACCGCGAGGTCGACGCGGGTCGAGCCGCCGCCGGAGATGCCGCCCACGACCTTCTGCGCCGCGCTCCAGCGCGCGGCGGTGATCTCCTCGACCAGATCGGCCGACGAGCCGAGCTCGTCGTCGGCGAGCTTCAGGCTGGCCAGGGCGACCAGGCCGTCGGTGGGCGCGCCCGGGGCGACGAAGTAGGTGACGAGCAGCGTGCCGCGCGCGCGCTCGAGGCCGAAGAGGGTCGGCACCACGCGCTCGACGCCCAGCGCGCCGCCGGCCGCCAGCAGCAGCCGGCGCGGCGGCGGCGGCGAATCGAGATGCACCTCCGGGAAGAGGGCGACCTCGACCAGCGCCGGCTGGGCGCCGAAGTTCTGCAGCCAGAGGTCGGCGGTCAGGTCCTCGGGCGCCAGGCCGTCGCCCTGGAGCACCAACGGCAAGAGCGCGGCGCGGGTGGTCCAGGCCGGCGCCTCCCCCTCGACGACCACCGTCGCCTGGTCCTCGGCGATGCCGCCGTCGGCCTCGAAGCCGGTGAGCGTCACGGTGTAGGTCCCGGGCGCCAGGAAGACGTGCTCGACCTCGAAGTCGAGCGGCGCGTCGCTCGCCGCCCAGCCGCCGTCGCCGAAGTCCCACTCGAGGCGGGTGAACTCGCCCCCCGCGACCGCCTGGAAGGGGAGGATCGCGCCGGTGGCGAGCGGCGCGGGCGGGGCGACCAGCTGCAGTTCGGGCGACTCGAGCAGCTGCAGCATCGTTTCGAGGAAAAGGCCGGCCATCTCTACGTATCCGAGGGAATTCGGATGGCCGACCGGGTCCTCGGGGTCGTCGAGGTAGTACGTCTCGAACAGGTCGGGCAGGGAGGCGAAGAGCTGGTACTGGTCGGCGAACGCCCGGCCGGTGTTGGCGCTGAGCGCGTCGAGGGCGCCGGCCAGCGAGGAGGTCTTCTCGTTGCTCGCGTCCTGCGGCGCCCAGGGCACGCGCGGGATCACGCTGGCGTGCACCGACCGGAAGCCGGCCGCCTCGCCACGCTCGGCGAGCTTGTCGAGGTTGAAGCGGATCGTTTCGACCGAGATGCGCCGCGAGATGTCGTTGGTGCCCTCCATCAGGATCAGGTAGTCCCCGCCCTGCGCGAGCACCGAATCGATGCGCGCCAGCCCCTCGCCGGTCGACTCGCCGCCGATCCCTTCGTTGACGACGGTCGCGTCGTAGCCGCGCTGGCGCAGCCAGCGCTGGAGCCGGGCCGGGTAGCCGCCGCCGTCGTTGAGGTCGCCGTACCCCTCGGTGATGCTGTCGCCGAACGCGATCACCTGGACCACCTCGCCCTGCTGGGCGCGCGCGGCCGGGGCCGCCAGCGCGAGCAGGAGGACGAGGAAGAAGAGCGCGGAGGGGCGGCCCATGACCGCGGCATTCTATGGACTCGGGGCGGCCGCCGGATAGACTTCCGGCCATCTTGAGCCGCGCCGACGCCCTGGTTCGCGACGAGGAGGCGGTGGCGATCCGCGCCGCGGTGCGGGCCGCCGAGCAGAAGAGCGCGGGCGAGATCGTCCCCCTGCTGGTCGAAGCGGTCGACGAGCATCCGGAAGCGGTCTGGAAGGCGGCCGCCCTGGGCGCCGTCGCGGCCGGCGCGGCGGCCGCCCTGCTGCGCCCGCTGCTCCCCGGTTGGGGCGCGGCGCCGCTCTGGCTCGCGTTGCCGGCGCTGGCGGGCGCGCTGCTCGGCGCGCTCGCGGGGCGCGCCGTGCCCGGGCTCGCCCGCTGGCTGATCGGCGCTCGCCGGCTCGACCAACGCGTCGACGCCTGCGCCGCGGAGGCCTTCCTGCGCCACGAGCTCTTCCACACGCGCGACCGGTCGGGCATCCTGATCCTGATCGCCTTGTTCGAGCATCGCGTGCGCATCCTGGCCGACCAGGGGATCCACGCCGCCGTGCCCGGCGAGACCTGGACCCGGCTGGCCGCCGAGACGGCGGCGGCGATGCGCCGCGGCAGCGCGGGCGAGGCGCTGCGCGCCGCGGTCGAGCGCTGCGGCGAGCTGCTCGCCGAGCACGGCCCGCGCCGCCGCGCCGACGACGCCAACGAGCTGCCCGACGCCCCGGTTTCCGAGCGGCGGTAAGCCGCGGTCGGTC
>WYBK01000149.1 GCA_011525905.1 Acidobacteriota bacterium
CGCTCTTCTCGAACAGCTCCTGCGCCTCCTGCCAGCGCGCGAGGATCCGGCGCTCGTCGCTGTGCCACCAGCGCCACCCCCAGAGCGCGAGCCCGGCGATCAGCAGCAGGAGCAGCAGGCGCTTCACTCCGGGATCTTACGGGAGCGCCGCGGCCGGCGTCGCCGTCGAAACTCCCCGGCCCTCTCGGCGTAGGGCGGCTCGAGGAGGTCCGAAGATGAGACGACCGATGCTCCCGCTACTGCTCGCGGCCCTGGCTTCGACGACCGCCCTGGCCCTCGGCGCCGCTCCCGCGCTCGCCGACGAGGCGAAGTCCCGTCCGAGCTTCGCCCTGCTGGTCACTGGCGAGGACGGCGACAACGTCCGACTCGAGATCAACAGCCACTGGCTGGGCGCGCTCGTCTCGGCCGCCGAGATCGAGTGCGAGGAGGCCGACGACCGGGACGTCCGCGAGATGATGGCGAGCTTGCGCCGGCAGGGCGAAGGGGGCGTCTACGAGTACCGCGACCGCGACGACGGCGACCGGGTGCTCGCCCGCCGCTCGCGCGGCCAGCTCAAGCTCGAGACCCGCGACCGCGACGGCGACCGGGCGATCGTCGAGATGCCCTGGGAGACCGCCGACTGCCTGATGGGCGGCGTGCCGCCGGCCGGCGACCTCGGCGACCGCATCGTCAAGGGGCTGGCGAGCCTCAAGGTCGACGCCCGCGACGGCGAATCGCGCGTGCGGCTGTCGATCGAGTAGGTTGCCGCGGCATCCGACCGGGGCGCTCGATCGGGGACATGAAGCTTGGCTTCGTGTCCCCGTCTCTCGCTCAGACCAGCTTGGCGTGGAGGACGATCTCGATCGCCGCCAGCGCCTTCGACACCGGGCAGCCGGCCTTCGCCCCGGCGGCGTGCTCCTGGAAGGTCGCCTCGTCGATCCCCGGCACCTCGGCCTCGCAGTGCAGCTCGACCTTGGTGATCGAGAAGCCGGCCTCCCCCTTGACCAGGTGGACCCGCGCCTCGGTCGCCACCCGCTTCGGCGCGAAGCCCGCCTTGCCCAACCCGGCGGCGAGCGCCATCGAGAAGCAGCCGGCGTGGGCCGCGCCGATCAGCTCTTCCGGATTCGTGCCGGTCCCCTCTTCGAACCGGCTCGAGAAGGAGTAGCGCCCCTCGAAGGCGCCGCTGCCCAGGCGGACGGTGCCGTCGCCGTCGGTCAGTCCGCCGCTCCAAACCGCGTTGGCTCTGCGCAGTGCCATCTGCCGCCTCCTCAGAAAGAGAACCGGACGATCGCGCCCAGGGTCAGGATCTCGGTCTCGACTTCCTCGAGCTCGCTCCAGGCGTCGAACCGGTAGTTGGCGTTGATGTCGAGGTGGATCTTGGGCAGTAGGAGCAGGTCGATGCCCGCGCGCGCGGCGTAGTAGGGATCCGACCAGTCGTCCTCGAAGGAGCTGGAGTTGGTGATGCCGAAGCCGACGCCGGCGTAGAACGCGCTGCCGAAGAGCACGTAGGCCTGCGGCGAGAAGGCGCTGTCGACCGCCCCGCCGAAGCCCTTGTCGAAGTACTCGACGTCGATCTCGAAGCGGATCAGCCCGCCCGGTAGGTACTGGTAGGAGACGATCTGCGACAGGCCGTCCTCCTCGATGTCCTGGTCGAAGCCCTGGTCCTCCAGCTCGTCGATCGTCTTCCAGTAGTGGAAGCCGAAACCGATGCGATGCTCCCCGGCCGCGGCGGGCGACGCGCCGCCGAGCAGAGCGAGCGCGGCGAGAGCGGCGATGGCGATCAGCGACTTTCTCATGGCGTCGATTCTCCGGTTGGCCGCACCCGGCGGCGAGGTCGTGACAATACCAAGGGTGCCACCCGTTCTCTGTGGATCCCTCCGCCTCAGGCCGCGCCGGCCCCGCCCGCATAGCGGCGGCGCAGCCGCACTCCGCTGCCTTCGCGGGTCACCGAGAAGTCGGCGAAGGCCGCGAGATAGGGGCTGTTGCCGGCCGCCTCGCCATTGATCGTCGCGACGTCGATCGCCCGCAGCGGGTCGAAGGAGCGCGTCAGCGCCGAGCGCAGCGGCGCCAACAGCACGCGGTTGACCGGGTCGTCCGGGGCGGTCGCGAGCTCGAGCTCCCGCCCCGAGGCGCGCGACACGAGCAGCAGCTCGGCGCCGCGGTAGGCCAGGTGCGCGCCGGGGAGCCGGCGGGGCAGCCCGGTCTTCAGCTCCGGCAGGTCGAGGCCGCAGGGCGAGGCGGGATCGAGCGCGTTGACCCACCAGAGCGCGTCGTCCGAGAGCCCCGCGCGCAGCCGGCGCACCGCCTCGAAGGTCGCGAACTGCAGCCCCGGCACGCCGGCGAAGAAGTGGCCGGAGACGATCTCGCCCGCCAGCTCGAGCGCGCGCAGCGCGCGCACCAGCCGCGCCCAAGCGAACGGAGCGCTCTCCTGCGCCAGCAGCTCGCGGAAGACGACGCCGTAGCGGTCGAGCACCAGCCGCGCCCGCTCGCGCGCCGCGCGCTCCCCGGCGAGCGCGTCCTCCGCCTCGCCGCGCGGCAGCAGCCGCCAGCGCCCCGCGGCGCCGCGCGCCGGTGCCCAGCGACGGAAGGAGCGCGACCCGCGCGCCGCGGCCGGCTCGGCCGCCTGCGGCGCGAAGCGTCCGAGCGCCGCGGCGCGCAGCACGCGCATCGATTCGTTGGCGACCCGGCCCCGCCAGGCGAGATCCCAGAGCGCCGTCTCGACCGTGGCGCGCGAGAGGTCGACCTCGCCGGCCAGCTCGCCCGCCTCGAGGCCGCGCGGGTGGGCGTCCAGCAGTTCGAGCAGCCGCTCCTGGAGCCGGTCGTAGCGGTGTCCTTCGGGCGACTCCTCCTCGGCTTCGAGGCCGCTGCGCCCCGCCTCCTCGCTCGCCGCGGCGGCCAAGCCCAGCTCCCCTTCGAGCGCGAAGGCGACGCGCTCCCGCCCGACGCCGAGCCAGCGCAGCGCATGCTCCTCGAAGAGCGCGTCGAGCCAGCCGGTCTGATAGCCGGCGATTCGCGCGGGCAGGAGCTCCCCCTCCCAGTGCGCCGCCGGCGCCGCCCAGCCGAAGAGCCGGTCGAAAGCCCGCTGCGCCCCCTCGACGCCGCTCTCGGCCGCGGTCAGCCCCTGGTGCTCGGCGAGGAAGAGCGGCAGCGACCGGAGCGGCAGCGGCGCCAGCTCGGGGCGCGCCTCGGCGCGCCGCCAGCGCAGCAGCGTCTCGAAGTGATCGAGCCGCGCCACCCAGGGCTCGTCGCTCCCCTCGACCAGGAGGCCGGCGACCGCCCGCTCGGCGGCGGCGAGGCGCGCCACCGCCGCGTCGGCCGCCGCGCGGCCGACGCCGAACGCCTCTCCGAGACGCGCCACCGGCAGGGCCCCGTAGAAGCGGAGCCAGTCGGCGAAGAGCTCGTCCAGCTCCTCGGCTGGTTCCACGTTCAGGGCCTCCGCCATCGTCCGCGCGCGCAGCCAGGCGCCGGGGCCGCGGGAGGCGAGCAGCGTGTCGCGGGCGGCGACGCCCTCCTGGCCGAGCGCGAGCGACGTGAGCTGCGAGGCGACCTCGGCTTCGAGCTCGGCGGCCAGCCCAGGCTGCTCCCGGTCGATCGCCGCCGCGAGCTCGCGCCACTCCCCGGCCGGCAGCCAGAGGCGCTCCTTGACCCACTCGACCAGCTCGAGCGCCGTGGTCGGCGGGTAGTCGGGCAGCAGCCGCTGCGCCCGCCTCCGGAACTGCTCGATCAGCTCGGGCGGGATCCGCGGGCGCTCGCCGCCGAGCGCGATCTCGCGCACCAGGTCGCCGGCGAGCGCGCTGCCGCGCCGCGCCGCCGGGACGTCGTCCTCGTACATCAGCTCGTTGGTCCGCCGCCAGACCAGGTTCGCCGCGAGCGGCGAGGGCCGCGCCGTGCGCACCTGGGCGACGCGGATGGCGCCGCTCGCGACCTCGGCGAGGCGCGCGCGCAGCACCTCGAGCTCGAACTCGTCGCGCAGGCAGGTGCGCCAGGTCTCGGCGAGCAGCGGGAAATCGTCGAAGCGCGAGACCGCCTCGAGCAGCCGCTTGGCGTTCTGGCGGGAGAGCCAGAGCGGCGTGCGCTTCGCCGGCCCCGCGCGCGGCAGCAGCAGCGCGCGCTGCGCGTTCTGGCGGAAGTGGGCGCCGAAGAAGCCGGAGCTCTCGAGGCGGGCGCGCAGCAGCTCCTCGAGCCGCTCGGGACGGACCGCGTCGAGCAGCGCGCGGACGTCGGTTCCCGCGGGTGCCACCAGGAGGATCGCGTCGTCGTCGGCTTGCGCCTCGAGCGGCTCCCCCTCCGCCGCCTCCCAGGCCCCGGCGAGCGCGAGCGCCAGCGGCCGGTTCACCGTCCCTCCCCAGAAGGTGTAGAGCAAGAAGGCGTGGCGCGACGGGTCGCGCTGCTCCGGGCACTCCTCGATGACGATCTGGTGGCGGTGCGGCAGCGCGCCGCCGAGCGCCGCGCGCGCCTCGGCGAGGTCGGCGACGAGCGCCGCGGCGGCTGCCGGCTCGAAGCAATGCTCGCGCTCGAGCTCGGCGGCGAGCTCCGGGTCGTCGAGGCGCCCGGAGACGCGCTCGAGGAAGCGGCCGACCCGTTCGGAGGCGAAGCTTCCCCGGTCGCGCGCGTCGGCGCGCCAGAAAGGGGCGAGCGAGGCGCCGCCGCGCGCCGGCGAGACGAAGACCTCGTTGGCGGTGATCCGCCGGATCCGCCACGCCTGGGCGCCGAGCACGAAGCTGTCCCCGACCGAACGCTCCCAGACGAACTCCTCGTCGAGCTCGCCCAGACGGGCGTTCGACTCCTCGAGCCGGAGCTGGAAGTAGCCCCGGTCGGGAATCGTGCCGCCGGCGCGCGCCAGCAGGCGGGCGGCTCCCGGGAGCGCCTCGACGCTGCCGGTCAGCCGGTCGAGGGCGAGGCGCGGCTTGAGCTCCGCGACCCGCGCCTCCTGGTAGCGGCCGGCGAGCATCTCGACCACCAGGTCGAACTGCCGCCGGGGCAGATCGCGGTACGGATCGGCGGTGCGCGCGAAGGCGTAGAGGTCGTCGAGCGCCCAGCGCTCGTGGGCGGTGAGGCCGAGCAGCGTCTGCGCCAGCAGGTCGAGCGGCGCCTCGACCGGCGCGAGCGGCTCGAGCTCCCCTTCGGCGACCGCACGCGCCAGCACGGCGCACTCGACCAGGTCTCGCGCGTGGGTCGGGTAGAAGATCGCCCGGCTGGTCTCCCCCACCCGGTGGCCGGCGCGGCCGACCCGCTGCGCCGCCGACGCGAGGGAGCGGGGCGCCTGGGCGAGCAGGACGCGGTCGAGCGCGCCGACGTCGATGCCGAGCTCGAGCGAGCTGGTGGCGACGAGCGCCGGCAGCTCACCGCGCTTCAGCCGCCGCTCGACCTCGGTGCGCAGCTCGCGCGCCAGCGAGCCATGGTGCGACCAGGCGAGCTCGCGCCCGGCGGCGTCGTTGACCAGGCGGGTGAGCTTCTCGGCCAGCCGCCGGCTGTTGGTGAACACCAGGCTCGAGCGCACCTCGGCGATGCGCGCGCGCAGCTCGTCGGCCAGCCGCAGCCAGAGCGCGTCGGGCGAGCGCTCCGCTTGCCCGGCGCTCGAATCGTCGAGCCTTCCGAGGTAGCGCACGGCGAGCTCGTAGCGCTTGGGCGCGAGCGAGCGTACGACGCGCACCGCGCGCTCGACGTAGCGCGGCTCGCCGCCGGCGCCGCGCTCGAGCCGGCGGCCGCCGACGAAGCGGGCGACCCGCTCGGCCGGCTCGACGGTCGCCGAGATCGCCAGGCGCTGCGCCTCGCCGGCGATCCGCGTCAACCGCTCGACCGCGGTGATCAGGTGAGTGCCCCGCTTGGTCGCGACGACCGCGTGGATCTCGTCGAGCACGATCAGCCGCAGGCCGCGGAAGAGCGACTCGGCGCGCCTGCCGAGCAGCAGCAGGTTGAGGCTCTCCGGCGTCGTGATCAGGATCTCGGGCGGCCGCCGCAGCATCCGCTGCCGCTCGGCCGGCGGCGTGTCGCCACTGCGCACGCCGACGCGCACCGGGCGCGGCGCCTCGCCCGCCGCCTCGAGCGCCGCCGCGATCCCGGCCAGCGGCTCCTCGAGGTTGCGCTCGATGTCGGCGTTCAACGCCTTGAGCGGCGAGACGTAGAGGACGCGCACGCCGCCCCCCTCCCACGCCCCGGTGAGCAGCCGGTCGAGCGGCCAGAGGAAGCCGGTCAAGGTCTTGCCGCTGCCGGTCGGCGCCACCACCAGCGTGTGCTCGCCCGCGGCGATCTCCGGCCAGGCCAGCCGCTGGATCTCGGTCGGCTCCCCGTACCGCCCCGCGAACCAGGCGGCGACCGTCGGATGGAAGGGCTCGAGCCCCACGCCC
>WYBK01000150.1 GCA_011525905.1 Acidobacteriota bacterium
CGCGCGGGGTCTGGGCGCCGGCGAGCGGGCTCAGGAAGGCGATGCAGGCGAGCGCGGCGACGATACGGGTGCGGCTGCGGCTCATCTCGACCGACTCCTCGGTTCCCCCGGGGCGCTGAGCCTAGCCGGGGCTCCTCGACGAGCGACAACTCGACGGCTACCCATCGTACCCATGGTGACAGTTACCTCCAAGGTAACTGTCACTGTGAGTGGCGCCTCAGGGCTCAGAGGTCGACGCCGCGGGAGCGGAGGTAGGCCTCCTGGTCTTCGAGCAGGCCAGAGGCCCTCGCGAGGCGCACCCCGTCGACCTTCGCCTCGAGCCGCGTTCCGTCGGCGGCGGTCGAGACGAAGCGGGTCGCCGAGAGCAGAGTGTCCGAGAGGTCCGCTCCGGAGAGGTCTGCGCCGGAGAGATCGGCCCCCTCGAGGTCCGCGCCCGTCAGCCTGGCCCCACGCAGCCGCGCGCCCCGCAGATTCGAGAGCGAGAGGTTGGCGCCGCCGAGATCGCACCCCTCGAGGTCGGCGCCCGCGAGGTCGCAGTTCTTCAACTGGAGTCGCGACAGGTCGCGGCTCTTGGGCGCGAAGCCGGCGAGGTCGAGGCCGAGCAGGACCTTGCGCGGCGCGCGCCAGGGCGCGAACGAGGTCGCCGCGCGGAAGCGCGCGAGCTCGCGCGGATCGATCGAGCCGGTCGAGAAGCGTTGGTCGCCCGCCCAGGGGTCGCCGACGTCGTGGTAGCTCGACTCGCGCTCCCAGTAGCCGCGGCGATCGTCGGCGAGCAGCTCGACGCGGCGCAGCCACTTCAGCGACTTGTAGAAGTAGCGCGAGGGCGTCACCGTGCGCAGCGGAAAGCCGTGCTCGACGGCGAGCGGCGCGCCGTCGAAGGCGTGGACCAGCCAGGTGTCCGCGAGAGCGAGGTCGAGCGGGAGCGAGGTGTCGTGGGCGCGCGCCGAGGCCGCCTCGAAACGGACGAAGCGGGCGGCGGACGAGACGCCCGCCCGGTCGAGCAGCTCGGCGAGCGGCAGGCCGGTCAGGCGGCTCTCGAGGCGACTCCAGCCGGTCACGCAGTGGATGTCCACGGTGCGCTCCCGGTGCGGCAGCGCCAGATACTCGCTCCAGGCGAGCTCGAGCGGTCGTTCGACCAAGCCCGCGATTCGCAAGCGGAAGCGGTCGAGGTCGAGCGCCCCGGCCGCCGGCTCGCGCTCGCCGACGACCGGGAACTTGCGCGTCTCGACCTGCCCCGGCGGCAGGCCTCTCCGGCTCATGCGCGCCGCTGGTCGGCCCGGGACACTAGACGAGCGAGCTCCCTTCGGCGGGCACGGTCAGCACCGCGCAGGGCGCGAGCCGCGCGAGCCGCTCGGCGAAGCTGCCGAGCAGGATCCGGTCGAGGCCGGTGCGCCCCTGCTTGCCCTGCACGACCAGGTCGACGTCGCTCCCCTCAAGGTGCTCGACCAGGGCCAGGGCGCCGCGGCCGCGGAGGATCCGCACCTCGCCCTCGAGGTCGGCCGCGGCGCGCGCGCGCACCTCCGCCAGGCTCTGGGCGAGCTTCGGCTCGAGGTCCTCGAAGAAGGCCTCGGCCCAACCGCCCACCAGCGGCGTCGGCGCCATCGGCACCTCCGGGGCCTCGAGCACGTGGACGAGGTCGAGCCGCGCGTGCGCCTGACGAGCCAGCGCGACGGCGTGCGCGAGCGCGCGTTCGGCGGCCGGGGAGAAGTCGTGGGCGACGGTCAGCCGTTGCAGCTTGAGCAGGGGCCGCGTGCCGGCGCCCGAGCGCAGGGTGAGCACGGGGCAAGGCGAGTGGCGCAGCACGCCGGCGGCGACGCTGCCGAGGAGCAGATGCGCCGCGCCCTTGCGACCGTGCGTGCCGAGGACGATCAGGTCGACCCGGTCCTCCTCGGCGCGCTCGAGGATGCGCCGCGCCGCGTCGACACCCCGGTCGACCACTTCGCGCAGGCGCAGCGGACGCTCCTGCCGGGACGCGACCAGCTTGCCGAGCTCCGAGGCGGCGAGCGCGTGCAGCCGCTCGAAGAGCTCCTCGGGCTGCGGGAAGTGGGCCTCCGGAATGTGCAGATCCGCTTCGCGAAAGACCAGGACGTGCTGCAGCACCAGCTCGGCGTCGAGCAGCTCGGCGGCGAACAGGGCGGCGCCGAGCGCCTGCGAGCTCGCTTCCGAGAAGTCGGTCGGGAAGAGGATGGTCTGGGCTTTCATCGAGCCTCCTTCCGCGCGGTTCCCTCGTTCATCTTCTCAGATCGCCGGCGCCGGCCGGCCACCCTCGAGGGCAGTGTACCGGCAGCACGTCGGCCGGCCCCTGCGGGCAGGGCGGGCGCCGCGAACCTGCCGACGCGCGCGCCGGCCGCCTGCTAGTCTCCGCCCGGTGCCCGTCGACCCGCCCGCATCGAACCCCGGCCCGCGCGCTGCGGCCGCGGGCACCCGGTCCGGCGATGCGTGACCCCGGCCGCGTGCTGATCCTCGGCGCCGGGCCGACCGGGCTCGGCGCGGCGAGCCGGCTCGAGGCGGCCGGCCACTCCGACTGGTTGCTGCTCGAGGCGCGCGACGCGCCGGGCGGCCTCGCCGCGAGCCACGTCGACCCGGCCGGCTACACCTGGGACGTCGGCGGCCACGTCCAGTTCAGCCACTACGCCCGCTACGACGCGGCGCTCGATCGCGCGCTCGGCGACGCCTGGCTCTGGCACGAGCGCGAATCCTGGATCCGCCTCGACGGGAGATTCGTCCCCTACCCGTTCCAGAACAATCTGCATCGGCTCGCGCCGGCCGAGCGCGACCGCTGCCTCGAGGGGCTCGAGCGGGCCGCTTCCCGGCCGCTCGGGCGACCGCCCGCGCACTTCGGCGAATGGATCGACGCGACCTTCGGCGCCGGCGTCGCCGAGCTCTTCCTGCGTCCCTACAACGAGAAGGTCTGGGGCTATCCGCCGGAGCGGCTGGGCGTCGGCTGGATGGGGGACCGCGTGGCCCCGCCCGACCTCCAGCGGATCCGCGCCAGCGTCGCGAGCGGACGGGACGACGCCGGCTGGGGCCCCAACCGCCGATTCCGCTTTCCGCTGCGTGGCGGCACCGGCGCGATCTGGCGGGCGGTCGCCGCCGCCCTGCCGCGCGAGCGACTGCGCTACGGCGTTCGAGCGATCGAGGTCGACCTGCCGGACCGGACGGTGCGGCTCTCGAACGGCGAGCGCCTGCGCTACGACTGGCTGATCACGAGCGTCCCGCTCGAGCGGCTGGTCGGGATCGCGCGCGGTCTGTCGGCGGCGTCGGTGCGCGCGGCTCGGCGGCTGGTCAGCAGCGCCGTCCACGTCGTCGGCATCGGTCTCGAGGGGGAGCGCCCCGAGACGCTGGCGCGCAAGTGCTGGATCTACTTCCCCGAGCCGTCGAGCCCGCATTTCCGGGTGACGGTCTTTTCGAACTACTCGCCGCATCACGTGCCCGGTCCCGGCCGCTGGTCGCTGATGGCCGAGGTGACCGAGACTCCGTACCGACCGGTCCGACGGGAGCGGATCGCCTCCGATTCGCTCGCCGCGCTGGCCGCCGACGGCCTCGTGCCGGCGGCCGCCCGCGTCGAGAGCCTCTGGCACCACCACGAGGAGCACGGCTATCCGACGCCCTTCCTGGGACGGGACGAGGTGCTCGCCGCCCTGTTGCCGACCCTGGAGCGGCACTGCGTTCTCTCGCGCGGCCGCTTCGGCGCCTGGAAGTACGAGGTCTCGAACCAGGATCACTCCTACATGCAGGGGGTCGAGGCGGTCGAGCGGCTGCTCGGGGAGGGGGAGGAGCCGACCCTGAACCGCCCCGACTGGGTCAACTCGGGCGCGCTCGCGGCGCCACCCGCGACGCGCCACGGCGGCTGAAGCCGGCCCTCAGTCGAGCGGCGCGGGCGTCAGCTCGACGACGCCCGCAGCGGTCGCCACGCGCAACCTCCCCTCGGCGGTCGCCTCGAGAGCGCCGGGCGCCGCGCGTGGGTCGAGCGGAATGACGCCGCGTGGCCGGTGCCCCGCATCCCAGACCACGAGGGCGTCGCCGCGCGGGACGCTGGCGACCAGCCCGCCGCCCGGCAGGCAGGCGAGGCCGGGGAGGTCGTCGCGTTCCCAGAGCGGCGCCTCGACCGCCTCGACGAAGGCGAGCTCGCCGTCGAGCGCCACGAGCCGGCGGCGGCCGACATCGGCGATCCAGAGCTGGCCGCGCTGGGCGTCCCAGGCGAGCGGGCCGGGCAGGTCGAGCGGCAGCGACTCGCGGCGCGACTCGGCGAGCAGGCGGCCGTCGGCGTCGAAGGCACGGACGACGTGCCGCTCGCGGTCGGCTTCGAAGCGGCGGCCGTCGGGGGCGAGAGCGCCGCCGCCCCCGGGCGGCGGAGCGGCGGCCGGCTCCCGCGGCCAGTCGAGCAGGGGCAGCGGGTCGAGGACGCCCGCACCCGGCGCCGAGCGCGGCAGGTAGAGCGCGGCCGCCTTGCGCAACGGCCAGGGGTCGAGCGCCTGGTTCGGCCGCTCACGGAAGAAGAAGAGCGCGAGGCCCCGTCGCCAGGCGGCCGGATCGCCGAGCGCGGCGAGCGCGCGCCCCGGCGTCCAGTCGCGGTAGGTCTCGGGGGGCCAGCGCACCAGGTCGAACGGCAGGCGCTCGCGCGCGAAGGCGAGACGTGCACGCAGCGCGCGATCCTGGGCGTCGCCCGCGATCAGCGCCGGGGCGGCGAGCACGGCCTCGTCCGGGGTGCCTTCGAAGCTGCGCTGCGCCGTCCATCGGCGCAGGTGCCAGGCGAGCGGCCAGCTGGTCTCGGAGTCGACGGCGAGCTCGAGGCCGAGGCCTCCGGCCAGCCGCCGGCTGGCGCGTTCGAGCTCGGCCAGCGCCGGCGCGATCTGCTCGGTGCCGTGCGCGTAGACGAGCGGTTCGACCGCCAGCTCGTCGTGGACGAAGGAGGCGAGCAGCGCCGCCCGCGCGCCGAGCAGCCCTGCCGCTGCCAGGACGGTGAGCGCCAGGCCTCGTCGGAGCGCGCCGTTCCCCCGCCGTCGAAGGCGCGCGGCCGCGACGGCGAGCCCGCCGAGTAGCAGGGCGAGCAGGGTCGCGCGTAGCTGGCCGGCGGGCCCCTCGACGCCGCGCACGGCGAGGCCGGCGGCGACCAGCAGCGTGACGGCGAGCGCGCCGCCGGCTCCCAGGAGGCCGCAGGCCTCGCGTGCGTCGGGCTCGCCCGCCGGGAGCCGCGAGCGCGCTCCCAGCCACCAGCCGGCGAGCAGGATCGCGGGCAGCGCGAGGTGGACGAGCAGCCAGGGCATCTTCTCGCCCGCCAGGGTGAACGCTGCCCAGCCGATGACGCACCAGCCGGCGAGGAACCGGGGCAGCAGCGGCGCGGGCTCCGGCGTCCGGCCGCGCGGCCGCCGGAGCAACGCGAACCCCGCGGTGAGCGCCAGCGCCCAGGGGAGGGGCTCGTAGAGCAGGCCGAGCATCCCGTAGTAGAAGGGGGGCTGCGCGCCCCGCCCGACGCCGTGTTGCTCGAGCCAGTAGCCGAGCGAGCCGGAGACGCCGCTCACGACGCCGTGGCCGAGCGCCGTGCCGAGGCCGGTGTAGAGGGCGAGCAGCAGGCCCCAGGCCAGAGCGAAGCAGCGCGGCAACGCGCGCGCGGCCGCCGGCCAGGTGCGCCGGAAGCGGAGAAGGGCGACGCCGAGCGACGGCGAGGCGATGGCCGCCGCCCAGCCGAGCGTCGCCGCGAGCGCCCCGGGCGCGTCGGCGTCCGCCGGGTCCTCGCCCGCCGCCCAGCGCGCGGCTCCGGCGAGGTAGGGGGAGACCAGCGCCAGCTGGAAGAGCGCCAGGTCGAACGGGCGCCCCGCCGGCTCGCCGCGCAGCCGGCGCCCCGCCGCCTCGACCAGCAGCAGCCCGCCGAAGGCGCCGCCGACCAGGAAGGCGACCTCCTTGGTCGCGCAGGCGAGCGCCAGGAAGAGCGCGAGCCGCCCGAGCGCGCGCTCGCCCCGCGGCACCCGAGCGTCGAACAGCGCGCGCAGCCAGAGCAGCGAGAGCAGGGCGACGTAGACGTCGTTGCGCAGGTAGCGACTGTAGTAGGCGATCGAGGGCGAGATCAGCAGCAGCGCGCCGGCGGCGAGCGCGCCGCGCCGGCCGAGCTCGCGCCGGAACAGGAGCGGGGCGGCGACCAGGGCGATGCCGGCGAGCGCCACCGGCAGCCGCGCCGTCGCCTCGGAGTCGCCGAGCAGCGCGAAGACGGCCGCGCCGAGGTGAAAGAGCAGCGGCCCGTGCAACATCGGGTCGTGCCGGTACTCGCCGAGCTCGGCGAAGCGCCAGGCGTAGTAGGCGTGCAGGCTCTCGTCGTGGCTCGCCGCGCGCTCGCCGAGGCCGGGCAGCCGCCAGAGGGCGGCGAGCGCGAGCAGCGCCGCCCAGGCGAAGAGCTCTCGCCGGGCCAGTCTCACGGACCGCGCCGCCGGTAGAGCGTCACGCCGCCGCGCGCGAAGCGCGGCTCGGCGACGGCCTCGAGGGCGGCGAGCGACGCCGCGTCGATCCGATGGAGACGGCGCTCGACCGGGCCGAGCCAGATCCAGTCGATCGCGAAGCGTTCGAGTACCGCCTGCTTGGCCTCGGCGCTCGGGCGCTCGTAGACGATCGCGACCGCTTCCGCGCGTCCCGCGGCCAGCCGCGCGAAGGCTTCGCCGCGCCATTGCGCCTGGTGCCCCGGCCAGCCGAGCAGTGTCGGGTGCGCGGCGTGGACGCTGGCCGAGAGCGCCTCGGCGTCGTAGCTGGCCGCGGCGGCCTGGAGCAGCCGCGCGCGCGTGGGCACCTGGTCGCGCACCCAGAGGAGCGCGGCGTGGACGTCGGGCGCCGAGCGTGCCAGCGGCGCGAGCGCGTCGAGCGTGGGCGGCGCGGACGCGAAGCGCCAGCGGTCGGCGAGCGCGACGGCCGGGAAGAGCAGGCCGGCGAGCAGCGGCGCGAACGCGGCGCCGGCGGCGAGGCGGCGACCGCGGGCGACCGCTCCGGCGGCGCCGGCGAGCGCCGCGAGCGCGAGCGGTGGCCAGGCGGCCGAGTGCGCTTTGAAGAGGGTGTTGAGGCGCGTCGCGTGACCGTCGCGCAGGTAGAGGAGCTCGGGCCCGAGCAGGGTGAGCAGACCCGCGGCGGCGACCGCCAGCGCCGCGCGGCGCGCCCCGTCTCCGGTCGCCGTGCCGCGCGGCGCGGGCATCGCCCGCCAGAGAGCGAGGGCCGATCCGGCTCCGAGCAGGAAGGAGAGTGCGAAGCCCCCGACGCCGCGAGCCGCCAGAGCGGCGAGCAGTCCGCACGCCTCGAGACCGGCCGGCAGGCGCAGCAGCGCGCCGCTGCCGTCGGGGCGCGCGAGCGCTGCGGCGAGCGGCGCGGCGAGCGCCGCGGCCATGCCGCCCGAGACGGCGGCGGCTAGGCCCCGTCGCGGGCCGGCGGCGAGGAGCAGCGCGAGGCCGGGCAGGACCGGCAGCCAGAGCGCGACGAGCGGCGCGATCGGGCTCGGCGTCGTCGCGTTGACCACCAGCGCGCGGCCGCCCGGGGTGACCAGCAGGAGGTGGGGAAGAGCGACCAGCGCGCCGCCGCCTGCGACGGCGAGCGCCAGCCCGAGCGCCCGGCGGCCGCGCCCCGCGCCGCTCGAGGCGGCCGCGCCCGCGAGCGCCAGGGCGAGGACGACCGGGAGCGCCCAGGGGTTGGTCGCCAGCGTCGCACCGCCGAGCAGCGCCGCGAAGAGGGTCGCCGCCCTCCTGCGCGGACGGCGCACGAGCGCCACGGCGAGGGCGCAGGCGAGCACGACGAGCGGCAGGGCGAGCCAGTGCGCGTGCAAGTCGCCGACCAGCAGGGTGAAGGCGGGCGCCTCGTGGATCAGCTCGGCCGGCCCGCCGGGCGCGGCGGCATCGACCAGCGTGCGGCTCGAGCGCCACCACCAGGCGCCGACAGGTCGTCCGGCGAGCAGGCCGGGCAGCCTCTCGAGCGCGTCGAGGACAGCCGGGGCGCCGGCGATCGCGGCGAGGCCGCCGCCGGCCAACGCGCAGGCGAGCGCGCCGCCGCGCGCGGGCCGCGCGAAGAGCGGACGGGTGAGCGCCCAGGCGACGCCGGCGCACCCGGAGGCGAGCAGCGCGAAGACCAGCGCGAAGCCGAGGTTGTAGGCGATGTCCGCGGCGACGCCGGCGAGCCGGGCGGGTGCCGCGATCGCGGCGTGGCCGAGGGTGTAGTAGGCGAGCGGCTCGCCGGCGAGCCAGGGGTCCTCGATCGGCCAGCCCGGCGCCTCCAGGAGCGCGCCGAGCAGCATGCGGTCCATCGGCCGCTCGGTCTGGGCGACGCCGGGATCGGCGGCACGCAGCAGCAGGCCGGCGGCGAAGGCGGCGAGGAAGATCAGCTCGAAGGCGAGCAGCGCGCGCCGGCGCGGCGCGAGCCGGCGAACGAGCGTGGCGCGCGGCGAGCGGGGCGAGGCGAGCAGCGCGAGCGACGCGGCGGCGAGCAGCAGCAGCGCGACGGCGGTGCGCGCGACGGGCGAAAGCTCGGCGAGCGCTCCGGCCGCGGCGAGCCAGAGGTCGAGCAGCGCGAGCGCGAACAGGCCGGCGCCCTTGGCGAGCGCGAAGCCGCGATCGGGCAGCGCGGGCAGGGCGCGCGCGAGCAGCGGCCAGACCGCGAGGCCGGCGGCCTCGACCACCAGCAGGTAGCGCAGCGCTTCGGCCACGGCCGGGGAGCGTAGCGCAACGCGCGCGGGTCAGAGCCGCGCGGCGCCGCGGCGCGCCAGCGCGGCGATCGCGCGGCGCAGGCGAGGGTGCGCGTCGAAGCGCCGGACGAAATCGCTCTCCCGCCGGCCCCCCTTGGCGCGGATCACCTCGACGAGCGCGGCCCGCTCGGCGGCGCTCCAGCTCTCGACCCGGGGTAGCGCCAGGACGACCGGGGCCCAGCGTCCGAAGGCCAGCCGCTCGCCGGCCGACCAGCCCCGCTCCGGGCCGCCGCCCAGCCGCTCGGCCGCCTCCTCGGCGCAGGCCGCGAAGCCGCGCGCCGGCGCGCGGCCGAAGCGCCGCGAGAGCAGCGCGGAGACCGTCAGGCCGACTCCGGCGACCGCGAGCTCGCCGATCACGTCGCGGCGCGGCCGGCCGAGGAAGAGATAGAGGTTCTCGCGCGCCAGCCGGCGGAGAGTGGCGGGGGAGGAGCGATGGGCCGGGCGGCGCGCCATGCGCTCCAGCTCGCGCCGCATGAGGGCGTCGACCCCGGGGTCGCGCGGCCGGAAGCCGAGCTTCTGGTAGAACCACCAGGCCCCCGACTCGATCGCCTCGTCGTTGCCGTCGCCGAGTTGGTAGGGAAAGATGGTGAAAGCGTCGGCACCGAACAGATGACGCACGGTCGCCAGCACGCGCGCGTAAACGCGCGCCGCCTCGGCGCCCCGGAAGGTCTCGAAGACGTTGTACGCGATCTCGGCCGAACCGAAGAGCGCGCTGTTGAGCACGTAGCCGATCGGCACCCGGTTCTTGAGCGTCAGGAAGCCGTAGACCGCCTCGAGCAGCAGCCGCCGCTCGGGGCGCACGCCGATCGCGGCGAAGGCGAGGCCGTCCTCCCACTCGACCAGCCGGACGTCCTCCTCGCTGCCGTAGGCGAAGGCGTCGAGATCGCGGGCGCGGCCGACCATGGCGGCGCGCGCCAGGTCGAGCAGATCGCGCCCCTGCCGGCGCGACAGCCGGCGCACGGCGAGCGGCCGGCGCGCGATCTCGACGCGCAGGTCGGGGCGGCCCCGGTCGAGCGGTGCGCGCTGGTAGTGGCGCGGACCGACCGGCGACCGTTCGCGCCCCCGCGCCGGCGTCGCGGCCGCGGGGTGGAGGCGCAGCTCGAGGTCGAGATCCTCGTAGATCCGCTCGAAGTCGAAGCCGTCGGGGTAGCGCTCGGCCAGGCGGCGCACCAGGAAGACCGCGGCGGACTCGCCCGGGGCGGCGAGCCGCCCGAGCCAGTCGGCGGCCGCGATCGGCGCCTCGTCGAGCGCCGGCGTCTCGGCGTAGTGGGCCAGCAGGGGCAGCAGCCGCTCGAGCCGCTCCTCGTCGAGCGCGGCGTCGGGGTCGAACGTGAGCCGGTCGGGAAAGCGCCCGGCCAGCCAGCGCGCGGTCGGCGCGAAGAACGGGTAGCGGGTGTCGGTGCCGGCGATACCGCTGTTGACCAGGGCACCGGCGTGCCGGACGAGGTCGCGCCGCGACGCGAAGCGGGCCAGGGCACGCTCGGCGACGCGCTCGACCTCGGCGTCGTCGGGGTAGGCACGGGCGAAGCAGAGCGCCTCGTGCAGGCGTTCGACTTCGCGCGCGCGCGCGAGGTCGGCGCGATCCAGGCGCTCGATCAGGAGGCGGCGCTCGCGCGCCGCCTCCGGACCGAACTCGAGCTTCAGGCTCTCCAGCCGAGCGAGGGGTGCGGACACGCCGCGATTCTACGCACGCCGGATCAGGAGGCCTCGAGCCCGAGGATGCGCATCGGCAGCGGCGTCAGGCTCCGGTAGCTGAGCTTGCCGTCGGGCGAGACGTCGAGGCGCGCCGCCGGGTAGAGCTCACCGACGCCGTAGCCCTCGGCGTCGACCGTCGCGTCGATCACCAGATAGGGGTAGTCGACGCTGCGCGAGGCGCGGAATGCCTCGCGGGTGCCGAGGTCGCGCGGCACGACCAAGAGGAGCCGGCGCAGCCCCTCCACGCGCGTCTCCTGGACGATGGCGATCGGCCGGCCGAGGCCGTTGCCGATGCTGACGCGGCCGAGCTCGAGGCCGCCGAGCAGGTTGCGCAGGGCGCGCTCCCCCTCGTCGCGCGCGATGCGCGCGAAGTCGACCAGCTCGAGCTCGGCCGTCCGGCCGCTGAGCCGGACGTCGAGGAAGGCCGAGTCGAAGCCGGCGACCAGCGCCGCGCTGTCGACCAGCAGGCCGTCGATCCGCTCCACCGGCTGGGCGGACGCGGGGGTGGGGGCGAGCGCGAGCGAGAGCGCCGCGAGCGCCACGAGTTGCGATGCGATGCGAGTGCGTGTCATGTCGGTCTCCTGGATTCCTTCCATCCGCCGGGCAGGGAGTGCAAGGCGTGGACCAGGCCCCACGCGAGTCGGTGCCGGCCTCCCGACGAAGGTGTGTCGGGCAACCTCAGGCGCCGACCGGCTCGGCGCTGCGCGCCGCCTCGACCGCCACCGTCAGCTGGTCGCCGGCGGCGTCGACGCGCAAAGTCGCGCCCTCGCCCGCCTCGCCCGCGATCAGGGCGCGCGCGATCCGGCTCTCGAGCTGGTGCTGGAGGAAGCGCTTGAGCGGCCGCGCGCCGTAGACCGGGTCGTAGCCCTGGCGGGCGACGAAGCCGCGCGCCGCCGGGGTGAGCTCGAGCCGCACGCTGCGTTCGGCCAGTCGACGGCCGAGGTCGGCGGCCAGCAGCTCGACCACGCGCTCGATCTCGGCGAGCGTCAACGGCGTGAACAGCACGACGTCGTCGAGGCGATTGAGCAGCTCGGGCCGGAAGTGGGCCCGCAGCTCGCGCATCACCGCCGTGCGCGCCCCCTCGGTCAGCTCGCCGCTCGCGGTGATCCCCTCGAGCAGGTGGCCCGAGCCGATGTTCGAGGTGAGGATCACCACGGTGTTCTTGAAGTCGACGGTGCGTCCCTGGGCGTCGGTGAGCCGACCGTCGTCGAGCAGCTGCAGCAGCACGTTGAAGACGTCGTGATGCGCCTTCTCGACCTCGTCGAAGAGGATCACGCAGTAGGGCTTGCGCCGCACCGCCTCGGTCAGTTGCCCGCCCTCGTCGTAGCCGACGTAGCCGGGCGGCGCGCCGATCAGCCGGGAGACGGTGTGCTTCTCCATGTACTCGGACATGTCGATGCGCACCAGGTTCTCCTCGCTGTCGAACAGCGCCTCGGCGAGCGTCTTGGCGAGCTCGGTCTTGCCGACGCCGGTGGGGCCGAGGAAGAGGAAGGAGCCGATCGGACGCCGCGGATCCTTGATCCCGGCGCGGGCGCGCAGCACCGCGTCGGCGACCGCGCGCACCGCCTCCTCCTGGCCGATCACGCGGCGATGGAGGATCTCCTCGAGCCGCAGCAGCTTGTCGCGCTCCCCCTCGACCAGGCGGGTCACCGGAATGCCGGTCCACTTCGAGACGATCTCGGCGATCTCCTGGTCGGTCACTTCCTCGCGCAGCAGCCGCTGGCCGCTCGCGACGCCTGCGGCGGTCTTCGCCTCGGCCACGCCCACCTTCTGCTCCAGAGCAGGGATGAGACCGTGGCGCAGCTCGGCGGCGCGGTTGAGGTCGTAGGCGCGCTCGGCTTCCTCGACCTGCATCCTCGCCTTCTCGAGCTCCTCGCGCAGCCGGCGGACCTCGGCGATCGCGGCGCGCTCGCCGTCCCACTGCCCCTTCAGTGCCTGCTGTTCGGTCTTCAGGTCGGCGAGCTCGCGTTGGATCTCCTGCAGCCGCTCCTTGGAGGCTTTGTCCTTCTCCTTGCCGAGCGCGGCCGCCTCGATCTCCAACCGGAGCACCTTGCGGGTGACCTCGTCGAGCTCCTGCGGCATCGAGTCGATCTCGGTGCGGATCATCGCCGAGGCCTCGTCGACCAGGTCGATCGCCTTGTCGGGCAGGAAGCGGTCGGAGATGTAGCGGTTCGACAGCGTCGCGGCGGCGACCAGGGCGTTGTCCTGGATCCTGACGCCGTGGTGCACTTCGAAGCGCTCCTTGAGTCCCCGCAGGATCGAGACGGTGTCCTCGACCGAGGGCGCGTCGACCAGCACCGGCTGGAAGCGGCGCTCGAGCGCCGCGTCCTTCTCGACGTGCTTGCGGTACTCGTCGAGCGTGGTGGCGCCGATGCAGTGGAGCTCGCCGCGGGCGAGCATCGGCTTGAGGAGGTTGCCGGCGTCGGTCGAGCCCTCGGTCTTGCCGGCGCCGACGATGGTGTGCAGCTCGTCGATGAACAGCAGGATCCGGCCGTCGCTGCGCTTGA
The DNA here is from genome assembly GCA_011525905.1 of Acidobacteriota bacterium. Taxonomy (GTDB): domain Bacteria; phylum Acidobacteriota; class Thermoanaerobaculia; order Multivoradales; family JAGPDF01; genus JACTMI01. Next base: position 12,907 of record WYBK01000150.1, read on the forward strand.
CCTCGTTGAGCACCGCCTTCAGGCGCTCCTCGAACTCGCCGCGGTACTTCGCGCCGGCGAGCAGCGCGCCCATGTCGAGCGAGAAGATCGCCCGGTCCTTGAGCCACTCCGGGACGTCTCCCTTGACGATCCGTTGCGCGAGCCCCTCGACGATCGCCGTCTTGCCGACGCCCGGCTCGCCGATCAGCACCGGATTGTTCTTGGTCTTGCGCGACAGGATTCGCACCACGCGCCGGATCTCGCCGTCGCGGCCGATCACCGGATCGAGCGCGCCGCGGCGCGCCTGGGCGACCAGGTCGACGCCGTACTTCTCGAGCGCCTCGTAGGTCGCCTCCGGCTCGGCCGAGGTGACGCGCTGGTGGCCGCGCACGGCGGTGAGCGCCGCCAGGAAGCGGTCGCGCTCGACGCCGAAGCGGCGCAGCAGCCGGCCGGCGGCGCCGGCGGGCTGCTCGTCGAGCATGGCCAGCAGGAGGTGCTCGACCGAGACGTACTCGTCCTTGAGTCGCTTGGCCTCGCTCTCGGCGGCGGCCAGCAGCTGCTGGAAGCGCGGCGTGACGTAGAGCTTGCCCGGCTCGGCGCCGCCGCCCGAGAGCGCCGGCCGCCGGGCGAGCTCGGCGGCGAGCTCCGCCGCGAGCGGCTCGGCGGGAACCTCCATGCGCGCGAGCAGGCGGGGCACCAGGCCCTCCGGCTCGGCGAGCAGCGCCGCGAGCAGGTGCTCGACGTCGACTTGCTGCTGGCCGCGCTCGACGGCCAGGCTCTGGGCCGCCGCCACGGCCTCCTGGGATCTGCGGGTCAATCGATTGAAGTCCATCTCGCTCCCTCGTATCGGTTCAGCGACGCGCCCGGAACTCCGAGGCGTCGCGCAGTTCCTGGAAGAGCTCGCGCTCGCGGCTGCTCAGGCTCTCGGGGACCACGATACGGATCTCGGCGAACAGGTCGCCGGCCTCGCCGCGCGCCCCCGCTGGAAAGCCGCGGCCGCGCACGCGGATGCGGCGCCCCGAGGAGGTTCCGGCGGGGATGCGGATGCGGACGTGCCCGTCGAGCGTGGCGACCTCGGCTTCGCCGCCGAGCGCCGCCTCCCAGGGCGTGACCTCGAGCAGGGTGTGCAGGTCGCGCCCGTCGAGCCGGAACCGGGGGTGCGGCTCGAGCTCGACGCGCAGCAGCAGGTGCCCGGCGGCGCCGCCGGCGTGACCGGCCTCGCCCTGGCCGCTGACGCGCACGGTCTGTCCCGGGCGGATGCCGCGGGGCAGGTTGACCCGCAGGCGGCGGGTCTCCCCGTCGGGAGTCTGGAGCTGGAACTCGCGGACGCCGCCGCGCGCCGCCTCTTCGAGGCTCAGGCGCAGCGTGCTCTCGCGGTTGGCTCCGGGCCGGGCCCAGCCGCCCCGCCCCTCGTTGGTCCAGGTCGCCCAGCCGCCGCGCTGCCGGGCGGCCTCGCCGAAGAGCATCTCGAAGAACTGGGAGAACCCGGAGCCGCCGGCCCCGAACGGGGCGCCGCCCAGATCGAAGCGGAACTCCTCGAAGCCGGGCGGCGGGCCGCCCGCGGTGCCACGCGCCTTCCAGGCTTGGCCGAAGCGGTCGTACTTCTCCCGCTTCTCGGGGTCCTTGAGCACTTCGTACGCCTCGGCGATCTCCTTGAAGCGCGCCTCCGCCGAGGCCTCCTTGTTGACGTCGGGGTGGAACTTGCGCGCGAGCTTCCGGTAGGCCCGTTGGATCTCCTCCGGCTTGGCGTCGCGCGCCACGCCGAGGACGCCGTAGTAGTCCTTGTATTCCAACGCCTCCCCTCTCCCGGACGATCTGCGGCCCGGCCTGCTCCGAGCCCAGGAAACCTGAGCGCCAGTCTGTCACATTTTCAAACCGATCGAGGGGGGCGTTCATTCCCGAGCCGCCGGCGTCCTCCGAAACGACGAAGGGCGCGCCGCAGCGCGCCCTTCGGGCGAGTCGGGGGCGACGCGGTCGGTTCTCAGGGCGGAGTCAAGTCGAACTTCTCGTAGTTCTTGGCGATGAAGTCCTTCCACTTCTCCGGCACCTCTTCGGCGGGGAAGATCGCCTGCACCGGGCAGGCGTCGATGCAGAGGCCGCAGTCGATGCACTCCTCCGGGTGGATGTAGAGCATCTCCCAGTCCTCGTTCTTGCCGTAGATGCAGTCGACCGGGCAGACGTCGACGCAGGCGGTGTCCTTCACGCCGATGCAGGGCTCGGTGATGATGTGGGTCATTCGCCGTCCTTTCTCCGTCCGCCGCGAGCTTGCCGGACGCGCGGGCATTGTAGCGGCTCCGGCGACGCCCCTCAACGGCGGGGCCGAGCGCCGGCGGCCAGTTCTGCCGCACTGCGGCATGGCCGGGGCTTGACGGGCTTGCCGCGCTGCGGTATAAAGCGGTTGTCTCTGCCGCGCTGCGGCATGACGAGAGGAGCGCGAACCGCATGCCTCGCCTGATCAAGCGCTACGAGAGCCGCAAGCTCTACGACACGGAAGAGAGCCGCTACGTCTCGCTCGACGAGCTGGCGGAGTGGATCCGGGGCGGCGCCGACGTCCAGGTGGTCGACAACTCCACGGGCGCCGACGTGACCGCGCAGACGCTCACCCAGATCATCCTCGACGAAGGGCGGCGCGGCACTTCGCTGCTGCCGACCGAGCTGCTGCACGACCTCGTGCGCGCCGGCCAGCGGGCGGTCGAGAGCGGCGTCGAGCAGGTGCAGCACCGGGTCGATCGCTTCGTGCAGGCTTCGATCGACCGGTTCGGGCCGGTGCGCCGGGCCCGCGAGGAGATGGATCGCCTGCGCAATCGCCTGGAGGAGCTCGAGTCCTCCTTGTCCCGGCTCGAGGAGTCGGGCATCGAGAAGAACGCACCGGCGCGGCCGCGCAAGCGGACGGCCGGAGACAAGGTCGCGTCGCGCCCGGTCCGGCGCAAGAAGGGAGAATCGTGATGAAGCAGATCGAGATGCCGAAGAACCTGACCGAGCTGCAGTCCTCGCTCGAGACCCTCGGCGGCGACGCCCTCTCGGCCGGGCGCCAGGTCTGGCTCGCCGGGCTGGGCCTCGCGGTCACGGTCGGCGAGACCGTCAGCGACACGTTCGACTCGCTGGTCGCCAAGGGGCGCCGGTCGGGTCTCGCTCCGGTCGCGGAGGCCGAGAAGGCCCTCGCTTCGGCGCGGCGCCGGGCCTCCCGGCTCGAGACCAAGGTCGAGAAGGCCGTCGAGTCGCGCCTCGGCGCGCTGCTCGGCCGGCTGGGCGTGCCCACCCGCAGCGAGGTGCAGGAGCTGACGCGTCGCGTCGAGAACCTGGCCCAGAGCCTGCGCTAACTTCCCGCCGCAACGAGGAGCCGTCATGGCCAAGAAGAAGATCGACGTCGAGAAGATGCAGAAGAACGTCAAGGAGTCGGCGAACCGCATCTGGCTCGCCGGCCTGGGAGCCCTCTCCACCGCCGAGAAGGAGGGGGGCAAGGTGTTCAAGAACCTGGTCAAGAAGGGCGAGGCCTACGAGAAGAAGGCCAAGTCGCAGCTCGACGAGCTGCGCGGCTCGTTCGAGTCGGCGGCCGGCAAGGCGAAGGACTCGGCGGTCCACGCCTGGGACCGGGTCGAGGACGCCTGGGACGACCGGATCGCCGCCACGCTGCGCCGCATCGGCGTCCCCTCCAAGGAGGAGATCGGCCGTCTCACGCGGCGGGTCGAGGAGCTGACCGAGCTGGTCGAGGGCAAGGCGAAGCCGCGCCGCGCGCGCAAGCCGGCCGCGGCGCCGCGCGCCGCCGCCAAGCGCAAGGCGCCCGCGAAGCGGAAGGCGCCCGCCAAGCGGAAGGCCCCTACCAAGAGCTCCGCCGCCTGAGGCCGTGATCGCGCCGGCCGGATCTCGGTCGCGCCCTCGCTCGCGCGTCGGCCTCGCGTTGGCCGGCGGCGGGCCGGAGGGCGCCATCTACGAGATCGGAGCCCTGCGTGCCCTCGACGAGGCGATCGAAGGGATCGACTTCAATCGCCTCGGCGTCTACGTGGGGGTCTCGGCCGGCGCCTTCATCGCGGCCAACCTCGCCAACGGCCTGACCACGGCGCAGATGGTGCGCGCCATCGTCAAGGCCGAGCCGGGCGAGCACCCTTTCGTTCCCGAGACGTTCTTCACGCCGGCGCTCTCGGAGCTCGTGCGGCGCGGGCTCTCCGTGCCGCGCCTGTTCGTCGAGGCCTTGGGCGACTTCGTGCGCAACCCGCGCGACCGCTCGCTGCTCGACTCGCTGACCCGGTTGTCGCGCGCGCTGCCGGTCGGCGTCTTCGACAACGAGCCGATCCGCGAGTACCTGCGCGGCATCTACGCGATCAAGGGGCGCACGGACGATTTTCGCCAGCTGCCGGCCCGCCTCTACGTCATCGCCTCGGAGCTCGACACGGGACGCGCCGTGCGCTTCGGTCAGCCGGGGTGGGACCACGTGCCGATCTCGCGCGCCGTCCAGGCCTCGACCGCGCTGCCCGGCCTCTATCCGCCGGTCGAGATCGACGGCAGCTACTACGTCGACGGTGTCCTGCTCAAGACCGTCCACGCCTCGGTCGCGCTCGACTCCGGCGCCAAGCTGGTGCTCTGCGTCAACCCGATCGTCCCGGTCGACCTGACCGATGCCGATGCGCTGGGCGGACTGTCGGAGCAGCAGCTGGTCGACCGGGGCCTGCCGACCATCCTGTCGCAGACCTTCCGCACGCTGATCCACTCGCGGCTCACGGTGGGCATGGCCGCCTACGAGAAGCGTTACCGGGGCGCCGACGTCGTGCTGATCGAGCCGTCGCGCGACGACTACCGGATGTTCTTCACCAACATCTTCAGCTTCTCGGCCCGGCGCGACGTGGTGGCGCACGCCTACCAGGCGACCCGCCGCGACCTGCTGAGACGCTTCGAGGATCTCGAGCCGCTGCTGCGCCGCCACGGTCTGCGCCTGCGCCGCGACGTGCTCGAGGACGAGCGGCGCGACCTCTGGCGCGAGGTCGGGCTGCCCGAAGTTTCCGCGCGCCGGGCGGCGCACGAGACGGTGACGCGCCTCGACGCCGCGCTCGACCGGCTGGAGCGGCTGGTCGCGCCGGACCGCCCGGTGACCTGAGGCCCCGTCGCCGGCGATAGACTCGCGGGGCCTTGAGCGCCCCGGACCTGGTTCTCGAACCCCAGCCTCTGCGCCCCGGGGAGAGCGGAACGCCGCTCGCGCCGGTCGACGTCGCCTGGTTGCGGATGGACGATCCGACCAACCTGATGCACATCCACGGCGTGCTCGCCCTCGACGGCGAGATCACGCGCGAGCAGCTGGCCGACCGGCTCGGCGCCCGCATGGCGCCGATCTCCCGCTTCCACCAGCGGATCGGCGTCGACCAGGGCCGCCTGGTCTGGATCGACGACGCCGAGTTCGACATCCATCGCCACGTCACCGAGGAGGAGCTGCCGGCGCCCGGCGGGGACGCCGAGCTCGCCGCGGCGGTCTCCGCCCACCTCGAGCGCCCCTTCGACCGGCGCCATCCCCTCTGGGAGTTCCGGCTGCTGCGCGGCCACCGCGCGGGCTCGGTCGTCCTCGCGCGCATTCATCACGCGATCGGCGACGGGGTCGCGCTCATGCTGGTTCTGCTCGCCCAGACCGATCTCTCGCGCGCCGGCGCGCCGACCGTCCAGCCTCCGGGGGAGCTGGAGCCGGAGGCGCGCAACCCCTTCCTCGAGGTGCTGCGCCGCCCGCCCGCCGGTTACGAGCGGGCGCGCGCCCTGGCCCGTGAGGTGATGCCCGAGACGCTCCGGCTCATGGAGGCGCCGGCCGAAGCCCTGGCGCGGGTCCATCCCCTGGTCAAGGGCGCCGGCGCGACGCTGGCGCTCGGCCGCCTGATCGGCCGGCCGAGCGATCCGCCGACTCCCTTCAAGGGGCGGCTCGGTCGGGGCAAGCGGGTGGCCTGGACCGAGAGCTTGCCGCTCGAGGAGGTCAAGGGGATCGGGCGCGAGCTCGGCGGCACGCTCAACGACGTGCTCAACGCGGCGATGGCCGGCGGCCTGCGCCGCTACCTCGAGCGCTTCGGCGAGCCCCCCGAGCGACTGCGGATCCGCTGCGCGATGCCGGTGTCGCTGCGGCCGCTCGAGGAGATGGCCGACCTCGGCAACTGCTTCGGCCTGCTCTTCCTCTCCCTGCCGCTCGGGCTGCGCGACCCGGAGCGCCGGCTCGAGGCGATCCGCCGGCGGTCGGCGGCGCTCAAGGCCTCGGCCGAGCCGATCGTCGTGCTCGCGATCCTGCGCGCGATCGGCGTGCTGCCGGCGGCGTTCCACCGGTTGGTCGTGAGGATCTTCGAGACCAAGGCGACGGCGGTCTTCACCAACGTGCCGGGTCCGCGCACGACCCTCTACTTCGAGGGGCGGGCGATCCGCGACATCTTCTTCTGGGTGCCCCAGGCGGCGCGACTCGGCCTGGGCGTCTCGATCCTCTCCTACGACGGCCGCGTGCGCATGGGGGTCGGCACCGACGCCGGCCTGGTGCCCCGGCCGGAGCTCATCGTCGACGGCTTCCGCGCCGAGCTCGACGAGCTGGCACGCCGCGCCGCGCGCCGCGGCTGAGCGCCGACGGCTACGGCTGCCGGGCCAGCAAGTCGATCTCGACCCGCGCCCCCTTGGGCAGGGCGGCGACGGCGACGGTCGAGCGCGCCGGCTTGTGGTCGCCGAAGGCCTCGGCGTAGACGCGATTGAGGACCGGGAAGTCGGCCATGTCGACCAGGTAGACGGTGGCCTTGAGCACGTCGCCGAAGCCGCAGCCGCTCGCCGCGAGGACCGCGCTCAGGTTGGCGAAGACCCGTCGAGCCTGGGCCTCGAAGCCGCCGGTCTCGAGCTCTCCGGTCGCCGGATCGAGGGCGATCTGCCCGGAGGTCAGGACCAGATCGTCCGCGGAAACCGCCTGGGAGTAGGGACCGATCGCCGCCGGCGCGCCGTCGGAATGGTGGAAACGAATCTCGGGACCGGGCATCTCCGGGGCTCCTTCAGGCCTCGTCTTCGGTGAATTCGACCACGCCGACGTAGGGGAGGTTGCGGTGCCGCTCGTCGTAGTCGAGGCCGTAGCCGACCACGAAATCCTTGCCGATCCGGAAGCCACAGTAGGCGATGGGCACCTCGACCTCGCGGGCCTCGTGCTTGTCGAGCAGCGCGCAGAGCTTGACGGAGGCGGCGCCGCGGAATCGGAAGAGGTCGAGGATGGTCTTCAGGGTCCAGCCGGTATCGACGATGTCCTCGACCAGGAGCACGTCGCGCCCGCGCACCGAGAGGTCGATGTCGCGCTTGATCCGCACCTCGCCGGCGGTGGTGCCGGTGCCGTAGCTCGAAGTCTGGAAGAAGTCGATGCGCACGGGGATCGAGAGGCGCCGCACCAGATCGGTGAAGAAGAAGACCGAGCCCTTGAGCACGCCGATGACCACGAGCGACTCGCTGGCGGCGTAGTCGCGGTCGATTTGCGCTGCCAGCTCGTCGACGCGGCGCGCGATCTCGTCGGCGGCGATCAGCGGCCGGACCCGGTGGTTCGGCTTTTCCTCGGCCATGCCTTAGAATCCTCGCATTCTTCGAAGGGTCGATTCTTGACGGATACGGGAACTTCTTCGCTGCACCGACGCTACGTCGACCTGGCCGGTCGATTCAAGGCGGCTTGGACCTTTCACCAGTTCCTGGAAGGGGTCCGCAAGTTCTTCGCCGAAGTGCAGGTCGGCCGCAGCCCGACCGAGTTCCAGGACGTCCATGCGCTGCTCAGGAGCGTCGCCGACGGCCTGACCGGCCCGGTCTCCGACCGGTTGGCCCTGCAGCTCGAGCAGGCCGGCGCCCTGCTCGACCGGATCGTCGCGGAGCTCGAGGCCGCCGATGCCAAGGTGTCGCCGTCGCTGCTGCGCCAGTTCTTCGACCGGGTCAAGAACTTCGACGACCAGATCCTCACCCAGATGGTGCGCTTCTACCTGAGCTCGGCGGTCGAGGGGGGGCTGGCCGGCGATCGCCTCGACAAGGTCGACTACCTGGTCACCAAGCTCTCCGAGGAGGCGTTGCCGACCGGCGGGCTGGTCTCGCGCGATCCGACGCGGCTGCGCGAGATCTACCAGGGATTCTGGGGGATGTTCGGCGGGCTCGACCCGGAGCCGGCCTGGATCGAGGAGCGGCGCGCGGAGATGGCCGAGCTGCGCCGGGGCCTGGCGGCGGTCGGCGATCTCGAGGGGCTCAACCGCAACCAGCTGGTCACCCGCTATCGCGACCTCAAGCAGTCGCTCGGGCGCTACCTGATGCACCCGGAGCTCGTGGCGTCGGTGGTCGAGACCAACCTGGCGCTCAAGAACAAGGTGCGCCAGCACTACCACCTGGAAGAGCAGCGGATCCTGGCCGAGTCCCAGCGCATCTTCGAGCTCGAGAGCCAGGTGCTGGTCGACACGCAGCTCGACCGCGAGCTGAGCCAGTTCCGCAAGAGCTTCGAGGAGTTCGAGAAGAAGCAGCGCACCGCCAACGTCAAGCTCGACGAGCTCGCCTACCTGCGGCGCCAGGTCGAGGAGCTGATCCCGCGGCTGACCCGGCCGGCGGATGTCCAGGAGCCGCAAGCGGCCGCGCGCGCCGTCGGGCGGCCGGCTCGGGCGGTCGGCGAGCTCTCGCCGGCGGCGCTCGGCGAGGGACTCGGGACGCACTACCAGGAGCTGCTCGACGGCCTGGGAGGCACCGACGGTCAGGCGCCGCCCAAGACCGTGGCGCTGGCGCGCGAGATCTACCATCTCCGGCTCGAGCCGCGCGAGGTGGTCGCCTACCGGCGGCTGCACGTCGCTCCCGAGGGCGACGCCGAGCTGGAGCGGTTCCTGCTCGAGGCGGCCGCCCTGCGGCTGCGGATGAATCAGGAAGCCGCCGAGATCACCGACCTTCTGGACGAGACCGCGGTCACCAAGGACGCCCCGGTGTTCGCGCGAGCGCGCAAGACCACCAAGGTCGCCGACGCCTACGTTCAGCGCTTCGGCGCCTACGTCGACGCCGCCATCCAGGACGGCGCCTTCGGCGAGGCGCAGCAGCTCCAGCTGGTGCGCATGCGCCTGATCCGCGACTACAGCGGCCTCTGGCTGCTGGTCAATCGTCCCTCGAGCTGAGCGCGGCGCCGGATTCCCGACGCAACGATTCCGGGTCCCAGCCCGCGTCGCGGTCGAGGTCGGGCGCCTCGAGGTCGGCCGCGAGCCGGCGCTCGAGCTCTTCGATGCGCCGCCGGGCCTCGGAGAGATAGACCCTGGTATCCCGGTGCCTTCCGGTCAACTCGGCGAGCGCGCGTTCGTCGTGGCGGCGGAACGTCTGCGCCGCCCGGTGCGCCCGATGGGCGCGGAAGCCCAGATCGCGCAGGGCGTCCTCGGCGAGCCGCAGGGCCGTGTCGAGCGATTGGCGGTAGACGTGCTCGACGCCCGCCTCGAGCAAGTCGTGGGCGTCGGGCCAGTCGAAGGCGCGAGCGTAGATGCGGAGCCGGGGGAAGTGCTGGCGGACGGTTTCGACCAGGGCGAGGGTCGACTCGGGCGAGTCGAGGGCGAGCACCAACAGCTCGGCCTGTTCGGCTCCGGCCGCGCGGAGCAGGTCGACTCGCGTCGCGTCGCCGTAGTGCACACGCAGCCCGAGGCGGCGCAACAGGTCGACGCGGTCGCCATCGAAATCGAGTACCGTCGCCGCGACGCCGTTGGCGCGCAGCAGACGGCCGACGGTCGAGCCGAAGGCGCCGAAGCCGGCGATCAGCACGCGCTGGCGCTCGTCGACCTCGTCGGCGACACGCGTCGCGCTCTCGCGGGTCCCGAGGCGCGGGCGCACCAGGCGCTCGTAGAGCACGAGCAGGAGCGGCGTGAGCGCCATCGAGAAAGCGACGCTCGCGACCAGCGGCGCGACGACCTCCTGCGGCAGCACGCCTTCCTGCGCGGCGAACGCGAAGAGCACGAAGGCGAACTCGCCGACCTGGGCGAGCGAGAAAGCGAACATCGCCGCCGAGTCGGGCCCGAGGCCGGAGAGGCGGCCGAGCAGGAAGAGCAGCGAGAGCTTGACCAGGACGATGCCGGCCACCAGACCGGCGAGCGCGAGCGGCCGGGCGGCCAGCAGGGCGAAGTCGATGGAAGCTCCGACGGCGATGAAGAAGAGGCCGAGCAGCAGCCCCTTGAAGGGCTCGAGATCACTCTCGAGCTCGTGCCGGTACTCCGAGTTGGCGAGCACGACACCAGCGAGGAAGGTGCCCAACGCGGGGCTCAGGCCTACGGTCGTCATCAGCAAGGCGATGCCGACGACGAGCAGCAGCGCCGCGGCCGTGAACAGCTCGCGCAGCCGCGTCGCGGCGATGGCGCGCAACGCCGGACGGACGAGGTAGCGCCCGCCGCCGACCACGGCCGCGACCGCCGCGAGCACCGCGAGCGCCTGCGACCACCCCGGCAGGCCCCCGATCCAGGTCGAGCCGCGGTCGCCGGCCGCGCCGCCGCCCGACGGTGGCGCGAGCAGCGGGACGAGCGCGAGCATGGGGATCACCGCGATGTCCTGGAAGAGCAGCACGGCGAAGGTGCTCTGGCCGCCCGCGGAGCCCAGCAGACCCTTTTCCTGGAGCGACTGCAGCACGATCGCGGTCGACGAGAGGGCGAGCGTCATGCCGATCGCGACGGCCTGCCGCCCGGGCGACCCGAGGGCGAGAGCGAGCGCCGCGAGGACGAGCGAGCTGGCCACGACCTGGGCGCCGCCGAGCCCGACGAGCGGTCCGCGCAGTCGCCAGAGGCGAGCCGGCTCGAGCTCGAGGCCGACGACGAAGAGCATGAGCACGACGCCGAGCTCGGCGAAGTGGAGAACGTCGGCGCGCTCCTCGCCGACGAAGCCGAGCGCGAAGGGCCCGATCGCGACGCCGGCGGCGAGGTAGCCGAGCACGGAGCCGAGGCCGAGCCGCTTGGCGACCGGTACGGCGACCACCGCGGCCGCCAGGTAGACGACCGCCTGGAAGAGGAGCCCGCCGCTCACCGCGTCGACTCCTCACCGCCGACTGCGGGCGCGAGGATCGTGGCGTCGCTGGCCAACGCCTCTTCGAGGGTGGCGAAGCGCGCCGCCGCGGCCCAGTCGACGCGGTCGTCGCGGACCGCTTCGAGCAGGCGGCGGTAGGCGCGCGCGGCGCGCTCGAGCTCCGCCGCGGAGAGCCGGTGGGTGCCGAAGAGAGCCCACGGCGGCAGGAAGTCCATGCCACAGAGGCGGGCGGTGCGCTCGAGCGGAGCCAGGAACTGGCGCAGCTCGAGGCCGTGGAAGCCCCGAGTCCGGTAACCGTCGCGCGGCCCGCCCGCCGAGACGATCTCGAGCCAGCCCTTGCCGGCGAGCGCGGTCCCCCGCGCGCCGTAGGCCCAACCATGCTCCAGCACGAGATCGATCCACTGCTTGAGCAGCGGCGGCACGCTGTACCAGTAGAGCGGGTGTTGGACGATCACCAAGTCGTGACCGGCGAGCGACCGCTGCTCGGCCTCGACGTCGACGTCGAAGTCGGGGTAGAGCTCGTAGAGGTCGCGCACCTCGATCCCGGACAGTGCCGCGGCCTCGGCCAAGAACCGCCGGTGGACCCGCGACTTCTCGAGCGCGGGGTGAGCGAAGACGAGGAGCGTACGGGCCACCGGTCGCGCCCCGGGGCTCTCAGCTCTCGTGCAGCCTCGGATCGGCGAGCAGCGCCGCGAGCAGGGCGCGCACGCGACCGGCGGCGGCGCGGCCCGCCTCGAGCACCTCGTCGTGGGTGAGCGGCTGCGGCGTCACGCCGGCGCCCGGGTTGGCGACCAGCGAGAGGACCAGGCAGCGCAGGCCGCGGTGGCGCGCGGCGATGATCTCGAGGACGGTCGACATGCCGACCAGGTCGGCGCCCATCGCGCGCAGCATGCGGACCTCGGCCGCGGTCTCGTAGGCCGGCCCGAGCAGGCCGGCGTAGACCCCCTCGACCAGCGGATGACCGAGCCGCTCGGCGTGCTCGTGGGCGAGCGCGCGCAGCTCCGCGGAATGGGCGTCGAGCATGTCGGGGAAGCGCGGGCCCCAGCTCTCGGGGGGCTCGCCGCATAGCGGCGAGAGCCCGGTCAGGTTGATCTGGTCGCTGACCGCGGCGAGCGTCCCCGCCGGCCACTCCGGCCGCACCCCGCCGGCGGCGTTGGTCATCACCAGCGTGCGCACGCCGAGCGCCGCGGCCAGCCGCACCGGGAAGACGACCTCACTGGCCGAATAGCCCTGGTAGGCGTGGAGGCGACCGCGGAAGTAGAGCGCCGTCAGGCCGGGCCCCGGCTCGAGCAGCTCGAGCTCGTGTCCGTGCCCGGCGACCGCGCGCACCGGAAAGGGGAGCCAGCCGGCGAGCGGCTCGGGTCCGGCGACCGGCGCGCCGAGATCGACCGAGAGGCCCGAGCCGGCGACCAGAGCGACGCGCGGCGCCGGCCGGCCGAGCGCCCGCCAGCGCTCGGCCGCCGCTCGGACCTCGGCCTCGTAGTGGTGCATGGCCGGCGATCTTAGCTCGGAGCGGTGGGCGCGGTTCGGATATCCTGTCGGGCGCATGTCGGAGCTCGACGAGCAGATCGCCGTTCGGCGGGGGAAGCTGGCGCGGCTGCGCGCGCGCGGCATCGACGCCTTTCCGCCGCGCTGTCCCCACGACCTCGAGCCGGCGGCCGTGCACCGGCTCTACGGCGAGCGCGGCACGGAGGAGCTGGCGGCGGAGAAGCTGCGTTTGCGCGTGCCGGGACGGGTGCGCGCCATCCGCGAGCAGGGCAAGCTCGCCTTCGTCGATCTCCACGACGGCGCGGCGAAGCTCCAGCTCTTCGTGCGCCGCAACCTCCTCGACCAGGCCTCGCTGGAGCTGCTCGACGACCTCGATCTGGGCGACTACCTGCTCGCCGAAGGAGAGCTGCTGCGCACGCGCACCGGCGAGCTGTCGCTCGCTCCCGAGCGCCTCGCCCTGCTCGCCAAGGCGCTGCGGCCGCTGCCCGAGAAGTGGCACGGCCTGACCGACACGGAAGCGCGCTACCGCCAGCGCTACCTCGACCTGATCGCCAACCCCGAATCGCGGCACGTCTTCGAGGTCCGCGCACGCCTGGTCGCCGGCATCCGCGCCTTCCTCGACGAACGCGGCTTCCTCGAAGTCGAGACGCCGATGATGCAGGCGATCCCCGGCGGCGCGGCGGCGCGGCCGTTCGTCACGCACCACAACGCGCTCGACCTCGAGCTCTACCTGCGCGTCGCTCCCGAGCTCTACCTGAAGCGGCTGCTGGTCGGCGGCTTCCACCGCGTCTACGAGATCAACCGCAACTTCCGCAACGAGGGGATCTCGACCCAGCACAACCCCGAGTTCACCATGCTCGAGTTCTACTGGGCCTACGCGGACTACGAGCAGCTGATGGACCTCACCGAGCAGATGCTCGTCCAGCTCGCGCGCACCGTAGTGAAGAGCGAGAAGCTCTCCTACAAGGGAAAGTCCCTCGACCTGACGCCGCCCTGGCCGCGGCTGACCATGGCGGGAGCGCTCGAGCGTTTCGCGGGAGTGTCGCTGGAGCAGAGCGCGACCGTCGAGGGCCTGCTCGAGGCCCGTGCGGCGCATGGCTTGGCGAGGCCGGTCGGGGTTGGCGAGACGGCCAACCACCGACCCATCTATGGCAGGCTTCTGGCCGAAGTCTTCGAGGCTCTGTGCGAGGAGCACCTCGACGGGCCGGTGTTCATCGTCGACCACCCGGTCGAGGTGTCGCCGCTGTCCAAGCAGAAACCGGAGGATCCGCGCTTCACCGAGCGCTTCGAGCTCTACCTGGGCGGCATGGAGGTGGCCAACGCCTTCTCCGAGCTCAACGACCCCGACGTGCAGGCCGAGCGCTTCCGCGAGCAGCTCGCGGCGCGCGCGGCCGGCGACCACGAGGCGCACCGCTTCGATGCCGACTACGTGCGCGCGCTCGAGCACGGCATGCCGCCGGCCGGCGGCGAGGGGGTCGGCATCGACCGCCTGACCATGCTGTTCACCGACCGCCCCTCGATCCGCGACGTGATCCTCTTCCCGCTGCTGCGCCCGGAGGCGGCCGGGAGCGGCGAGGCGGGCGGTCCCGACCGCCCTTGAGCGGGGCCGCGACGCGCTTCGCCTGGAGCCTGGCGCTGCGCTGGCTGCGCAGCACGCGCAAGGACGCCTTCACCAGCTTCCTCTCCGCCGTCGCCGCGGGGGGCATCGGACTGGGCGTCGCCGCGCTGGTGCTGGCGCTCGCCGCGCTCGACGGCATGCAGCGCAAGCTGCGCCACGAGATCCTGTCGCGCACGCCGTCGCTCGAGGTCGCGCTGGCGCCCGGGGTCGACCCGCTCGAGGTCGAGGCGCGCATCGGCCGCGAACCGGAGGTGGCCGCGGTCCAGACCGTGCTGCGCGGGCGCGGCTGGGTCGTCGGCGGCGGCAGCGCGCTGCCCGTCGAGCTGGTCGGCCATGCCGGGGCGGTGCCCGCCTCCTTCCCGGGGGCGGCGGGCGGCGCTCCCGGCCTCTATCTCGCCGACGCCACGGCCGCGCGCCTCGGTCTCGCGGCGGGGGAGGTGGTGACCCTGGTCGCTCCCCGGCCGACGCTGACGCCACTCGGGCCGCAGCCGCGCACGCTCTCGATGCGACTGGCCGGCGTCTACCGCGCCGCTCGGACCGACGAGGTGGCGCAGGCGGCGCTGCCGATCGAGCGCGCCGAGATCCTCCTGGGGGCCGATCGCACCCGCGTCCTGCAGGTCTCGACCGGCGACCTCGACTCGGCCCTGGTGCTCGCCGATCGGCTGGCCGGGGAGCTGCCCGCGGGAGCGCGGATCGCCACCTGGCGCGACCTCAACCGCCCGCTCTTCTTCGCCCTCCGCCTCGAGCGGACGGTGCTCTTCGCCGCCGTCTCCCTGGTGGTCGCGGTGGCGGCCTTCGCGCTCTTCTCCGACCTCTCGCTGGTGGCCGCCACCAAGCGGCGCGAGCTCGGCGTGCTGGCGGCGCTCGGCACCGACGGGCCGACTTTGCGCGCCGCCTTCCTGCGGCTCGGCCTGCTGCTCGGCGGCCTCGGGACCCTCGGCGGCGCGGCGCTGGGCGTGGCCGCGGCGCTGCTGCTCGACCGGACGAGGGCGCTCTCGCTGCCGGCGGGCGTGCTGCTCTTCGACTACCTGCCTTTCGAGGTGCGGGCGGGCGACGTCGCCGCCGTCGTGGCCACGGCGCTGGCGCTCGCAGCGGCCTGCTCGGCGCTCGCGGCCGACCGCGTGGCGCGCCTCGACCCGGTGGCGGCGCTGCGCCGATGAGCGTGCCGGTCGCCCTGCGCGGCGTGGTCAAGAGCTACCGCGACGGCGCGCGGACGGTCGAGGTGCTGCGCGGCGTCGACCTCGAGGTCGCCGCCGGGGAGCTGGTCGCGGTGGTCGGCCCCTCGGGCTCGGGCAAGTCGACCCTGCTCCACCTGCTGGGCGGGCTCGACCGGCCCGATGCCGGCACGATCGAGGTCGGCGGCCGCCGATTGGACCGGCTCGCCGCCCGCGAGCTGGCGCGCTACCGGAACCGGACGGTCGGCTTCGTCTTCCAGTTCTCCCAGCTGCTCTCCGACTTCACCGCGCTGGAGAACGTGGCGCTGCCCGGCCGGATCGCCGGCTTGCCGGCTGCCGCCGTGGCGCGCCGGGCGGTCGACCTGCTCGACCGGGTCGGCCTGGCCGACCGGCGCGGCCACTTCCCGGGGCAGCTCTCCGGCGGCGAGCAGCAGCGCGTCGCCCTCTGCCGGGCGCTGGTGCTCGAGCCGGCCCTGGTGCTGGCCGACGAGCCGACCGGCAATCTCGACCCGGAGGCGGGGGAGGGGGTGTTCCGTCGGCTGGTCGAGCTCCAGACGAGCCACGGCACGACGGCGCTGCTGGTCACGCACAATCCGGAGCTGGCCCGCCGATGTGGTAGGATTTCGCTGCTCGAAGGGGGCGTTCTGCGCAGCGGAACCCTCTGATTCTTCTGGACTTCGACGGAGAGAGCAGAGAGGCGCGACCGTGTTCGAGAAGTTCAACGAGAAGGCCCGTCGCGCGCTCTTCTTCGCTCGCTACGAGGCCTCCAAGCTCGGTAGCCGGGTGATCGAGTCCGAGCACGTCCTGCTCGGCATCCTGCGTGAGGGAGAGGAGACAGTCGCGGAGCTCTTCCGCCGCTTCCACGTCAAGCCGGAGGAGGTGCGCCGCGAGATCGAGGGCGAGCGCGTCTTCGTCGAGCGGATCAGCTCGACCGCGGAGCTGCCGCTGTCGGAGGAAGCCAAGAAGATCCTCGCCTACGCCGCCCACGAGGCCGAGTCGATGCTCCACCCGGCGGTCGGCTCCGAGCACCTGCTGGTCGGCATCCTGCGGGTCGAAGGGTGCCTGGCGATGCGCGTCCTGACGCAGCAGGGCTTCGACGTCTACACGCTGCGCGAGGAAGTGCTGGCGATCGCCAAGGAGCGCGAGGCCTCGCAGCAGAAGAAGGAGCTCCCCTTCCTCTCCGAGTACAGCCGCGACCTGACCGCCCTCGCCCAGCAGGACGGCTTCGACCCGCTGGTGGGCCGCGAGCGCGAGGTCGAGCGGATCGTCCAGATCCTCTCCCGGCGCACCAAGAACAACCCGATCCTGCTCGGCGAGCCGGGGGTCGGCAAGACCGCGATCGTCGAGGGACTGGCGCAGCGCATCGTCGAGGGGCGGGTGCCGATCTTCCTGGCCAGCAAGCGCGTCCTGGCCATCGACCTTTCGCTGATCGTCGCGGGCACCAAGTACCGCGGCCAGTTCGAGGAGCGGCTCAAGGGCATCCTCAAGGAGCTGCGCGAGAACAAGGACCTGATCGTATTCGTCGACGAGATCCACTCGCTGATCGGTGCCGGTTCGGCCGAGGGGTCGCTCGACGCCGCCAACATCCTGAAGCCGGCGCTGTCGCGCGGCGAGATCTCGTGCATCGGCGCGACCACGCTCAAGGAGTATCGCAAGTTCATCGAGAAGGACCGGTCGTTGCTGCGCCGCTTCCAGGCGATCAACGTCGCGCCGCCGACGCCCGAGGAGACGATGGAGATCCTCGAGGGCGTCAAGGAGCGCTACGAGACCTTCCACAAGGTGCGCTACGGCGACGACGCGCTCAAGGCCGCGATCTACCAGTCGTCGCGCTACATCACCGATCGTTTCCAGCCCGACAAGGCGATCGACGTGCTCGACGAGGCCGGCGCCAAGGTCAAGCTGCGCAAGGTGCGCGACACGCAGAACCTGCGCCGGATCGAGTCGGAGATCCGCCAAGTCGTCCAGGAGATGAAGAAAGCGATCTCGGACAAGCAGTTCGAGACCGCGGTCTATCTGCGCGAGCGCGAGATCGAGCTGCGCGAGGACCTGGAGCGCATGGCGTCGAGCTCGACCGAGGACGCCGAGGTCGAGGTCACGTCGCGCGACATCGAGGAGGTCATCTCGTCCTGGACCGGCATCCCGGTCTCCTCGCTGCAGAAGGACGAAGCGGAGAAGCTGCTGCACATGGAGGAGACGCTGCGCCGGCGCGTGGTCGGCCAGGATCCGGCGATCAGCGCGATCTCGCGCGCCATCCGCCGTTCGCGGCTGGGCGTCGCCAACCCGAAGCGGCCGATGGGTTCGTTCATCTTCCTCGGACCCTCGGGCGTCGGCAAGACCGAGGTGGCGCGCCGGCTCGCCGAATTCCTGTTCGGCACGCAGCAGGCGATGATCCGCTTCGACATGAGCGAGTACATGGAGAAGCACGCGGTCTCCAAGATGCTCGGCTCGCCTCCCGGCTACGTCGGCCACGAGGAGGGCGGCCAGCTCACCGAGCGCGTCCGCCGCCAGCCGTACTCGTTGATCCTGTTCGACGAGATCGAGAAGGCGCATCCCGACGTCGCCAATCTGCTGCTGCAGATCCTCGAGGACGGCATGTTGACCGACGCCTACGGCAACCAGGTCGACTTCCGCAACACCCTGGTGCTGATGACGTCGAACCTCGGCTCCAAGCTGGTGCTGCGCGGCGGCCGCATGGGCTTCGGCGGCGGCGATCGCGACGAGGCCTTTCGGCGCATCGAGGACGAGATCCTGGGCGAGCTGCGGCGCGCCTTCTCGCCGGAGTTCATCAACCGGGTCGACGAGGTGATCGTCTTCCACCCGCTCGGAGCGGCGGAGCTGTCGGCGATCGTCGACATCCTGCTCGCCGAGGTCAACGAAACGCTCGCCCAGCGCGACCTGACGGTGGAGGTCAGCCCGGCGGCGAAGGAGTGG
Organism: Acidobacteriota bacterium; assembly: GCA_011525905.1. GTDB lineage: Bacteria > Acidobacteriota > Thermoanaerobaculia > Multivoradales > JAGPDF01 > JACTMI01. The sequence goes on from WYBK01000150.1 coordinate 31,069, forward strand.
CTGCTCGAGCGCGCGGGCGTCGACCCGTCCACCGGCGCCCGGCCGCTGCGCAGGACGATCCAGCGGTACCTGCAGGATGCCATTTCCGAGGCGCTGATCCGCGCCGGCGGTGAGGAGATCGAGGGCTTCGAAGCGGACGTGGAGGGGGGCGAGCTGGCGCTGCGCCTCCGCAAACGGGAGCTCGCGCCGAGTCAGGCCTGAGCGCCGGCAGGAGGGCCGCGGCTCCCACCCGCCCGGGTACTCCTCTTGCATGGAATCGCACGAATCGACGACGGCGGGAACCCACCCGGAGGGCAGACGCTTGAGACGAGCAATCGAGGGGAGGCGTTGGATGCGCGCGGCGGCCTGGGGCGCCGCGCTCTGGTTGTCCGCCTCGGCGCTCGCGGCCGAGGTGGTGCGCGAGATCGAGATTCGCGGGCTGCGCTCGCTGGCGGAGGACACCGTGCGCTTCTACCTCGGCCTCGAGGAGGGCCGTGAGCTCGACGAGGCGGCGCTCTCCGCCAACCTGCGGGCGCTCTGGGAGCGCCGCCTGGTCGACGACGTGCGCATCGAGAAGGAGCCGGTGTCCGACGGGGTCAAGCTGGTGGTGACCATCGTCGAGCGGCCGATCCTGCGCTCGATCGACTACCAGGGGCTGAAGCGCCTCTCGCGCACCGATGTCTCGGAGCGCATCAGCAAGGATCAGATCGACATCCGCGAGGGCGACCCGCTCGACCTCGGCGAGCTCAAGCGGCTCGAGGCGGCGATCGAGGAGATGTACCGCGACAAGGGTTATCGCTTCGCCGAGGCCACCTACCAGCTCGAGGAAATCTCCCCGACCGAGCGCCGCGTGCTGTTCTCGATCGACGAGGCGGAGAAGGTGCGCATCGGCGACATCGACTTCCAGGGCAACGACGTCTACGGCGACCTGCGGCTGCGCTGGGTGATGAAGAAGACCAAGGAGACGAATCTCCTCTGGCGCATGCTGAAGAAGGACATCTACAACCCGGCGACCGTCCAGGAGGACCTGCAGAAGGTCAAGGACACCTACCGCGCGGTCGGCTACAAGGACGTGATCGTCGAGGATCCGGTGCTGTCGACCACGGGCGAGGGGGGCAAGCGCCGGTTGAAGCTGTCGATTCCGATCGACGAAGGCGACCGCTGGAAGCTCGGCGAGATCACCATCGACGGCAACGAGGTCTTCTCGGACGAGGCGCTGCTGCGCCAGTTCAAACGGCCGCGCGGCGGCTGGCTGCGCAAGAAGGCCATCGAAGAGGGCACGACCGCGGTCGACGAGGCGTATCGCAACTACGGCCACATCTTCGCCAAGGTCGAGACCGAGCTGCGCGAGCGTGACGGCAACGTCGCCGACCTGGTGGTCCGGATCGCCGAGGGCGACCAGTACAAGGTCGGGCGGCTCGAGTTCGAGGGCAACACGCGCACGCGCGACAAAGTGCTGCGCCGCGAGTTCCGCGTCCAGGAGGGCACCCTGCTCAACATGGGCGCCCTGAAGAACAGCCTGTTCAAGGTCAACCAGCTCGGCTACTTCAAGCTCAACGAGGACGACCCGATCCTGTTCGAGGACTTCGACAGCGAGAAGAAGACGGTCGACCTGCTGGTCCAGGGCGAGGAGTCGGACCGCACGGAGCTGCAGGTCGGCGGCGGCTGGAGCGAGGTCGACGGCTTCTTCGGCCAGCTGTCGGTGCGCACGCAGAATTTCCTCGGACGCGGCGAATCGCTCGGCGTCGCCTTCCAGAGCGGTCGTTACCGCGAAGAGTTCGACGTCAGCTACTTCGTCCCCTGGTTCCTCGACCGCCCGCAGTCGGTCGGCCTGCAGATCTTCAACAGCAGTCTGGACTACACCTACTTCAACTCGCAGCGGATCGTGCGCAAGAGCGAGGGCGGCGTGCTGACCTACGGCCGCTCGTTCGGCTACTTCGGCAGCGTCAGCGTCGCGCTCAACCGCTCGGACCTGATCGACAGCCGCTCGACCTTCGACCTGGCGGGCAACCTGGTCGAGCAGGAGTTCGAGCTGACCAACTCCTCATTGCGCCCCGCCTACGTCTTCGACAGCCGGGACAGCCGCGTCGAACCGACCATCGGCAAGCGGCTGAGCGCTTCACTCGAGTACGCCGGCGGCTTCCTGGGCGGCGACAACTACTTCTGGCGGCCCGAGATCGGCGTCTCCTGGTTCCAGCCGGTGACCCAGGTGCCGCTCAAGACGGTGTTCGCGGTCAATCTCGAGGGGGGGTACGTCAAGCCTTTCGGCGGCAGGACCCTGAGCTTCCTCGAGCAGTACTACCTGGGCGGCGAGACCAGCATCCGCGGCTTCAACTTCCGCTCGATCTGGGTGCGCTGCGAGGGCGGCGAACGCTACCCCGGACGCACCGAGCCCTGCCAGCCGGACGAGACCCTGATCGACGACTTCGGCTTCCCGGTGGGCGGCGACCGCTTCTTCCAGCTCAACCTGGAGTACCATCTGCTGGTCGGCGGGCCGTTCCGCGTGCTCGCCTTCGTCGATGCCGGCAACGTCTACGGCGTCGACCAGTCGTTCGACCTCGGGCGGCTGCGCTGGACGGCGGGCGCGGAGATGCGCATCTTCGTTCCGGTGTTCGGTGCGCCGCTCCGGTTCATCTATGCCTCGAACCTCGAGGAGCTGCCGGACGACCGGTTCGAGGGCTTCCAGTTCAGCATCGGTGCAACTTTCTAGGACGAGAGGAGCGGGAATGATGCGGCAGGATCGGGGAACGAAGCTCCGCGCGGCGGCCGGCGCGCTGGCGCTGGCGGTCGCGTTGCTGGCGGTCGCTGGAGCGGCACCGGCGGCGGCGCAAGGCATCAAGGTGGCGGTCATCGACGTCCAGCGGCTGGTCACCGATTCGGTGGCGGGCAAGGAGGCGCTGGCGCGGCTCAAGAAGCTGCAAGACGACAAGATCGCCGAGGGCAAGACCAAGCAGGAGGAGATCGAGCAGCTGCGCAAGCGGCTGAACGACGGGCGGCTGTCGCTCGCCGACGACAAGATCGCCGAGCTCGAGAAGCAGGTCGAGGACAGGATCACCGCTTTTCGCCGCTTCCAGGAGGACGCAGAGCGCGAGCTCAACAAGTCGCGCGACTCCGCCTTCGCCGATATCGAGAAGCGCATCTCCCCGATCATCGAGCAGGCCGGTCGCGACGGGGGGTACACCCTGATCTTCAACAAGTTCCAGAGCGGACTCGTGTTCGCGGCCGAGGGCGCCGACATCACCGACCAGATCATCCAGCGCTTCGACGCGGTGGCCGGCCAGGCCCAGGGGCAGTAACCGCTTGGCCTGGACGCTCGGTCGGATCGCCGAGCGCGTCGCGGGCGAGGTCTGCGGCGACCCGCAGCGCGTGATCGAGGGGATCCGCACCCTCGACGAGGCCGGACCCCGCGACCTCTCTTTCCTGACCGGTTCGCGTTATCTCGACGCGGCGCGGCGCAGCGCCGCCGGCGCGATCCTGGTCGCCGAGCGACGCGCGGACCTCGCTGGCGACCAAGTGGTGGTGGCCGACCCCGCGCGGGCGCTCGCCAGGCTGCTCGAGGAGCTCTACGCGGAGCCGGTGCCCGCGCCGGGCGTCCACGCGACCGCGGTGGTCGGACCCGACTGCCGGATCGACCCCGGCGCCCACGTCGGACCCTATGTCGTGCTCGGCCGAGGGGTCGAGATCGGCGCGGGCGCCGTGCTGCACGCCCACGTCGTCGTGGGCGACGACTGCCGCATCGGCGACGGCGCACGGCTCCACCCCCACGTCGTGCTCTACCGCCGCAGCCGCATCGGCGCCGGCAGCGTGGTGCACGCGGGCGCCGTGCTGGGCGCGGACGGCTTCGGCTACACGAGCGAGTCCGACGGTCCCCGCAAGGTCCCGCAGGTCGGCGACGTCGAGATCGGCGCCGAGGTCGAGATCGGCGCCAACTCCACGGTCGACCGGGCGTTGCTCGGTTCGACGCGAGTGGGCGACGGCACCAAGATCGACAACCTGGTGCAGGTCGGGCACAATGTCGCGATCGGTCGGGGAGCGATCCTCTGCGGGCAGGCCGGGGTGGCCGGCAGCGCTCGCCTGGGCGACGGCGTGGTGCTCGGCGGCCAGGTGGGCGTCGCGGGCCACCTCGAGGTGGGCGCCGGCGTGCGCGCGGCCGCCAAGTCCGCGGTCTACTCGTCGGTCGAAGCCGGGCAGACGGTGGCCGGGATTCCCGCGGTGCCGATCGGACTCTGGCGGCGCCAACAGGCGCTGGTGCGGCGCCTGGCCGAGCTCTGGCGGCGGTTGCGCAGCCTCGAGCGGCGCACCGGGCTCGCGGGAGAAGAAGAGGGGGAGCGTTGAGTTCGTCGCGAGTCGAGTGGGACGTCCGTTGGATCCAGAAGATCCTGCCGCATCGCTATCCGATGCTGCTGGTCGATCGGGTGCTCTCGATCGATCCGAAGCGGCGCATCGTCGCGATCAAGAATTTCACCGTCAACGAGGAGTTCTTCCAGGGGCACTTCCCGGGCTACCCGATCGTCCCCGGCGTGCTGCTGGTCGAGGCCATGGCCCAGGTCGGCGGCATTCTGCTGCTCCAAGACGATCCGGAGCGCGACCACAAGCTGCTCTTCTTCATGGCGATCGAGCGCGCCCGCTTCCGCCGCCCGATCGTGCCCGGCGACCAGGTCCGTTTCGAGGTCGAGGTGCTGCGGCTCAAGGCGGCGCACTGCAAGCTCGAGGCGAAGGCCTTCGTCGGCGAGGCGCTGCACGCGGAGGCGCAGCTGCTCTCCACCTTCGTGCCGCGCGAGGGCCCGGCAGGAGGTGACGCGTGAGCGCGCGCATCCATCCGACCGCGGTCGTCGATCCGTCGGCCGAGATCGGCGCCGACGTCACGATCGGTCCCTTCGCCGTCGTCGGCGCCGACGTTCAGGTCGGCGACGGCTGCGAGATCGGTGCGCACGCCCATGTCGCGGGGCCGACGCGGCTCGGCCGGGGCAATCGGCTCTCTCCCCACGTCTGCCTGGGCGGCGAGCCCCAGGATCTCAAGTACGCCGGCGAGCGCGTCGCGCTCGAGATCGGCGATCGCAACGTGCTGCGCGAGTTCGTCACCATCCACCGCGGCACGGCTCAGGGGGGCGGCCTGACCCGCGTCGGCGACGACAACCTACTGATGGTCTACAGCCACGTCGCGCACGACTGCCAGGTCGGCAGCCGGACGGTGTTCGCCAACTGCGCCACGCTCGCCGGCCACGTGAAGGTCCACGACGACGCGGTGATCGGCGCCTTCGCCGCGGTGCAGCCGTTCGGCCGCGTCGGCCGGCACGCCTACATCGGCGGCTTCACCCGCCTGCTCGCCGACGCGCTGCCCTTCGTCAAGACCGTCGGCATGCGCCCGGCGGTGCTCGGCGTCAACCGCATCGGACTCCAGCGCAAGGGCTTCTCGCCCGAGCGCGTGCGCGCTCTGCAGCGCGCCATGCGCATCCTGCTGCGCTCGGGGCTCAACACCAGCCAGGCGCTCGAGCGCATCGAGGAGGAGCTCGCGGGCAACGCCGACGTCGAGTACCTGGTCGGATTCGTGCGGTCGGCGCGGCGCGGCGTGGTCAAGAGCCTGCCCTCCTCGCGCGGCGAGGAGGATTTCGCGGATGAGTGAGCGGCGGGCGCTGCGCTGCGGCGTCTTCGGCGTCGGCGCGCTCGGCCGGCACCATACCCGCATCCTGGGCGACCTGCCGGGCGTCGAGCGCGTCGGGGTCCACGATCCGCGTTGCGAGGCCGCCGAGGCGGCGGCGCGCGAGCACGGCGCGCGCGTCTTCGCGTCCTTCGGCGAGCTGGCGGCGGAGATCGAGGCGGCGGTGGTCGCGGCGCCGACGCGCGAGCACGAGGCTCTGACTCTCGAGCTGCTCGAGCGCGGCGTGCACGTGCTGGTCGAGAAGCCGATCGCGCCCGCTCTCGAGGCCGCGGACCGTATGATCGCCGCCGCCGAGCGCGCCGGCCGGGTCCTGGCGGTCGGCCATGTCGAGTACCACAATCCGGCTGTCGCGACGCTGCTCGAGGCGGGCGGCGCGCCCGGCTTCGTCGAGGTCCAGCGGCTCGGCGTCTTCTCGCCGCGCAGCCTCGACGTCGACGTGGTGCTCGACCTGATGATTCACGACCTCCAGATCCTGCACGCGCTCGACCCCTCGGACCTGGTCGAGGTGCGGGCGACCGGCATTCCCGTCCTGTCCGAGCGCATCGACATCGCCAACGCGCGCGTCGAGCTCGCCTCCGGTCTGGTGGCCAACCTGACCACCTCGCGGGTCTCCTCCGAGCGCGTCCGCAAGCTGCGCGCGTTCTACGGCGATCGCTACGCCTCGCTCGACTACCAGGCGCAGGAGCTCAAGGGGTTCCGCCTCGACCGCTCCGGGGGCGACCGCCGCATCCTGCCCGACGACCGGCCGGTGGAGCGCGCCGAGCCGCTGCGCCGCGAGCTCGAGGCCTTCGTCGCCGCTTGCCGTGGCGAGCCCAACCGCTCGGTCGGCGGCCCGGAGGCCCGCCGCGCCCTGGCCACCGCCCTGGCGGTGGCCGCGGCGGCCGGGCGGCGCGGCGCGGCAACGTGATAGCTTGACGCTCCGCGGCGCGCGGAGCGTGTCCGGAACCCCAGCAACAGCAAGAAGTTGGAGGCGAGCGATGAGCGAAGTTCGGATCGGTGTGATTGGCGGCAGCGGCCTGTACGAAATGGCCGGCCTCTCCGTGCGGGAGGAGCGGCGGATCGACACCCCTTGGGGAGAGCCGTCCGACGCCTACGTGATCGGCGAGCTCGACGGCCGGCCGGTCGCCTTCCTGGCGCGTCACGGGCGCGGCCATCGGCTGCTGCCGACCGAGCTCAACTTCCGCGCCAACGTCTTCGGCTTCAAGAAGCTGGGCGTCGAGTTCCTGATCTCGGTGTCGGCGGTCGGCTCGATGAAGATCGAGTACGCGCCCGGGCACATCGTGGTCCCCGACCAGTTCTTCGACCGCACGCGCCACCGGCCCGACACTTTCTTCGGCGACGGCCTGGTCGCCCACGTCTCGCTCGCGCATCCGGTGTCGGGCACGCTCGCGCGTCGGCTCTTCAACGCCGCGGAGGACGAGGGCGCGACGGTGCACTTCGGCGGCACCTACCTCAACATGGAGGGACCGCAGTTCTCGACGCGCGCCGAGTCGATGGTCTACCGCCAGTGGGGCGTCGACGTCATCGGCATGACCAATCTGCAGGAGGCCAAGCTGGCGCGCGAGGCCGAGATCGCCTACGCCTCGCTCGCCATGATCACGGACTACGACTGCTGGCACGAGGAGGAGGCCGACGTCACCGGCGAAGGGGTGATGGAGGTCCTGCGGCGCAACGTCTCGCTCGCCCAGCGGGTGGTGCGCCGTGCGATCGGCGCCCTCGACGAGAGCGTCGAGAACGACTGCGCGGACGCGCTGCGCATGTCACTGATCACCGATCCGAACTTGGTGCCGGAGGCGACCCTCGCCAAGCTCGAGCCGCTCCTCGGCAAGTACCTCGACCGCTCGGGCGACAAGCTCGCCTGGCAGCGCTGAACGACCGGCGGCGCGCCGCGGCGCGGGGGTTCCCGGCCGGCGGCGGAGTGTGGAATCGTTGCGCCCCGAGGTGAGCGCTTGACCCGCATCCTGGTCACCAACGACGACGGCGTCTACTCCGAAGGGCTGCGCCTGCTGGCGCGCGAGCTCGAGGCGCTGGGCGAGGTCTGGGTCGTGGCGCCCGACCGGGAACAGAGCGCGACCAGCCACAGCCTGACGCTCACCCGCCCGCTGCGTCTGCAGAAGCTCGAGAGCCGCTGCTATTCGGTCGACGGCACGCCGACCGACTGCGTCAACCTCGCCGTGCTCTGGCTGCTGCGCGACGCCAAGCCTGACCTGGTGGTGTCGGGCATCAACTTCGGCACCAACGTGGGTGACGACGTGACCTATTCGGGCACCGTGTCGGCGACCTTCGAGGCCTCGCTGCTCGGCATTCCGTCGCTCGCCTTCAGCCAGGAGGTCGCCGAGGGGTTCTCCTTCGCGCGCTCGGCGCGCCTGGCCACGCGCTTCGTCGAGACCGTGCTCGCCGAGCCGGTGCCCTCGGACCTGCTGCTCAACGTCAACTTTCCGGCGTCGCCGGCGAAGGGGATGCGTTTCACCCGCCTGGGCAAGCGCGTCTACCGCCAGTCGGTGATCGAGAAGGAGGACCCGCGCGGCCGCAAGTACTACTGGATCGCCGGGACCCCCGAGTGGCAGGAGGACGAGGGCACCGACCACGAGGCGGTCCAGCTCGGCTACGTCTCGGTGACGCCGCTGCACCTCGACCTGACCGACTACCGGGGCCTCGAGTCGTACGCCGGGTTGGCCGATCGCCTGGCGCGCCGCGCCGCCGAGGAGCGGGCCGATGCTGGGTGACACGGTGCTGCGCGAGCGGATGGTGCGCGAGCTGGTCGAGGCGCGCGGCGTCACCGACGCGCGCGTGCTCGCCGCGATGCGCGAGGTGCCGCGCCACCTGTTCGTGCGCGACCTGCTGATGACGCAGGCCTACGGCAACCACGCGCTGCCGATCGGCGGGGCGCAGACCATCTCGCAACCCTACGTAGTGGCGAAGATGACCGAGATGCTCGACGTCGGACCGGAGCACAAGGTGCTCGAGATCGGCACCGGCTCGGGCTACCAGACGGCGATTCTGGCGCGGCTGGCGCGCTGGGTCTACAGCCTCGAGCGGCTCCCCGACCTGGCCCACCAGGCGATTCGCCGGATGCGCCAGCTCGGCGTGCTCAACGTCAAGATCCAGGCCTTCGACGGCACGGTGGGCTGGAGCGAGGTCGCGCCCTTCGACCGCATCCTGGTGACCGCCGGAGCGCCGCGGGTGCCCAAGCCGCTGCTCGAGCAGCTCGCGGCCCGCGGCAAGCTGGTGATTCCGGAAGGGGACCGGCACCGGCAGCGGCTGGTGGTCTACGAGCGGATCGCCGGCCGGGTGCGCCGGCTGGAGGGGGAGGAGGTCGCCTTCGTGCCGCTGGTCGGCCGGCATGGCTGGGACCCGCCGGAGGGGGAGCGCGAGTGAGCGCGGGAAGCGACCGGAGCTGCCGGCGCTACCGGGTCACCGGCCGGGTCCAGGGGGTCGGCTTCCGCGCCTTCGTCCTGCGGCTGGCGGCGGCCTGCGGGGTCGACGGCTGGGTGCGCAACGAGCGCGACGGCAGCGTGGGCGCTCTGGCAGCCGGCGAGGCGGAGGCGCTCGCGCGCTTTCGCGCCGGGCTCGCGAGCGGCCCGCCGGCGGCGCGCGTCGCCGCAGTCGAGGAGTGGCCGGCCGAGCCGCCGGCCGGGTCCGGTTTCCACGTCGCCTGAACGAGGAGAGAGAGGTTGGACGATCTCAAGAGCTACATCCGCGAAGTGCGCGACTTTCCGAAGCCCGGGATCAACTTCTACGACATCACCACGCTGCTCAAGGACCCTCACGCGCTGCGCATGACGGTCGATCGCTTCGCCTGGATGTTCACCCGCAAGCCGCCGATCGACAAGGTCGTGGGCATCGAGTCGCGCGGCTTCATGTTCGGACCGTCGCTCGCCTACAGCCTGAACGCCGGCTTCGTGCCGGTGCGCAAGCCGGGCAAGCTGCCCGCCGCGACGGTCTCGGAGACTTACGAGCTCGAGTACGGCGAGGACCGGATCGAGATGCACGCCGACGCCGTCGAGGCGGGCGAGCGGGTGCTGATCGTCGACGACGTCATCGCCACGGGTGGCACGGCGCTCGCGGCCGCCAGCATGGTGCGCCGGCGCGGCGCCCAGGTGGTGGCGCTCGGCTTCATCATCGAGCTCACCTTCCTGCCCGGGCGCGAGAAGCTCGCCGGCTACGAGGTCGAGTCGCTGATCCGGTACTGATAGACTAGCCGGCCGGGCGGCTGTAGCTCAGCAGGATAGAGCAGGAGCTTCCTAAGCTCTTGGTCGGGGGTTCGAATCCTCCCAGCCGCACCA
>WYBK01000151.1 GCA_011525905.1 Acidobacteriota bacterium
CGGCGCGGGCTTCGATGCGGTAGAGCCCCTCGCCCAAGGGCACGACCCGGGCCGCGATCTGGCCGCCGCCGAAGGGGCGGGCGGGCTCGCCCGAGGGGTCGCCCGCGGCCAGCCGGGCGAGCGCGGCGTCGGCGGCCGAGTCGGCGAGCGCGTCGAGCCGCAGGCGGCGGGCGGCGTCGAGCTCGGCGCGGCGCTCGGCGGCCAGGATGCCGGCGAACAGCAGCAGCGCGGCCTCGACGAGCAGCAGGGCGAAGAGCGCCAGCAGCAGCGCCGCGCCCCGCTCGCCGGCCGCGCGCCTCACCACCAGGCCCGCCGCGCCGCGACCGTCAGGATGGCGCCCTCGAGCGTCTCGCCGCGCGGCCGCCACTGCGCGGAGAGCACGCGGGCGAGCGGCGCCCGCTCCGGGCGGCGGCGCACCAGCTCGACCTCGACGACGCCGGGCAGCGGCACCCGCCAGCGGAAGGCGACCACGCCGTCGAGCTGCACGCGCTCGGCGGGCTCGGCGCCCGGCTCCGGGACCTCGGCGCGCGACAGGCGCTCCTCCTCGGCGGCCCAGGCGATCGCCCGCTCGCCGTCGCGCAGCACCAGCGGCTCGCTCGTCCAGTCGGGGCTCCAGGCGCCGACCGGAACGGCGCCGCGCAAATCGGCGCGCAGCTGCCGCAAGGGCGCCGCGTCGTCCACCGCGGTGAGAGCGCGCCCGGCGCTCGCGAAGATCCGGCCGCTCTCGACGAGCAGCGGCGCGGCGATCGCCAGCAGGAGCGAGAGCAGCAGCATCGCGACCAGCAGCTCGACCAGCGAGAAGCCGAGCTCGGCACGCGGGACGGCGCTCGCGGACCGCTTCACGGGCGCCACAGCAGCGCCTCGAGTCGGCGCTCGAAGTCGCGGCCGCCGGAGCGATAGCCGGCCACCAGGCGGATCTCGTAGAGCGCGGGAATCGCCGAGGGCGCGACCTCCAGCCGCAGCGTGGCGCCCTCGAGGGCGGGCGCGCCGGCCAGCTCGCCGGGCACCAGCGGGAGGAGGCCGCCGCGCATCGCCTCGTAAGTGGTCTCGAGCGAACGCTCGGCCTCGGCGTGCGCGGCGAGCCGCCGCTGGGTGCGGGCCTCGAGCGCGGCGAGCGTCAGGCCCGAGAGCAGAACGAGCGAGACGACGGCGAGCGCGACGAGCGTCTCGATCAGGGTGAAGCCGCCCGCGGCGCGAGCGGCCGGCGACCGATTCAGTAGCGCTCGAACGTGATCAACCAGACCTCGGCACCGAAGTAGGTGTCGACCATGATCGCGAAGCCCAGATCGGGACCGATGCCGAGGTCGCGCGCGCCGGTCTCCCAGTCGACGAGGTATTTCTTGTAAGCCTCGAAGTTGCTCGCGTCCCACAGGCCCCGCTTCTCTCGCTTGGCCTGACGCTCGATCTGGCGCAGCTCGTCGAAGCGGGTGGAGTTGCCGGCGACCGTGGCGTAGCCCGAGGCGAGCAGCTCGACCGCCAGGTCGGTGCCGTCCGCCAGGCGGGCGTTGCGCACCAGCACGCCGTCCCGCTCGGCGCCCGCCTTGGGGTCGACCGAGAGTTCGAGCTGCTGCACTTCCGCCAGCCGGCGCGAGGCGTAGAGCAGCGCCTCCTGGCCATAGTAGTCGGCCGCCTTGCGCGGGCGCGCCGGGTCGGGCGCGTCGATGCCGGCGAGGCGGACCGTGCGCAGATCGCCGCCGATCCGGACCCGGTAGGTGTCGGCGTCGATGACGCCGACGACCTGCGCGCTCTCGGCGGCGAGGGGCGCCGCGCCCAGCGGCAGCAGGACCGCCACCCTCAGGAGCCTGCCGAGCCATGGGAGCCTGGGCAACATGGACGCCGATGTTACCAAGTCGCCGGGCTCAAACGGCGAGGTCGAGTCCGAGGCGCTCGAGCGAGCGCTCGACGCGCTTCCACCCCTCGTCGTAGCGCCCGGCCGGCGCGCGGTAGACGATCAGGTAGACGCTGCCGGTCGACGGATTGGCGATCGCGAGCTGATAGAGCCGCAGCGGCTGGCCCCGTTCGTCCTCGAGCTCGATCTCGGCGCGGAAGGCCTCGAAGGGCGGCTGGCTCGACGAGGAGCGGCGGCGCACCCGGTAGCGCTCCGACAGCTGGTCGAGGAAGCCGCGGGCGAAATCGGAGGGGGTCTGGCCGGTGCGCTCGGGCACTTGGCGCAGCAGGCTCAGGGAGACGCCGAGCTCGAAGCGGCCGGCCGCGTCGGGGGCGTCGAGCGAGAAGGAGCAGGCGTCGGCGCTGCGTCCGGGCGCGTCGCGGAAGTGCCACCCCTCGGGCACCAGGACCTCCGCGCGCATCCCCGCGCAGCGCTCCCAGCGGTAGCCGGAGGGCGGCGTGCCGCGCTCGGCCCCGCCGAGCGGCGAGGCGGCCCGGAGTGCGAGGAATGCGAAGAGTGCGAGGAGCCGGGTCGCACCCCGGCCGGCGCGCGCCCGGCTCATCGGAAGAGCCCCCGCGGCGGCGGCGGCCACTCGAGGTCGGGCGGCGTCTCCTCGTCGCTCTGCTCCGAGCTCTCCTCTTCGCGCAGATCCTCGTCTTCGACTCCGACGTCGACCGGCTCGTAGGCCGAGGACTCGCTCCGCCGTCCAGCGAGGTCCGCGGCGGCGGCGGCGCGCAGGCGGCGCGTGATCGAGGCGAGGTCCGGACGCGCCTCGGCCCGTTCGAGCGGGGAGCCGCCGGGACAGGATTCGGTCGGGTCGGCGCCGCCGGCGAGCAGGGCGTCGACCAGTGCGCGATTGCCGGCGTCGACCGCCGCGGCGAGCGCCGAGCGCCCGGCGCGGTCGCGGCCGTGCACGCTCGCCCCGGCGTCGATCAGGTCGAGCGCGATCTCGCTGCGCTGGCGGTCGATGGCGTGCAGCAGCGCCGGCTTGTCGAGCCAGGAGGCGGAGGGGTCGGCGCCGGCGGCCAGCAGCAGGTCGACGACGCGCGCGTGCCCCTCGCGCGCCGCCGCGCCGAGCGGGTTGCGCTCGCTGTCCTGCACGATCCGGGCTCCACGCTCGAGCAGCAACCGCACGAGGTCGGCGTGTCCGCGCAGCGCCGCGTGATCGAGGGCGCTCGCGCCGCTCGAGTCGACCGCGTCGATCCAGGCGCCGCCGCCGAGGCAGGCGGCGACGCGATCGCGGTCGCCGCGGAAGGCGGCGTCGAGCAGCTCCTCTTCGCCGCCGGGACAGCCGCCGGCGCGCGCGGC
>WYBK01000152.1 GCA_011525905.1 Acidobacteriota bacterium
CCGGACTGCGCCGCTTGGGCGCCCGAGACCAGGCTCGTCCAGGCCGCGCCGCTGTCGTCGAGCCACCGGCCGAGCTCGTCGCGGCGCACGATCAGGCTGACCTCCGGCGCCGGGTGCCCGCCGCCGGGCAGATAGTCGGCGTCGATCTGCGGCTCGAAGCCGAAGCCGTCGTTCGGCGGCGGGTTCAGGCCGTTGTGCGGCCCGTCCGGATCGCTCACCACGTCCGGGGGAATCGACCCCGGGGGCTGCAGGGCGTCGAAGCGACGCCCTCCCGACAGGAGGGTCGTCCCGTTGCCCGACTCGAAGATCGCCACGAAGAGGCGCGAGCCGTCGGCCGAAACCGCGAGCGCCCGCGGCTCCTCGGCGGCGATCGGCACCTCGGCGAGCGGCTCGCCCGGGTTCTCGGCGTCGAAGACGAGCAGGCGGTCGCTGGTCGTGCAGGAGACGAAAGCGCGCTGCGGGACGGCGGCGAAGGCCACGTCCGCCGGCTCGTCGCAGACGGCCAGGGTGCGCCGGACGCGACGCGTGGCGAGGTCGACGATCGAGATGCTGTCCGAGATCGCGTTGACCACCCAGGCCTCGCTCGCCGTCCGGGCGCGGACCGTGACCGGGTCGAGGCCGACCGGGATCGACGCCCGCCGCGCGAGCCCGCCGTCGTGGGTCGCGAGCACCTCGAGGCGCGCGTCGGCGGTGTTCACCGCCAGCAGGTTCGCGCCATCCGGCGTCAGGTCGAGCGGGTGGACGTGGGGAGACTCCCAGTTCACCGCTCCGGCGGGCCGCTCCCCAGCAGCGCAGAGCCCCGTCAGGAAGAGCGCGCCCAGGAGCCGGCATCGCGACTTTCTCGGCATGCGCGGTTTATACCCGCACCCGGACGGGGCCGCAATCGAGGCGCGTCCGGCTCCCTACCGGGCGCGCCGGCTGAGATGATGGCCGCGGATGGCGCTCTCGCCGCTGCCGATCGACGAGGTCCTGCCCGAGCTGCTCGGCGCGCTCCGAGTGCGCGGCAACGCCGTGCTGCACGCTCCACCCGGCGCCGGCAAGACCACGCGCGTCCCGCCCGCTCTCGCCGAAGCCGGGCTCGGCGGCGGCGGCCGGGTCGTCGTGCTCGAGCCGCGGCGGGTCGCGGCGCGCGCCGCGGCCCGCCGGATCGCCGCCGAGCGGGGCTGGACGCTCGGCCGGGAGGTCGGTTGGTGGATCCGCTTCGAGCGCAACTTCGGCGCCGGCACGCGCGTCGTCTTCGCCACCGAGGGGATCCTCGTCCGCTGGCTGCAGCGCGACCCCTTCCTCGAGGGGGTCGGCGCGCTGGTCTTCGACGAGTTCCACGAGCGGGCGCTGGCGGCCGACCTGGCGCTCGCGCTCGCCCGGCAGGTGCAGCGCGACGCCCGCCCCGACCTCGCGCTGCTCGCCATGTCGGCGACGCTCGACACCGCTCCGCTCGCCGCCTACCTCGGCGAGGCGCCGGTGGTGGCGAGCGCGGGGCGCCTTCATCCCGTCGAGATCCGGCTCGCGGAGCGCCCCGACGATCGGCCGCTCGCGCCCCGAGTCGCCGCCGCGGTCCGGCGCGCGCTCGCCGAGACCGGCGGCGACGTTCTCGTCTTCCTCCCGGGCCTCGCCGAGATCCGCCGCGCCGAAGAAGCGCTCGCGCCGCTCGCCGCCGAGCGCGACCTCGCCCTCTGCCCGCTCTACGGGGACCTGCCGATCGAGGCTCAGGACGCCGCGCTACGCCCCGGTCCCCGCCACCGGGTCGCGCTCGCGACCAACGTCGCCGAGACCTCGGTGACCGTCGAGGGGGTGCGCGCCGTGGTCGACTCGGGACTGGCGCGTCAGCTGCGCTACGACCCGGCGAGCGGGCTCGACCGGCTGGAAACCCTGCGCATCGCCCGCTCGGCGGCCGACCAGCGCGCTGGACGGGCTGGGCGGGAGGGGCCGGGTCTCTGCTTGCGCCTCTGGACGGCGGCCGACGACCTCGCCCTGCGCCCCTTCGAGCTCCCCGAGGTCCGCCGCGTCGACCTCGCGGGCGCCGTGCTCGAGATCGCCGCCTGGGGCGTGCCCGACCCGCGCGCCTTCCCCTGGTTCGAGCCCCCCGAGCCGGCGCGGCTCGAGCGGGCGCTCGCCGAGCTGACCGACCTCGGCGCGCTCGCCCCGACCGGCATCACCCCGCTCGGCCGCCGCCTGGCCGCCCTGCCGCTCCCCCCGCGGCTCGGCCGCCTGCTGCTCGAGGGCGAGCGGCTCGGCGTCGAGGAGGACGCCGCCCTGCTCGCCGCGCTCCTCTCGGAGCGCGATCCATCCCGCTCCGATCGCCGCGACGGTCGCGCGGGCACCCGATCCGACCTGCTCGATCGCCTCGACCGCCTCGGCCGCCTCGAGCGCCATGACTCGCTCCGCTCGACGTCCTCGATGCATGGGCAGACCCTGTTTCGACTAAGGGACGAGTTCCTCGACCTCCTGCGCCGGACAGGCGATCGCGGCGCCGACGAGCCTCTGCGATCGCACCTTGCCAAGGCCCGCTCCCGGCGCAGCCGGGCCGCGGCGCTCCCCGAGCCACAGCCACCCTTAGCCGAAAAGGGCGCCGGCTCGGCCAACGAGGCCGCCGAGCGCCAGCGAGCCGCGACCTCGAGCGGAGAACCCAAAGAGAGAGCTCCTTCAGGCCCGACGGACGGAGACGAGAGAGTCCTCCGGGCGATCACGGCGGCCTACCTCGACCGGCTCTGCCGGCGGCGGGAGGCGGGGTCGGACCGGGGGGTGATGGTCGGCGGCCGCGGCGTGAGACTCGGCCGGGAGAGCGCCGTGCGCGACGCCGAGCTCTTCGTCGCGGTCGCGATCGACGCCGGCCGCGCCGGCGAGCGCGCCGAGGCGCTGGTGCGCGCCGCCTCCGCCGTGGAGCGCACCTGGCTGCCGCCCGAGCTGGTGCGCGCGAGCCGCGAGCTCCTCTGGGACGAGGCGCGCGAGCGGGTGGTCGCGCGCGCCGTCGTCCGCTTCGAGGACCTCGTCCTCGAAGAGAAAGAGGTCCCCCTCGACGCCGCCGGGACCGAGGCCGCCGCCGTCGCCGCCCTCCTCGCCGAGCGCGCCGCCGGCGACCTCGACCGGGCGCTGGATCTCCAGGACGAGAAGCGAAGAGACCTCGGCAGGAGGGTGGATTTCCTCCGCCGTCGGCGCCCCGACCTCCAGCTCCCCTCCCTAGCCGAACGCCTGCGAGAGCTCCTGCCGCAGCTCACTCTCGGCAAGCGTTCTTGCCTCGAGATTCGCAGTCTTCCCTTGGATGAAGTCTTTCTCGGCACGCTCGATCGCACGCAACGCCAGGCCCTCGACCGGGAGGCGCCGGAGCGGTTCGAGGTTCCGTCGGGGAGCCGCATCCGGATCGACTACTCGGACCCCGAGCGCCCGGTGCTCGCGGTCCAGATCCAAGAGCTCTTCGGTCTCGCCGCGACGCCGCGGATCGCCGGCGGCCGGGTCCCTCTGCTCCTCCATCTGCTCGCCCCCAACGGCCGCCCCCAACAGGTCACCGACGACCTCGCGAGCTTCTGGGCCAGCACCTACCCGATCGTCCGCCGCGAGCTCGCCGGCCGCTACCCGAAGCACGCTTGGCCGCCCGATCCCGCCCGCGCCAGTCCCGAGCGCCGGCCCCAGCGACGGCGCTGAACGGCGGAGCCGCCCGGACGCCGTGAACCGCGGCGCCCACCCCGAGGGGTCTTGACCGCGGCCGCCGGGAGGCTTATATTCATCACCGTATGGTCATAAATAGAACCACAGCCGCTCTCTTCCTTCTCAGCGCGCTCGCCCCCGGGGCGCGGGCGGCGGAGCCCCTCTCGCTCGCCGACGCCCTCGCGCGCGGGCGCGCCGG
>WYBK01000153.1 GCA_011525905.1 Acidobacteriota bacterium
ACGCCGGGTCGCCCGCGGGCGCGCGGCCGAAGGTCGCGCCCACCCAGGCGACGGCTTCCAGCAATCCGCCGCGATCGAGCGCCGCCGCTTCGAGCCGCTCGCCGAGCCCAGCGAGACGGCGCTCGAGCTCGACCAGCAACCCGACGAGCCGCAGCTTCCACTCGGCGATCTCGGCGTGGCGCGGCTCGGGCAGGATGTTGTCGATGTTCTTGACCAGCACCAGGTCTCCGCCGCCCTCGGCCAGCGCGGCGAGGTTGCCGAGCAGCGCGCCGTGGCCCGCGGGGCGCAGCAGGAGCGAGCCGTCGGGTTGCCGGGCCGGACGGCGGTCGGCGCCGAGCGCCAGCGTGTGCGTCGCGGGGTCCTGCTCGGAGAAGCCGACCTCGAAACGGGTGTCGCCCGGCGCCAGCCGGGCTCGGGCCGCCGCGAGCTCGGCGGCGAAAGCGTCGCCGCTGCCGGGCGGGACGGTGAAGTGGTAGCGGGCGAGTCCCCGAGCGTCGCGCAAGTAACCCAGCCCCTCGATCAACTGCTCCGTGAAGGCGGTGCGGACGCCTCCCGAGTAGGCGTGGAAGGGGAGCAGCGCCTTGGGGAGCGCGGCGGCGTCGAGCCCCTCGGAGCCGAGCAGCGCGTCGAGCAGCGGCCCGAGCGGTCCGCCGCGCGCGCGCGCGGCGAGCTCGGCCGGCGCGAGGCCGAGAACGGCGCCCCAGGGGGTGGCGAGCGCCAGCTCCCCGAGCCGCTCGATCAGGGCGCGCGCCTCGGCGGCGAGCTCGTCGCCCAGAGCGGCCCGCCGGGCGAGCTCCTCGAGGTCGAGCGCGGCGTCGCGGCGATCGAGCGCGGCGAGCGCCCGAAACATCCGGGTGGCGGCGCCGGATGCGGGGACGAACTTGGTCAGCCGTCCGGCGTCGCGGGCGGCGCGGCCGAGCTCCGCGAGCCGCCGGGCGCGCTCGCCGTCGAGACGGACGACGCCATCGCCCGGCGTGCAGGGACGTAGGAGGCGCGCCGGCCTCGGCGGGGCGAGCAGCCGCTCGAGCTGGGCCCGAACCTCCCGCTCGTCGAGGCCGAGCGCGGAGAGCCGTCCGAAGTCCTCGGCCGAGAGCAGGGGCGCGCTCGCCATGGCTTAGGTCACCGCGGTCAATGGGCTCAGCCCGGGTAGCCGGGGAGGCGGTCGGCGACGTCGGCCAGGCGCGCCGCCGCGGCGTCCTTGGCGGAGAGGACCGGCTCGGCGACCGGCCAGACGACCCCGATCGCAGGGTCGTTCCAGGCGATCGCGAGGTCGCTGCCCGGATCGTAGAGGGCGGTGCACTTGTACTCGACCTCGGCGCTCTCCGAAGTCACGCAGAAGCCGTGGGCGAAGCCCGGCGGGATCCAGAGCTGGCGGAAGTTGTCGGCCGAGAGCCGCTCGCCGTGCCAGCGGCCGAAGGTCGGCGAGCCGCGCCGGACGTCGACCGCGACGTCGTAGATCTCCCCCTGGATGCAGCGCACGAGCTTGCCCTGCAGCACGCGCGTCTGCAGGTGCAGGCCGCGCAGCGTCCCGCGCCGGGAGCTCGAGTGGTTGTCCTGGACGAAGCGCACCGGCAGCCCCTGGGTCTCGAACTTGGCGGCGTGGTAGACCTCGAGGAAGAAGCCGCGCTCGTCGCGGTGGACCACCGGCTCGATCACCAGGACGCCCGGCAGCGCCGTCGGCAGCGCCTTCATCGCCCCTCCACCGCCTCGGCGACGACGCCGCGCAGGTAGTCGGCGTACTCGGTCCTGCCGAGGCGCGCGGCGAGGCCGAGCACGTCGTCGCCGCCGAGCCAGCCGAGCCGGAAGGCGATCTCCTCGAGGCAGGCGACCTTCAACCCCTGGCGCCGCTCGACCGCGGCGATGAACTCGGCGGCCTGGAGCAGCGATTCGTGGGTGCCGGTGTCGAGCCAGGCGATGCCCCGGCCGAGCACCTGGACCTCGAGCTCGCCCGCCTCGAGGTAGCGCCGGTTCACGTCGGTGATCTCGAGCTCCCCGCGCGGCGAGGGCTCGAGCGCCGCGGCGATGTCGAGCACGCGGTTGTCGTAGAAGTAGAGCCCGGTGACCGCGAGCGACGACCTCGGCCGCGCCGGTTTCTCCTCGATCGAACGTGCGCGGCCGTCGGCGCCGATCTCGACCACGCCGTAGCGCTCGGGGTCGCGCACCCGGTAGGCGAAGACGGTGGCGCCCCGCTCGCGCGCCGCGGCGGCCTTGAGGTCCTCGGGAAAGCCATGGCCGTAGAAGAGGTTGTCGCCGAGCGCGAGCGCCACGCGGTCGGCGCCGACGAACTCGCGGCCGATCAGGAAGGCCTGCGCGAGGCCGCCCGGCTCCGGCTGCTCCGCGTAGGCGAGCGAGATGCCGAAGTCCGATCCGTCGCCCAGCAGCCGCTCGAAGGCCGGCAGGTCCTGCGGCGTCGAGATCACCAGGATCTCGCGGATGCCGGCGAGCATGAGGCTCGACAGCGGGTAGTAGACCATCGGCTTGTCGTAGACCGGCAGGAGCTGCTTCGACACGCCGCGCGTGACCGGGTAGAGCCGCGTGCCGGAGCCGCCGGCGAGCACGATGCCTTTCATGGTCTTCTCGGATCTCCGTCGAGCGGGACGCCTCCATCGCCGCGAGCGCGTCCCGAAGAGCTTGCACTCTATCAACGCCCACGACCCGACGACGATGGTCCGCCGAGGCTCGGCTGTTCGTGCGAGAGCCGGGGCGGCTGGCCCGTGGCCGAGCGATCTTCGTCCTCGCGGCCGCCTCGTGAAGGTCCGTCGCGCGCTCAACGAGCCGCGCCGAGCTGCATGGATCGGAAATCGGATCTTCGATTGATGCGGGCGGGGTGGCGTTGCGGCGAGACAGGGTCTTCCTTGAGCTACGCTTCGCGCTCATGACGCCCTTCCAGGCCGTGGTGCTCGCGCTGGTGCAGGCGGCGACCGAGTTCCTGCCGGTCTCCTCGTCGGGGCACCTGATCCTGATGCCGCGCCTGCTCGGCTGGAGCGACCAGGGGCTCGAGTTCGACATCGCGACCAACACCGGCACGCTGCTCGCCGTCGTCGCCTATTTCCGCCGGGAGCTCGTCGAGATCGCCCGCGGCTGGTCGCTCTCCTTCCGCCCGGGCGGCGCGGGCGCCTGCGAGCCGGCGGCGCGGTTGGGCTGGGCTCTGATCTGGGGGACGGTACCGGCCGGGCTCGTGGGCCTGCTGATCAAGGACTGGGTGTCGAGCCACGGCCGCGATCCACGGCTGATCGCCACCACGGCGATCGTCTACGGCCTCCTGCTCGGCGTCGCCGACCGGCTCGGGCGCAAGCGGCTCGGTCTCGCGGCGATCGGCAAGCGCGAGGGCTTCCTGATCGGCTGCGCGCAGGCCCTGGCGCTGGTGCCCGGCACCTCGCGCTCGGGCGTCACCATGACCGCCGCGCTCGGCCTCGGCCTCGACCGGACCGCCGCCGCCCGCTTCGCCTTCCTGCTCTCGGTGCCGGTCGGTGTGCTGGTCGGCGCCAAGCAGGCGCTCGACTTCGCGCGCGGCGAGATCGTCGGTCTGGCCGGCTCGACGATCCTCGTCGGCATCGCGGTCTCGGCCGTCGCCGGCTACCTGGTGATCGCCGCGCTGCTCGCCTGGGTGCGGACCCGGCCGCTGCTGGTCTTCTCGGTCTACCGCGTCCTGCTCGGGCTCGTCCTCTTCGCCTACTTCTCCTGAGCGTCGTCCGGGCCCAGCCCGGGCGGCGGCTCGGGCGCGCCCGCCGGCGGCGGCCGGAACCAGGAGAGGGCGACCGAGCCGGCGAGCAGCGTCGCGATCACCGCGAGCGAGAGGCCGATCGGCACCTTGAACCAGTGGCTGCCGACCATCTTGAAGCCGACGAAGGCGAGCACCAGCCCGAGGCCGTACTTCAGGTAGTGGAAGCGCCCCATGAAGTCGGCCAGCAGGAAGTAGAGCGCGCGCAGCCCCAGGATGGCGAAGATGTTCGAGGTGAAGACGATGAACGGGTCGCGCGTCACGCCGAAGATCGCCGGGATCGAATCGACGGCGAAGACCACGTCGGTCGCCTCGATGACCAGCAGCACCAGGAAGAGCGGCGTCGCCACGAGCCGGCCGGCCTCGCGGACGAAGAAGCGCTGGCCGTGGTAGCGGGGGGTGACCGGCAGCAGCCGCCGCGCCAGGCGCAATACCGGGTTCTTCTCCGGGTCGACCTCGCCGTCGCCGACGAACAGGAGCTTGACGCCGGTGACGATCAGGAAGGCGCCGAACAGGTAGATCAGCCAGTGGAAGGCGGCGAGCAGCGCCGCGCCGGCGAGGATGAAGGCGGCGCGCAGCACCAGCGCGCCGACGATCCCCCAGAAGAGCGCCCGGTGCTGCAGCTCGGCGGGCACGCCGAAGTAGCTGAAGACCACCAGGAAGACGAAGAGGTTGTCGACCGAGAGGGCGTACTCGATCAGGTAACCGGTCAAGAACTCGAGCGCCGGCCGGGTCCCGAAGCGCCAGCCGAGCCAGGCGCAGAAGAGCAGCGCCAGCGTCACGCAGAAGCCGCACCAGAGCGCCGCCTCGCGCGGCCGCACGACGTGCGCCTTGCGGTTGAGCACCCCGAGGTCGAGGAAGAGGATCACCGCGACCCCGGCGAGGAAGAGCCCCCAGAAGAGCGGGGATCCGATCGATTCGGGCAAACGTCCCTCCGGCGGACGAGTCTAGTCGAGCGCGGCTTCGACCTCCGGCGCCAGCGCGGGGCGGGCTGTGCGATCAGCCCACGAGAGCGCGACGAGCACGGCGAGCGCGGCGGCGAAGGCGACGAGCGGTGCCGTCGCCGGCGCCGCCAGCCAGACGGGACGCGCGAGCCGGGCCACCGTCTCGAGCAGCAGGTGCGCTCCGAGGCCGGTCAGGATGGAGGCGGTGGCGGCGCGCGCGCTGGCGCGCCGCCAGGCCAGGCCGACGGCGAAGACCGGCGCGAGCGCGGCGCCGAGCGTGCCGAAGGAGAGGGTGCCGAGCAGCGCCACCAGATCGCCGTAGCCGAGCGCCACGAGCGCCGAGAGGACCAGCACCACGGCGGTCGCCCAGCGGCCGACGGCGAGCTCGTCGCCGACCGGCCGGCCGAAGGCGCGCGGCAGGTCGCGCGCCAGGGCGGCGGCCACCACCGAGGCGATCGAGTCGGCGGTCGACATGATCGCGGCGAGCACTCCGGCGAGCACCAGCGCGGCGAGCGGCGCTGGCGCGATCTCCGCGAGGAAAGCCGGCGTCGCGCCATCGGGAGAGGCGAGCGGCGACATCTGTCCTGTCGCGACCAGCGCCGGGACGGCAAGGCCGATGCCGGCCCAGAGGAGCAGGCAGAGCGTCTGGCCGCCGGCGAGCAGCAGCGGCATCGCCGACAGGCGCGCCGGATCGCGCAGCATCAGGAACTTCTGCAGCAGATGGGGCTGTCCGAGGACGCCGAGGCCGAACAGCAGGTAGAAGCCGAGGCCGGTCGCCGGCGAGGCGCCGAGCGGCTCGAAGAAGCGCGGTCCGAAGGCTTCCGATCCCTGGATCGCACCGACCAGCGCCGCGAGGCCGCCGGTCGCGTCGAGCGCGACCGCGCAGACCGCGACGCCGCACAGGAGCATGATCGTCCCCTGCAGCACGTCGGTCCAGGCGCTCGCCACCATGCCGCCGGCGACCGTGTAGGCGACCAGGATCGCGACGCCGAGCGCCGTCGCCGCCGGCAGCGCGGCGTCGCCGAGCCACGCCTGGAGGCCGAAGGCCCCCTCGAGCGCGATGCCGAGCGCGAGCCCCTGCGCGCCCAGGTAGCCGATCGAGCCGACGACCACCGCGACCGCGGCGGCCGCTCCCGGCCAGCGGCTGCCGAAGCGGGCGCCGAGGGCGTCGGCCAGGGTGAGCGTCTCGCGCGCGGCGGCGAGCCGGGCGAGCCGCCCGCCGGCGGTCCAGACGAGCAACGCGGCGGTGAAGCCGACCGGCAGGCAGATCATCAGCGCCGAGACGCCCGATCGATAAACGAGTCCGGGCCCGCCGATGAACGCGAAGCCGGAGAAGGCAGTCGACATCGTCGCGAGCACGACGACGCCGAGGCCCAACCGCCGGCCGGCGACGAAGAAGTCGGCCGGGCTGCCGGTCCGCCGCTTCGCCCAGAGCCCGAGGCCGAGCGTGGCGGCCAGGTAGAGGAACGCGGCGGTACCGATCATCGCCGCCGCCCCGCGGCGAGCGCCGCGGCCGCCGTCAGCAGGAAGGGGAGGAGCCAGAGCCCCACCCCCTGGACCACCAGGGCCACCGGCGGCCCGGCGAAGCGCGCGCCCGCCTCCGAGCGCAGCGCGAGCAGGAGCACGCCGGAGGCGACGAGGTCGAGCGCCAGGGCGAAATAGACCCAGCGCAACCAGCGCGGCCGCACCGGTCCGCAGGCCGCCAGCAGGAGGGCTGGGAGGGCCAGGCCGCAGATCGCGGCGAGCCGTGCCCCGCCGTCGCCGCCGGCGACCAGGCCGGTGACCGCGGCGAGCGCCGCGACGGTCAGCAGGAGCACGGCGCCGTCCCGGGAGCGCGACATGGGGCGAAGCCTACCTGGGGGATCGAGAGGCGCGCTGCGCCGCGGGCGCTCGAGGGCGCGTGCTAGCGTCCCCGGACCGTGGCGCGCTTCGTGACCTTCGAGGGGTTGGACGGCAGCGGCAAGTCGACCCACCTCGAGCGGGTCGCCCGCCGGTTGGCCGACCGCGGGATCGCCTTCGAGATCACCCGCGAGCCGGGGGGGACCGAGCTCGGGCAGGCGATCCGCAACGTCTTCCTCGACCAGCGCTTCCCCGGCATGGACGGCCGCGTCGAGCTGCTGCTGGTCTTCGCCAGCCGCCGCCAGCACCTGCTCGAGGTGATCGAGCCGGCCCTCGCCGCCGGCCGCCACGTCCTCTGCGACCGTTTCACCGATTCGACCGTGGCCTACCAGGGCGCCGGCCGCGGCGTCGACCGGGAGACCATCGCCCGCGTCGACGAGCTGGCGACCGGGGCGCGCCGCCCCGACCGGACGCTGCTCTTCGACCTGCCCGCCGAGCTCGCCCGGCGGCGCGGCAGCTCGCACAAGCGGCGGCGCGCCGGGCGGATCGACCGCCTCGACGCGGAAACGCTCGCCTTCTACGAGCGGGTCCGCGAGGGCTACCTCGAGCTCGCGCGCGCGGAGCCCGAGCGCTTCCGGGTGATCGACTCCTCGGGTCCGCCCGAGGCCACGGCGGTCGCGGTCGACGCGGCGCTCGCCGACCTGTTCGGCGAGGGAGGGGAGCGGTGAACGGCGCCGTGACGAGGACGCGCGCGCTGGCGCGCTCGGGCCGCCTCTATCCGGCGGTGATCCTGCACGGCGCCACCGAGGAGGCGCGCCGGGCGGCCGCGCTCGAGATCGCCCGCACGCTGCTGTGCGAGCGCGAGACGCCGGCCGAGCGTCCCTGCCTCGAATGCCGCCACTGCCGGCGGATCGCCTGGCCGGGCGACGGCGAGGAGCGCTTCCATCCCGACTTTCTCTTGCTCGTGCGCGATCTGAAGACGTCGACCTCGGCGGAAGCGACCCGCGACTGGCTCAGAGCCGCTCAGGTCGCCTCGTTCGAGGCGCGTGGGCAGGTCTTCGTCGTCGCGGCGGCCGAGACCCTCTCGGCCGAGGCGGGGGACGCCCTGCTCAAGGCGATCGAGGAGCCGGGGCTCGGCAACCCGCGCCACTTCCTGCTGCTCGCGCCGTCGCGCCTCGATCTCGCGCCGACGCTGCGCAGCCGCTCGCTCGCCGTCTTCCTGGGGCCCGCCGAGGCTCCCGATCCGGACCGCATCGCGCGCCTCGCCGAGGAGATCGGCGCCGGCGTCGACCGGCTGGCCGCGGGCGGCGGCGCGCTCTTCCTGCTCGACCTGGCCGGTCGCCTCGCCGCCGAAGGGGACTGGTCCGATCCGCGCGCCGAAGGGGGGTGGACCCTCGCCGCGAGCGCCGTGCGCGCCGCGGCGCTCGCCCCGGAGCGCCCGCCGGAGGCCCGCCGCCGGCTGCTCGCGCTGGCCGAGGCGCTGCTCGTCGCGGCCCCCTGGCGCCTGCGCGGCATCTCGGCCGAGCGCATCCTCGAAGGCCTCGTCAGCCGCCACCTGGCGCCCCTGGCTGCCCGTCCGATCGACACTCCACGTCGCTCGCGCTGACGCGGAGTGTCGGTCCGGAGCGCTGAAGCCGCGTCGACTGGCGGGCACGCCTCTTGCCACCGAACTCCCTGGAGGTGTGCGCGATGCTCGGACCGCCATCGAGAGCCCTCCGGCACGGGGCAGTGATGCTGCTCGCCTTCGTTTCCGCCCCGGCGACTCCGCAGCAAGTCTGGACGCCGCCGGGGCTCGAATCAGACCCTCGGATCGATTTCGATCTCTCGGCCTGGCTCGTCACCGAGGCGCTTCTCACGGCCCCGCCCCCGAGCTTCGAGGAGCAGGTCGTCGAGCGGGTCAACCAAGAGCGGCTGACCTGCGCGGTGGCCGGCTGCCCGAAACCGCCGCTCAAGCACCAAGTGAACCTCCTGTTCGCGGCCGAGGAGCACAGCGAATCGATGGCCGTCAACGACTATTTCTCGCATGTCGACTTCGCCGCGGGCTGCTCGACACCGTTCACGCGGATCTCGAACGCGGGCTATACGGGTTGGACCTCGGCCGGAGAGAACATCGCGGTTGGCTATTCGACGCCGACTGAGGTCATGAACGGCTGGATGTCGAGCCTGGGGCATCGCTCGAACATCCTCGGCGACTGCGAATCGATCCATCCGACGCTTCACTGTCCGTATCGGGAGCTCGGCGTCGGCTACTACAACCAGGCCGGCGATCTCGGCAACGTCGACCGCGACTGCAACTCGAACTGCACCTGCACCGACGTGACGCCCCCGGAGTGTGGGGGCGTGAGCGAAACCTGTTCGGCAGGCGCGTTTTTCCACTACTGGACCCAGACCTTCGGCGCGCGCGGCGGCTCGACCGGCTTTCCGGTCGTGATCGAGCGGGAGGCCTACGCGACCGCCACGGCGATCGTCGACCTCTACGTCTATCAGCCCCCCGGATCGGGCGCGCAGATGCGCTTCGCCAACGAGGCGGGGGGCTTCACGCCGTTCGAGCCGTTCACGACCGACGTCACCAACTGGCAGCTCTCGCCCGGCGACGGACGCAAGGCGGTGATCGCCGAGGTCACCACCTCGAGCGGCACCTTCCGCACCTGCGACCGCATCTGGCTCGACGGCTCGGGCGACACGAGCTTCCTCTTCGCCGAGGGCTTCGAGTGCGACGGCCTCGCCGCCTGGTCGGACGTCGTCGGCGGCCTCTGAACACCGAGCCCTATCGAGCTTCCGGAGGTCGTGGCAGTGACCCCGGCGGCTTCGCCGGCGGGCGAGGTCAGCGCTCCGAGCGTCCGATGGCAGTTGTGAGGATCGGTAGGCCGGCGTCGGCGGCGCAGCGCGCCGGGCGCTGCGACGAGACTGCCTTTCGAAGCCGATGGGCGAGCCGTCCCGAGCGAGGCGAGATGCGCGCTGCGCCGCGGCGCCTCGGCAGCGGCCGAACGGACCGACTTGCACAAATGTGTAACAAGTAGCACAATCATCGGGTGCGAACGGCGGGCATTCGGGAAGTGCGGCAGAACCTCTCGGCGCTCCTGCGCGAAGTCAAGAAGGGGCGCGAGATCGTCATCACAGATCGGGGCGAGCCGGTGGCGCGGCTGACGCCACCCGCGGAGGCCTCGCCCCGCCCCTTTCCCGACCTCGCCGCCTTCCGCCGCGAGCTGCCCCGGCTCGTGCCCCCGCTCTCCGAGAGCGTGAGCGAGGAGCGTGGCGACCGTCTCTGAGCGACGCGAGGCGCGGGGGCCCGGGCTCGCGAGCCCGCTCTACTGCGATGCCAGCGCG
This sequence comes from Acidobacteriota bacterium, assembly GCA_011525905.1. Taxonomy (GTDB): domain Bacteria; phylum Acidobacteriota; class Thermoanaerobaculia; order Multivoradales; family JAGPDF01; genus JACTMI01. The sequence goes on from WYBK01000153.1 coordinate 9,832, forward strand.
CTCGCCAAGCTCTTCCTGCCGGAGCCGGAGAGCGACGAGGTCAACGCGCTGGTCGCCGGCCGGAGCGATCTGCTGGTCGCCGACCTCGCGTTGACCGAGGTCGCCTCGGCGCTGGCGCGGCGCACGCGGGAGGGCGCTCTCCCTCCGGCGCTCGCGCGCAAGGTCTATCGCAAGATGCTGGCGACGCTCGCCGCCGGGGCCTTTCGCCGCGTCGATCTGCTCGCGGCGACCCACCGCGAGGCCGAGCGGCTCCTGCTCACGCCGCGAACGACGCCGCTGCGTGCCGCCGACGCGCTCCACCTCGCGCTGGCGCTCGGGGCGGGCGCCGGCACGCTGCTGACCTTCGACCGGATCCTCGCCCGCGCCGCCCGGGAGGAGGGCCTGGCGATCTGGCCCGAGTCCGTCGCGGATTCCTGAACCGCCGCGCTACTTCTTCGGCGGGCGGGTGGGGCGGATCTCGATCAGGCTGGGCAGGGCGCGGTCGGGGAAGTCGAGCAGGTCGGTGACGACCTTGGCGACGTCCTCCGGCTGCAGGCGCCAGGACTGGCCGTCCTGCATGCGGCCGGCGCCGAACTCGGTCTCGACCGAGCCGGGGCAGATCGCCGCCATGCGGATGCCGTGGTGCCGCAGGTCGAGCATCGCGGCCTCCGACAGTCCGACCAGGCCGAACTTCGAGGCGTTGTAGGCCGAGCCGCCGGCGAAGGCGTTCTTGGCGGCGAGCGAGGCGATGTTGAAGATCCACCCCGAGCCCTGTTCCTTCATTACCGGCGCTGCGGCGCGGATGCCGTAGTAGGCGCCGAGCAGGTTGGTCTCGATCACCTCGCGGAACTCCTCGACCGGCATCTCGTCGACCGGCGCGAAGCGGCCGAGGCCGGCGTTGTTGACCAGCACGTCGAGGCGCCCCGCCTCGTCGACCACCCAGCCGACCAGCGCCGCGACCGCGTCGGCGTCCCGCACGTCGCACAGTCGCGCGTCGACCTTGCCCGGATAGCGCACGAAGAGCTCGCGCTTGGTCGACTCGACCGTATCGGCGCTCCGCCCGCAGAAGAAGACCCGGTCGCCGCGCGCGAGCAACGCCTCGACCACCGCCCTTCCGATCCCCCGATTGCCGCCGGTTACCAGGGCCACTCGGTTCGATTCCGTCACGCGCGCCTCCTCGTCGGTCGCCGTGGGGCGCGAGGCTCCCGCGGCGCTTGCCGGCCCATCGTAACGCGCGGGCCGAGCCCCGCCCCGACCCGCGGGCGGGTGCCCGGAGCGGGGGGTGGGAACCTCCCGGGGGGTCGGCGCGTTACAATACGCGTCGTGAATTGCGTCTCGCGCCTCGGCGCCACCCTGCTCGTCGCACTCCTCGCCGTCCTGATCGCGGCGCCGCTCCCCGCGGCGCGCTGCAAGGTCGGCTCGGAGGGGAGCTGCCCGCTGATGCGGGGCGCGGAGGGGTCGTTCTGCCACCGCGACGGCGCGATGTCGTCGCCGATGAGCTGCTGCCAGACCAAGGGCTCGTCGGCTCCGGCGCCCGCGACCGACACGGTCGGCCCGGCGGCGCCGCAGGCGGTGCTCGCGAGCGCCGTCGCGCTGGCGCTGGCGACCGTCGACGGCCCCGCTCCGCCGGCCCAGGCGCTCGCGGCGTGGCTGCGCGCCGCCGAGGCGCGCCACGAGGTCGGTCTCTTCACGCTCCTCGAAGTCTTCAGAATCTGATCCACGTTCTCCGGGAGAAGTGTGTCCGGACGGGGGCGTGCCCCGCCCGGCCGAAGCCGTTCATCCCGAGGAGCGCCCCATGATTCGTACCCTCGTTTCGCTCGCCGTTCTCGCGGCGATCCTGGCCCGCGCGGCCGCTGCGCTCGAGCCTGCCTCGCTCGAAGCGTTCGAGCGGCGAGCGCTCGCCGACTCTCCCGAGCTCGCCGCCGCGCGCGCCCGCCTCGAGGCGGTGCGCGCGCTCGCCGGCGCGGCCGGCGTCTTCGACGACCCCGAGCTGATGGTCGAAGCGCGCCGGATCGTGCCGGCGGGCGACCGCGGCCCGCTCGAGGCGATGCTGGTGCTCGAACAGCCGCTCCCCGGCCGGGGGCAGCGCGCCGCCGCGCGCGCCGTCGCCGCGGCCGAGGTGGCGCTCGCCGAGGTCGAGCTCGGCCGCGCAGAGCAGCGCCTGCTCGCCGGCGTGCGCGGCGACTGGGCCGAGCTCTACGCTCTCGACCGGGAGCTCAAGGCGCTCGGCGAGGCGCACGAGCTGCTCGACCTGCTGGTCACCTCGGTCTCGACTCTCTACGGGTCCGGCGAGCAGCCGCTCGCCGCGCCGCTGCAGGCCCAGCTCGAGCTCTCGTTCCACGAGCTCGAGATGGAAGCCGCCGAGGCCCGGCTGATCGCCGCGTCGACGAGGCTGGCGGCCCGCCTCGGCGCCGAGAGCCTGCTCGGGTATCAGTGGATCGAGGCGCTCCCCTTCGTCTCGCTGCAGAAGATCGACCCCGAGACGGCCGCCCCCTCGGCTGCCGACGTGGTGGTCGCCGAACGACGGGTGGCGCTCGCCGAGACGCGGCTGGAAGCAGCGCGCGCGGCGCGCGCGGTCGGCTGGAGGGTGGGCGGCGGCCTGATCGCCGAGGAGGGGATGGACCCCAACCTGATCGCGCGCGTCGGCGTCGAGCTGCCGATCTTCCGCGCCCGCCGGGTCGAGCCGGCGATCGCCGCCGCCGAGTCCGAGCTGGTCGCCGCGCGCGAGGAGCGGCGGCGGGCCGAGGTCGAGGCGCGCGCCGAGCTCGCGCGCTGGCTCGCCGAGGGACGCCGGCAGGAGGTCGCCGTACGCCGCTACGGCGAAGGGGTCGTGCCGCAGGCGAGCGCGGCGCTCGAGGCGGCGCGCATCGAGCTCGTCGCCGGTCGCGCACCCTTCGCCGACGCCGTCACCCGATTCAAGGAGTGGTTCCACGCCCGGCTCGACCTGGCCCGCGCCGAGGCCGATCGTTACGTCGCCTGGGCCGAGATCGAGGCGCTGCTCGCCTCGCCGGTCCCGGCCTCCCCCTCCGGAGGCAATCCATGACCTTCACGACCGCAAAGACCCTTCGCGCCCTCGCGACGATCGCCCTCGGCCTGCTCCTGGCGGCGCTTCCCGGCTGCGGCGGCGACGCCGCGCCCGCCGCGGCGGAAGTCTGGTACTGCCCGATGCACCCCGACTACGTCGCCGACCGGCCGGGGACCTGCCCGATCTGCCACATGGACCTGGTGCAGCGCGAGGAGCCTTCGGCGCACGCCCACGAGGCGGCGCCGGCCGCCCAGCTCTGGGTCTGCCCGATGCACCCCGAAGTCGTCTCGGAGGAGCCGGGAAGCTGCCCGATCTGCCACATGGACCTGGTGCCGCAGGAGACGGCCGAGCCGGCGGCGGCGGGAGGCGAGAGCCATGCCCCGGTCGAGGTCTCGGCGGCCGGGCGCGCGCTCGCCGGCGTCGAGACCGCCGCGACCGCGCTCAAGTCCTGGAGCGGCGGCGTGCGCACCGTCGGCACCGTTTTGCCGGACGAGCGGCGCACGTTCCGGATCGAGGCACGTTTCGCCGGCTGGATCGAGGAGCTTCCCGCCGACTTCACGGGGCAGTTCGTGCGCCGGGGTCAGGTGCTCGCAGAAATCTTCTCGCCCGAGCTGTTGGCGGCGCAGCAGGAGTTCCTGCTCGCCCGCGACGCCGGCGCGCGCTTCGTCGCCTCCTCGCTTCCCGAGGTGCGCCGGGGAGGCGAGGACCTGGTGGCGGCGGCGCGCCGACGGCTGGAGATCTTCGCCCTGCCGCCGGGGTTCGTGGACGAGCTCGCCGAGAGCGGCGAGGCGCGGCGGATGGTGCCCGTCGTCGCGCCCGCCTCCGGCTTCCTGGTGTCGAAGATGGTCTTCGCCGGCCAGCAGGTGATGCCGGGGCAGGAGATGTTCCGGCTGGTCGACCTTTCGGGCGTCTGGGTCGAGGCGAGCCTCTACGAGATCGACGCCGCGCGCGTCGCGCTCGGCGACGAGGCCCACCTCGCGCTCGCCTACGATCCCGCCGCCGCGCGCGCCGGGCGGGTGAGCTATGTCTACCCGGAGATCGACGCCGCGACGCGGACCCTGCGCGTGCGCTTCGACGTCGTCAATCCGAAGCTCGACTGGAAGCCGGGGATGTTCGTCGACGTCGAGCTCGCCGGCCGGCCGCGCGAGGCGCTGGTGGTGCCCGACGAGGCGGTGCTCGACACCGGCGAGCGCAAGCTCGTCTTCGTCGAGGCGGCCCCCGGCCGCTTCGAGCCGCGCGAGGTCACGGTCGGCGAGCGTCGCTCGGGCGAAGCCGAGATCCTCGCCGGCCTCGCGGCGGGCGAGCGCGTCGCGACCCGCGCCAACTTCCTGCTCGACAGCGAGTCGCGCCTCCGTGCCGCGCTCTCCTCCCGCGCCGCCGAGAGCGCGACGCCAGCGCCTCCGGGCGGCGGGCACGAGGCACACCGATGATCGCCCGGATCATCGAGTGGTCGGCGCGGAACCGGCTGCTGGTGCTGCTCGGCACCGTCGCCGCGATCGCCTACTCGGTTCACGTCCTCGGGGTCATCCGCCTCGACGCCCTGCCCGACCTCTCGGACACGCAGGTGATCGTCTACTCGCGCTGGGACCGCTCCCCGGACATCCTCGAGGACCAGGTCACCTACCCGATCGTCTCCTCGCTCCTCGGCGCGCCGAAGGTCAAGGCGGTGCGCGGCTTCTCCGACTTCGGCTTCTCCTACGTCTACGTCATCTTCGAGGACGGCACCGACCTCTACTGGGCGCGCTCGCGCGTGCTCGAGTACTTGTCGAAGATCCAGCCGCAGCTGCCGCAGGGGGTGCGTACCGAGCTCGGGCCCGATGCCACCGGTGTCGGCTGGGTCTACCAGTACGTGTTGCGCGACCGAGAAGGCAAGCACGGCATCGAGGAGCTGCGCTCCTACCAGGACTGGACGCTGCGCTACGCGCTGCAGAGCGTGCCCGGGGTCGCCGAGGTCGCTTCGCTCGGCGGCTACGGCCAGCAGGTGCAGATCACGGTCGATCCGAACCGGCTGGCGGCCTACGGCCTCGGCACCCGCGAGCTCGCGGACGCCGTCCGCCGCTCGAACGACGAGAGCGGCGGGCGGGTGATCGAGTGGAGCGGCGCCGAGGCGATGGTGCGCGTGCGCGGCTACGCGCGCGACGTCGCCGACTTCGAGCAGATCGTGGTCAAGGTCGGCCCGGGGGGCGTGCCGGTGCTGCTGCGCGACGTCGCGCGCGTCGCCTGGGGACCGGAGATCCGGCGCGGCGTCGCCGACTTCGACGGCCTGGGGGACCACGTCGGCGGCATCGTCGTGATGCGCCACGGCGAGAACGCCAAGAACGTCATCCAGAGACTCGAGGCGAAGCTCGTCGAGATCGAGGCGTCGCTGCCCGACGGGGTGGAGGTGGTGACGACGTACGACCGGTCGGTGCTGATCGACCGGGCGATCGAGACGCTGAAGCACGAGCTGACGATCGAGATGATCGTCGTCTCGCTGGTCATCCTGCTCTTCCTCTGGCACGTGCCATCGGCGCTGGTGCCGATCCTGACCATCCCGATCTCGGTGCTGCTCTCCTTCATCCCGCTCTACTACTTCGGGGTGACCGTCAACATCATGTCGCTCGCCGGCATCGCGATCTCGATCGGCGTGCTGGTCGACGGCGCCATCGTCGAGGTCGAGAACGCCTACAACCGGATCCATCTCTGGCAGGGGAAGTGGCTGGGCCGCGAGAATCTGTCGGCGGGGGAGCGGGAGGAGCGACGGCGGGAGTTCTTCCACGTCCGCCTCGAGGCGTTGAAAGAGGTCGGTCCTTCGGTCTTCTTCTCGCTGCTGGTGATCGCCGCCGCTTTCCTGCCGATCTTCGCCCTGGTCGACCAGGAAGGGCGGCTCTTCAAGCCGCTCGCCTGGTCGAAGAACTTGGCGATGGCGCTCGCCGCGCTCCTCGCCATCACCCTCGACCCGGCGATGCGCATGATGTTCGCGCGGATCGACCCCTTCGCCTTCCGCCCGCGCTGGCTCGCGCGCCTCGCGACCGGCGCCTTCGTCGGCCGCTACTACGCCGAAGAGGAGCACCCGATCTCGCGGGTCATCCACCGGATCTACGAGCCGATCTGCCGTTGGACGCTGCGCCATCCGAAGAGCGTGATCGGTGGCGCGTTGCTGCTGCTCGTGCTCTCGCTGCCGATGTACGTCCGCCTCGGCAGCGAGTTCATGCCGCCGCTCAACGAGGGGACGATCCTCTACATGCCGACGACGCTGCCGGGCCTCTCGGTCACCGCGGCGCAGGAGCTGCTCGAGACCCAGGACCGGGTGCTCAAGAGCTTCCCCGAGGTCGAGACGGTGCACGGCAAGGCGGGGCGCGCCGAGACTTCGACCGACCCGGCGCCCTTCTCGATGATGGAGACGACGGTGGTCTTGAAGCCGCCGTCCGAGTGGCG
>WYBK01000013.1 GCA_011525905.1 Acidobacteriota bacterium
GCGTCCGTCGAGGGTCTGCCGGCAGGACGGCGGATCGACTGGGTCTTCGCGACGACCGTCGAAGCCCCACTCCGGCTGAGCGACGATCCCGCGGCGCTCCTCGCGCCGGACCGCGAGCGCTGAGGTCCGACGAGAAGTGTCGAGAAGGCGCGAAGGTGCCGCGAGAATGCCCGCGAAGGTGCCATTCCGGGTCGGGCCGGACCCGTCGGGTCGTCACCCCGCTCGCTTCCCGGAGCAGACTCCAGATAGGCTCTATTCAAGGTTCACCAGACGCCGGCCGCCAAACCGTTCGGGCCTCGGGCTCGACGGGTGCGAGCGTCACTCGCAGCGGCGCCCGCGTACCCGGGCGTCTGGATCGAGTGCCTCGGGCCGTGGAGGGGCCATGCGCTATCGCCGGGATCCTGTCGTGCTCTTCCTTGCCGCGACGCTGGCCGCGATCCCCCTGTCGCCGTCGCTCGCCGAAACCGCCCCGTCTTCGATCTCGCCCGGCGAGACCGACCGAGTCGTGGAGCTCCCGACCGCCTGCCCGACGTTCAGCTGGGGGGCGGTGGAGGGCGCGGCCGGCTACGAGCTCGCGGTGCTCGACCTGGGTCGCGCCGAGGAGCCGAGGGTCGTGCTGCGTCATCGCATCGCCTCCGCCGGGCTCAGCTGGACCCCCGCTCGCGGCCAGTGCCTGCCTCCGGGTTCGAGCTACGGCTGGACGCTGCAGGCCCTCGACGCCGCCGCCGAACCGCTCGGCGGCGAGGAGGAGTGGGCGGCGATGCGCTACTTCGCGGTGCCGGGTGCTCCCACGGCGGCCGAAGTCGCGGCGGCGCTCGAGACGCTCCGGCGCTGGCAGGCGGCCGAGGAGGAAGAGACGTCGGCGAGCGCCGGGCGCCATGGCCTCCGCCGCGCGGCGAGCGAAGCGGCCGCAGGGACTGGCACCGCGGCGATCCGCGGCGAGAACCCCGGCACCGGCGTCGACCAGCACGGCATCTGGGGCCAGACTGCCTCGTCCGCCGGCGGCGCCCTCGTAGGCGTCAACACGGCGGGCGGCCCCGACCTCGTGCTCGACGGCACCGCGCAAGGAGAGGCGGACACGACCCTGACGCAGAGCGGCATCGACCGCCCCTCGGCGTCGGCGCAGACGTTCGAGGTGCAGAACTCGGGGGGTGGCGGCATCACCTTGCAGGTCGCGGGCGCGCCGGTGAGCCTCGCCGGTCACGGTCACGCCGGGGAGGAGATCGTCGCCGGCACCGTGGCCGACGCACGCATCGCCGACAGCCTCGCGCGCGACGCCGAGGTGATGCCGATCGTGCTGGCCAACGACGGCCCTGGTTCCGGTCTCGACGCCGACACCCTCGACGGCGCCCAGGGCACGAGCTTCCAGGCGCGCGTCACCGGCGCCTGCCCGTTCGGCCAGGCGATGCAGGGGATCAACGCCGACGGCAGCGTCCTCTGCTTCGACTTCCCGAGAGTGGTCGCGGCCACGACCGTCGACGACACCAACGCCGTCGGCAACCACTCCTCGATCGTCGTCGGCGGCGACGGCCTTCCGATCATCTCCTACTACGATGGGAACAACTCCGCCCTCAAGGTCGCCAGATGCAACGACGCCGGCTGCGAGGGCGGCGACGAGACGGCCACGATCGTCGACAACGCCGCGCAGGTCGGCTGGCACACGTCGATCGCGCTCGGTAACGACGGCTTCCCGGTCATCAGCTACTACGACGTCTCCAACACCGCCCTCAAGGTCGCCAAGTGCAACGACGCCGCTTGCGCCGGCGGCGACGAAACGGTCACGACCGTCGACGACTCCGCCGCCGTGGGCGAGTACACCTCGATCGCCGTCGCCAACGACGGCTTTCCGGTCGTCAGCTACTACGATTCGACCGCCGGTGCGCTCAGGGTCGCCAAGTGCAACGACGCCGCCTGCGCCGGCGGCGACGAGACGATCACGACGGTCGACGACCCCGTCGACGCCGGAGCTTTCTCCTCGCTCGCCCTCGGCAGCGACGGCTTCCCGGTCATCAGCTACCTCGACGACGGCGCCAGCGCGCTCAGGGTCGCCAAGTGCAACGATGCCGCGTGCGCCGGCGGCGACGAGACGATCACGATCGTCGACAATGCCGGCGCCGTCGGCCTCTACACTTCGATCACCCTCGGCAGCGACGGCTTCCCGGTCGTCAGCTACTGCGACGCGGGCAACACCTCTCTCAAAGTCGTCAAGTGCAACGACGCCGCCTGCGCCGGCGGCGACGAGACGATCACGACCGTCGACAACGCCGCCGCGGTCGGCGAGCACACTTCGATCACCATCGGCGGCGACGGCCTTCCGGTCCTCGGCTACTACGACGCGACCAACACCGCCCTCAAGGTCGCCAAGTGCAACGACGCCGCCTGCGCCGGCGGCGACGAGACGATCACGACCGTCGACAATGCCGCCGGAGTCGGCCAGTCCACTTCGACCGCCCTCGGCGGCGACGGCTTCCCGGTCATCAGCTACTACGACGCGACCAACACCGCCCTCAAGGTCCTCAAGTGCGCCAACCAGAGCTGTTGGTTCTGAAGCCGGCGCCGATGCGAGGGCTCCCCACCCCGAAGAGGCTTCGCCTCGCGCTCGCCCTTCTCCCGGCGCTCGCGGCTGAGCCGCTGGCCGCCGCGATCTGCGGCGTGCCCTCCGTGGCTTACCCGACGATCCTGGCGGCGCTCGCCGACCCGTCCTGCGACCCGATCCAGCTCGCGGGCTCCTCGTTCACCGAGTCCTTCACGGTCGCGCGCGACGTGACAATCACCGGCGCCGGCTCGGGGAGCACGAGGATCTCCGGCTGGGCGATCGTCAACGGGGCGACGACCGAGGCGGAGCTCGGTGCCCTCCGGATCGACTCCCTCGGCGCCGACCCGCCGCTCTGCTCCGGTGCCGGCCTCGACGTCCGCAACGGTGCGGAGGCTTCCGGCGTCGACCTCGTCGTCGTCGGGGGAGAGACTCCGGGCGGCGCCTGCCTGCTCTTCGCGGACGCCTTCGAGCTGGGCGATCTCTCGGCCTGGTCGAGCGGCGGCGTCTGACGCCTCGGCACCAGCCGCGCTGATTCACCGGTCGCGCCAGGCGTCGGACATCCGGAACCGTGCTGTCGATCGGAGCTCGCCGCCGCCGTGGCGGCCCCCCGGCCGCTCGGGCCCGACCGCTGCCGAGAAGGTGCCAGCCGCTTGGCGGCGGCGGTGCGGACAGTTCGCGCAATTGCCGCGCAGGTGCCGCGCAGGTGCCAGCCGATTCGCCGAGGCCTGCCGCGCAGGTGCCAGCCGAGTTGCAGGGGTCACTCAGTCGAGAAGATGGCCTGCGGCGGCCATCGTCCCTGGCCGGGCCTCACCTCTCGCGCGAATCGGCTGGCACCTTCCGCGGGACTCTGGGTCCAGGCGGGCAGGGCGGCGGCCCGCCACGGCCCGGCCGGAGGCGCGAGCGCCTGTGCTACCGTCGCGGCTTCGCGCATGACCGCCAGGACGGTCTATCGTTTCGCTGGCTTCGAGCTCGATCCGCTCGCCCTCGAGCTCCGGCGAGCAGGGGGAGCGCGAATCCCCGCTCAGGAGCACCCCCTCCGGCTCCTGCTCGCGCTCCTGCGGCGGCCGGGCCAGGTCGTTCCGCGCGGGGAGCTGGCCGCCGCGCTCTGGCCCCCCGGCACCTTCGTCGACGCCGAACACGGTCTCAACACCGCCATCCGCAAGCTCCGACAAGCGCTCGGCGAGTCCAGCGAGCGCCCCGCGCTGCTCGAGACCGCCAAGCGTCGCGGTTACCGCCTGGCGACGACCGTCGAGGTCGTGATCCCCGCTTCCGGGCCGTCGGTCGCGGTGCTCCCGCTCTCCGGTCCGACCGCGGCCGCCGACCACGCCCACCTGGCCGAGGGTCTCGCGGAGGAGCTCGGCCAGACGCTGCGCGCGATCGCCGGGCTCCACGTCGCTTCGCACCGCGACGCGGTGCGCTCGCGCGACGCCACGCCCGAGCACGCCGGGCTCGCGCTCGGCGTCCGCCACGTGCTCGCCGGCACCCTGCGCATCGAGGCGGACCGCTGTCGAATCGGCTGGCACCTGATCGAGGTCGGGAGCGGCCGCGAGATCTGGAAGGGTCGCTTCGACCGGCGCCTCGCGGATCTGCTCGCGCTGGAGGAGGAGGTGGCGCGCGAGGTCGCCCGATCGGTCGTCGTCCACTTGGTGCCGGACTCGGAAGGGCCGTCGCACCAAGTGCTACGGCCGGCCAGCGTAACCGCCTACGATCTCTACCTGCGTGCGCGCGCCGCGTGGCGCCTGCGCGGGCACTCGACGCTGCGCGCCGTGTCGCTGCTCGAGCGTGCGCTCGAGATCGAGCCCGGCTACCCTCCGGCGCTCCAGGCCCTGGCCGCCTGCTACTACTCGTCGGCGGCGGGCGGCCATCTCCCGTCGCGCGAGGCGGCGCAGCGGCTGGCGTGGGCCGCCCAGCGCAGCCTCGCCGTCGCTCCCCGGGAGGGCGCCTCCTGGGCGGTCGAGGGAATGCGCCGCGAGTGGCTCGAGCGTGCGCCGCGCCGCGCCGAAGAGGCCTACCGAACGGCCCTCGCGCGCGCCCCGCGCGAAACCCTGGCCTACGGCTGGCTGGCCCTGCTGCTCGCCTCGCGCGGACGCTTCGAGGAGGCGATCGGGGCGGCTCGTCAAGGCCACGCCCTCGACCCGGGCGCCCCGCCCACCGCCGCCCATCTCGGTTGGACCCTCTTCTTCGCGCGCCGCTACGACGACGCCCTGGCGGTGCTCGAGCCCGCGCCCGACTTCGCGGTCGCCTGGATCGTTCGCGCCTGGATTCTCGAGCGCGCCGGCCGACTCGAGGCTGCGCTCGCCGCGCTCGACGAAGCGGCGACCACTAACGAGACCCGCTGGGCACGGCGCGAGCGGGTGCGGATCCTGGCGGCCATGGGACGTTCCGAGGAGGCCCACGAGGCCCTCGCCGCCCTGGTCGAGCTCGGCGCCCACTTCTCCCCCTTCGAGCGCGCGCTGCTCGCGCTGGCTCGCGGCGACTGCGAGCGGACGCTCGCCGAGCTAGCGCTCGCTCACGCCGAGCGCGACCCCTGGACGCGCTTCTGGCGAGTCGACCCCCGCCTCGACGCGTTGCGCGATCGGAGCGGCTTCCGCCTGTCCGGACTCAGAGCCTCCACTCGAGATCGAAAAAGAGCGCGATCGTGACGTCGGGAGCCGACGCCGCGCTTCTCCTCAAGGTCACCGAGCCCGGGCCATGGATCACGACCGGGTTGCCCGCGGGCTCCGGCAGGATCATTCTCACCCCCTCGACCACCGCATCCGCGGGCGCGCACCCGGAACCGTACGTCCAGTCTCCCTGGCGAAGGGGCGGGTAGCAGGGCCGGAGCTCCAGCTCGAGAGCGCCCCCTCCCATGCGCTGGATTCGGGCGCCACAACCATCGCCCCAACCGTGCGCGTCGAGGAAATCCAAGTAATACACGGAGTCGAAAGCGCCCTCGACGGCCTGAACGAGAGTCACCCAGCCTTCGTGGGCCGAATCGGCGTCGCCCGCGAGGGCCTTCGCGAGGCAGTCCCTCCCAGGGTCCGCGCCGAGGATGGTGACCGATCCGCCGAAGGTGCCGATCAGCGTGGGCGGCGAGGGCGCTACGGGCGAAGGCGCCGTTGGGCTGACATGCGCCGAGTCGTCCTGGCACGCGCCGGCCAGCGCGGTCGCGCACATCAAGACTGCGAGTCGACAGTGCCTGCCGATCATGGGAACCCCCCTCTTGGTCTGCGCGGAGTGTAGGGATCCGCCGGCCGCGCGGGACCGTCGCGAAGGTGAACCGGAGGTGAACCGTGGCCGGGCGGCCGGCGTCGCTCAGCCGGCGGGCGGGATGTTGGCGTTGATCCGGAAAAGGTTGCCGGGATCGTAGCGGCCCTTGAGGGCGCGCAGCCGGTCGTGCTTCGCCTCGCCGTAAGCTCGATGCACGGCGTCGGGACCGCTCTCACCGAGGAAGTTGACATAGGTGCGGCCGGCGGCGAGCGAGGAGAGCTGTGCCCGTGCCTCCCGCGCCCAGTCGCGCGCGCGCTCGTCGTCGGCCGGATCGGTCCAGGTGGCGATCCAGTGGACCACCCAGCCGGCGTCGCGGCCGGCGTAAGCGGTAGCGGCCTCCTCGACGCGCGCGACCGCGCCACCCAGCTGATGGAGGTGGATCTGGCAGAGCGGCGTCGGGCGTTGCGCAGCGTGCTCGCTCAGCAAGTCGATCGCTCCTTCCGTGAGCGCGGCGAGATTGGCGCCGAGGCCGTACTGGCGCAGTCCCGCAGGCGCTCCCGCGTCGAACATCCGCTGCAGCTCGACGTACGGCTGGCGCCGCACGAGGTCGGCGAGCGGGGCCGCCAGCTCGCGCAGCGGCCGCACGCGGGCCTCCGCTTCGTCGGCCTCGCCGATGTCACAGAGCGCGAGCGCCAGCACCGGCGTGAAGTGGAGGCTCGCGGGCAGGGAGGGCAAGGGCGGCACGCTGACGAAAGCGGCGAGCGTCGAGGCCTGCTCCGGCAACGTGTCGGCGAGCTCGGCGAGCCGTCGCAACACGCGTCCCGCCGCGGTGGCGGGATGGAGGACCATGCCGCCGAGCACCTCTCCTCCAGCGGGCAGCGGTCGCAGACGGAAATCGAAGCGCGTCACCACGCCGAAGTTACCGCCTCCTCCACGCAAGGCCCAGAGAAGATCCGGCTCCTCCGACTCGTCGGTCCAGACTCGCCGGCCGTCGGCGAGCACCACCTCGGCGCCGATCATCTGGTCGCACGTGAGACCGTAGGCACGCGAGAGCCATCCGATGCCGCCGCCCAAGGTGAGGCCGCCGACTCCCGTGGTCGAGACGAGGCCGCCGGGAACAGCGAGCGCGTGAGGGGCGGTCGCCGAGTCCAGGGCGCCCCAAGTCGCACCGCCGCCGACTCGGGCGCGTCGGCCGGCGGCGTCGACCTCGATTCGCGCGAGGGGCCCGAGGTCCGCCACGACGCCACCGTCGCAGGTGCCGTAGCCGGGGAACGAGTGCCCGCCGCCGCGCACCGCGAGAGGCAGGACGATCTCGCGGGCGAAGAGTACGGCGGCCGCGACCTCCCCGGCGGAGGCGCAGGGCAAGATCCACTCGGGCCTGCGGTCGTGGCAGCCGTTCCAGACGTGACGCGCGGCCTCGTAGGCGGCGTCACCCCGGCGGATCGGCGCATGCCGGAAGCCATCCGGAGGCCGGAGAGCACGCGATCCGAGGCTCACCCAGCGACTCGATGTCGTGCGGCGCCCTGCGGTGTCGGCATCGGACTCCCTCCGCGCCGCTCGAGCGCTCTCCGGTAAGACTTCATGGTAGCAGGGACTCCCGTCGCGGCCTCGGAGCGCGAGGCTCCCGACCGCATCGCCCCGTCGGCCGGATCGCCCCTGGTTGCGCTACCCCGGGCCGCGACGCGGTGCCAGCCGGGTTCCGACGGAGAGCCTACCGAGACCCCGACCCGGCGCGAACCGCGGGCCGTCCGAGCCGTCGGGCTGCGGGCCCTTCGTCGTCCATGAGCCCCCGGCAGGCGCTCGGCGCGAAGGTGCCAGCCGATTTCCGGGACCCGTAACGAGCGCGAATCGGCTGGCACTCGTCCACTCGGCGCGCGTCCACTCGCCCATCGGGGGCCCGATCGACGAGAGGAGCCCTTTCCCGGGCGGCTGCGCTAGCCTCGCTCCGTGCGGCGCGCGGATCGGCTCTTCCGACTGCTCCTCGAGCTGCGGCGTGGCCGGGTGGTGACGGCGCGGGAGCTGGCGCGGCGGCTCGAGGTGTCGGAGCGGACTGTCTATCGCGACGTCGCGGATCTGTCGGCGTCGGGGGTTCCGATCGCGGGCGCGGCCGGGGTCGGCTACCGCTTGACCGGGTTCGAGCTGCCGCCGCTGATGTTCGATCGCGAAGAGGTCGAGGCGCTGGTGCTCGGCGCGCGCACCGCCGAGGCGTGGGGGGATGCCGTGCTCGCCGGCGCGGCCCGCTCGGCGCTCGCCAAGATCGAGGCGGTGCTGCCTCGCGGGCGCGAGCGGCTGGTCGAGGAGACCCGGATCTACGTCCCCGCGCGCGACGAGCCGCGCGGCGAGCGGCTGCCGCTGGGCGACCTGCGTCGCGCCATCCGCGACCGGCGCAAGGTGGCGCTCGACTACCGCGACGAGGCGGGACGGGCGAGCGAGCGCAGCGTGCGCCCGCTCGCCCTGGCCTTCTATCCACCGGTCTGGCTGCTCGTCGCCTGGTGCGAGCTGCGCATCAACTTCCGCAACTTCCGGCTCGACCGGATGGTCGCGGCTGCGGTCAGCGACGAGAGTTTCGTCGACGAGCCCGGGCGCACGCTCGCCGATTACCTTCGCCAGGTCGAGGAGGAGATCGCCGCCTGGCGCGCACGCGATCGCGCCTGCGGCGGCGGCACGCCTCAGTCCTCGCCGTAAGGCATCGGCGGCACCTTGCCGAGCAGGCGCGCGTAGACCGCCAGCGCGCCGCGGTGGTGGCCGCAGTGGTCGACCGCCGCTTTCACCGCGTGAAGGCGGGGCCGGCCCGGCACGATCGGATTGTCGGCCATCGTCTCGTAGAGCTTCGCCTCCGGCAGCTCCGCGACATCGGCGCGCAGCCGCTCCCAGGCCTCGCCCAGCCAGCGCCGAGCGGCGGTGAGCGAGCTCACCGCGTCGGTCACCGCCGTCTGACCCGCGAAATCGAGGTCCCAGCAGTCGTGGAACGACCCCTCGCGGAACCAGTCGATCACCTGCGCGGCGTGGGCGACCTGGCTGGCGACGGTCATCGTCTCGGGCGTGGCGCGAAAGCCCGAGTCGGCCTCCTCGAAGACGCTCGTCGTGCGGTCGAAGAAGCGGCGGGTGGCGGCAATCTCCTCGAGCGCCTCGGCGCGCCAGTCGACGGTCGGTACGGCGGTGGTAACGGGCATGGTCTTGCTCCTCCGGTCGGTCGCGGCGGGATCGCCACGTTGCCGGGGAGTCTGGCGCCGCCCTCCTGACAGCGTGGCTTCAGGAGTCCGCGACGACCCGCTCGAGGCGGCCCGCCAGACGCCGCCGGCGCTGGACCCGCCGAAGAAGGTGCCGAGGAAGGTGCCTTCCTCGACGAGGCTCGACTGAGACGTGGAGGGCTGCCGGGTGGCTTCGGTACGGCAGGCTCGGGTCTAGGATCCTCCTGTCGGCGATCGGTGGAGCTTCCGGAGGAGTTTCGGAGCCCGGCTGTCGCTTCCACGTGGGAGGGTTCGGCATGCGCTCGAGCATCCCGCCACTTCCGTTCCGTCTTCGTCTGACGCTCGCTTACCTCCTCGCCCTGACGCTGCTGCTCATTCCGGAGCTCGTCCGCCCGGAATCGCCTCCCGAGCTGTCCGCGCTCGAAAGCGAGCTCAACGCCGCGCTCGCCGCGGGTGACGACGAGCGCGCCCTCGCGCTCGCCATGCGCGTCAACGAGGCGATCGAGCCGCGCCACGTCGACGCGCTCTACGCGGTCGCGCGCCTCCACGCGCGGCTCGGCCACGAGAAGGAGGCCCTCGATTGGCTCGAGCGCGCCGCCGCGGCGGGCCTACTCTCGGTCCAGGAGCTGCGCGCCGACGAGGCTTTCGCGACGCTGCGCGAGCAGGAGCGCTTTCGCACCCTGACTCGAGCGGTCTGGTTGAAGGGCTACCTCTGGCTGCTCGAGCGCCCGGAGCGCGACCTTTATCAGCAGCCGGATCGGGTGCTCAAAACGCTCGCGCTGCGCCCCGGCGAGCGAGTCGCCGACGTCGGAGCCGGCTCGGGCTACTTCACGGTACGCCTCGCCCGCGCGGTGGGCGAGCAGGGCACGGTCTGGGCGCTCGACATCAACGAGACGCTGCTCGAGCACCTGCGCCGCCGCATCGCCGAGGAGGGGCTGACCAACGTGCGGGTGGCGAAGGTGGCCGCCGACGATCCCGGCCTGCCGCCCGGCGGCGTCGACACCGTGCTCATGGTCGACACACTCCACTACGTCCGCGACCGAGCCGCCTACGCGCGGCGGCTGCGGACGGGGCTGGCCCCGGGCGGCCGGATCGTGATCATCGACTTCCGGCCCAAGCCGCTCGAGGAGCGTCCCTGGGGGCCGCCACCCGAGCAGGAGATGACCCGCGAGGAGGTCGATGCCGCGATGGCGGAGGCCGGGCTCTTGCCGGTCGCCGTGCACGATTTCCTGACCGAGCAGTTCTTCGTCGAGTATCGAGC